>CAXEOX010000026.1:0-32476 GCA_963997925.1 uncultured bacterium
ATGCAGGCTAGGCATCGATTGCCTAACCACGGCAATAAGTCGGAGCCAACCTTCAGCCTGATTCAGAGAGATTTAGTAGCAACCGGGAGTTTCCTGACTGGAGGCGGTATGCCTGAGAAGTACCAAGACGAGATTGAAGAGATTATGAGGCGGGCCGGAGAGGCAGCGCCTACCGAACCTTCCAAGGAAGTGGAACTGCTAAAGGCTGTTCAACGCGGCGCCAGTCCGGTGCGTTCAACGCAGGAACAACTTCCTCCAACGGAGCCCAGCGTCCAGCGAAGAATGCCCCGGCTATCACCGGGCAAGCTCTTGCTGGCGGGATTCGTGGTTTTCCTTCTGGGTGCTTTCGCCTGGCCGCCGGGAATATGGATCGGGCTGGGAATGGTGGTTGTGGCCTACCTGCTATTCTTCGTGACCCCTCGCTCCATGTCCACCGAGAAGTGGTGGCGGGGAAAGCGGATGGATGAGGCACAGTCACCGTGGGACCGGGTCAAGAACTGGCTGAAGAGCGGCTAAAGCTTCAGTCCCCCCACTTAGCCGCCGGGGTTTAAGCGCTCGGCCAGGGCGATTACCAGGTTGCCCATATGAACATGCTCCGGCTCCACGTCTATCTTTATGTTCTTCTCCCGCAGCTTTCGGCTGCACACCGGTCCTATCGACGCGATCGATAGAGACGGTTGGCCTAAGCTCTCCCGCAACGACTCCTCTTTTCCCATCTGAGCGGCAACGGCCAACAGGTTCTCTACCTGAGGCCCGCTGGTAAAGGCCATGGCATCGATTTTCCCCAGGGCCAAATCATCGATCAGCCCCATCACCGGCTGCGTATCCTCGGGAATGCCCCAGGAATACAGGGTGACCTCTCGAACGTTGGCGCCCTTTTCCTGCAAGCTGCGGCTGAGAAAGTTGTTGGGCCCTCCGTAAGCCTGCACGGCCACCTCTTTCCCCGACAGATCCATGTCCTGGATGGCTTGGATCAAGTCCTGCGAGGTGTATGGCTCCGGGGGCATGACGTCGATGTGAATCTTGTGACGGCGTAGCACTCCGCCTGGCTTGGGGCTGCGGGCTATGATTGTCCTGTTGTTCAAGCTCTGGATGAACTCTTGCTCCACACCCATGGCGGCGGCGGTCTCTACCAAGGCTTGAGTGCCGACGCCGGTGAGCAGGACCACAACATGAACCTGCTCGGCGCAGATATCCTGTATCAGTTGCCGTACCTCGGGGCTGTCCTCCAGGTATATCTCCTGAAGGACAGGGGCGGAGTAGGGGGTTCCTCCATGGCGTTCAATGAGTCCCGCCATCTCCGATTGCATCCGGGATTCCAAAAAGGCGACGACTTTTCCGCTTAGTGAGGCTGCCATTCCCTAACCCTAGACCATGCACTCACCTTCACCGCGCTCCAGCTTGTAGATGTTGGTCCGCTCCCAGTCGAAGTAGAGGTCGGAACCAACTTCAGTGGAAGCGGCGATACTCTGAGCTTGGGCGGCGACGGCGGTTAGCTGGTCGATGCCCACCCGTTCCAGGAACTTATTGAAGCTCTCCTGGTTCTGGCGGTTCTCTTTGTAGTAGGTAGTGATTTCTTTGATGACTCCGGGCACGGCCTTGGCCGGCACCTTAACCTTGGGGATCCGCGTGCCGATGCTGGAGTCTTCCACCCGATTGTCCCCGTAGTTACCACCCAGGAACAACTCATAGGCGGGAATCTGTTCGCCATCGGGGCCCTTGACGGCAGCGCCGTGGAAGCCGATGTTGGCGATGTGGTGCAGCCCGCAGCCGTTGGGGCAACCGCTTATCTTGACGCGGATCTTTCGGACTCCTTCGTCCTCCATCAAACCGTTCCAGCCCGCAATCTCCTCTGTTACGGCCTTGGAAAGGCCCATCGACGAGGTGATGCCCAGTTTGCAGCTGTCGGTTCCGGGGCAGGAAACCACGTCAGCGATGGTGTGGACGTCGGAGTCCGCTAGGCCGATGGCTTTCAAAGCTTGCCATACTTCTTTCAACGACTGGCCGGGGACCCAGCGGAGCGCCAGGTTCTGCTCTTGGTTGGTTCGGGCCCGGCCGCCGGTGAAGCGGCGTACGATGTCGGCCAAACCGTGGAACTGGGCGGCAGTGATGTCGCCCCTGGTTACCTTGACGTAGACCAGGTAATAGCCTTCTTGCTTCTGGGCCGAGACGTTTGTCTCCGTCCAGTGGTTGAACTCTTCATCGCCGTGGCTACCATTGGCAGAGGAGCCGTTCAGTTGTAGGGCGTCGAAGGAGAGGTGGTCCAAAGCCGGTGGGGTTTCCCTCTGTATCTCTTCGGCTTCCATCAAAGGCTTGGGGTCGATGGGTCCTATCTTCTCCAGCTCTTCGTCAACCTGCTCGCGGAAGGCATCCAGGCCGATTCGGTCGATGAGGACCTTGAGACGGGCCATCATCCGGTTCTTGCGCAGCATCACTGCGTTGTTAAAGACTGTCCAGATGGCCAGGGTTACTCGAAGGTAGTCTTCTTCGGGTAGGAAGTCGTAGAAAGGCTTGGCCAGCCGGGGCATGATGGACGTTCCGCCGCCCACGAAGACCCTGAAGCCACGCTGGGTGACTCCATCAACTTCGCGAGTCTGTGAGACGAAGGTCAGATCCTGGATCGCGGCGGCCACGGTGTCGTGGGAGTCGCATCCAGTGAAGGCCGTCTTGAACTTGCGAGGGAAGCCCTGTGTGATTGGATGGCGAACACCAAACCTTACGTAAGCCGCCAGATAAGGGGTCGGATCAAACACTTCGTCGGGGCAGATCCCGGCGCCCGGAGAGCTGATGACGTTTCTGACGGTGTTGCCACACGCCTCCCTGGTGCTCAACCCCACCGTTCCCAACATGCGTAATATCTCAGGGCACTGGTCTAACGGGATGTGGTGGATCTGGATGTTCTCTCGTGTGGTGATGTGACCTCTTTGCAAAGGTGCAAACCGCTCGGTAATCTCCCCAAACATGTCCAAACCATCGGCGGTAACAATCCCACCGGGCAGTTTGACTCGTATCATCTGTACGTCGGCCTGGCGCTGGCCGTAGATACCCTGTCGGAGCCGGAAGGGAGTGAACTCGGTGTTGTCCAGTTCACCGTTCTGGAATTTCTGGGACTCTTCTTCCAACCGGACAATCTCGTCGTCCATGAAAGGAATGATTCCGGTAGCAGAAGGGGCTAATGCCATGCTCTGCTTGTGTATCTGTTCCTGGGCTTCCGTTTGGGCTCCGCCGGTAGAACTAGTCACGATGGCCTCCTAAAATTGGGCAAAATAAAACGTCCACCAAACGGCATGCTTGGTGGACGCAGGTTTCGTCTTAAGACGAGGTCGTTGAACGAACGACTATCCTGCCCCCTATGTGGGGGGACAGGTACATATGCAACGGTTTGTCGAGATGGGCCTCATTGCGTAAAAGTCTACCGCAGCGGTCAACAACTGTCAACAGGCGTGGGCGTTGGCTGGTGTGGGATATTTGCGGCAGGGTCGAAACGGGAGGCCTTGACCCTGATGATGTATCATGGCGGAAATAGGGAAATCCCCCAGAATTGGAGATATCCAACAATGCAACAATCTGCGGATGTAGTGATTATTGGCGGCGGCGTGATGGGGTGCAGCATGCTGTACAACCTGGCTAAACTTGGAGTGACCAACTCCGTCCTGGTGGAACAGGACGTCCTGGGTTCCGGCTCCACGGGCCGCTCTCAAGCCATCTGCCGGATGCACTATTCCAATCCAGTCACCGCCTCTATGGCATGGGAAAGCTTGAAGTACTTTAGCAACTTTGGGGAGATGGTCGGTGGGACGTCGGGGTTCGTCAAAACCGGGTATCTGGTGATTGTTGAAGGTGTCGACCGTCCGGGGATCGAGAAGAATGTCGCCATGCAGCAGGAGTTGGGCATCAGCACCGCCGTGGTCGATGCCGCCCAGGCCCGGGAGTTGGCGCCGATGGTGGAGGTCGATGAGACCGAAGTCATGGCCTGGGAGCCGGAGTCCGGTTACGCCGACCCTTACCAACTGACGACGTCATACGCCACCAGAGCCAGAGAGATGGGGGCGCGGATCGAACTGCGCAACCCCGCCGTGGGTATAGAGATTTCTGGTGGCCGAGTGCAGGCGGTATTAACTGCGGAGGGCAGGCGAGAGACCAACGTGGCGGTGGTGGCGTCGGGCCCCTGGTCCCGTGAGGTAATGGCCAAGGTGGGAATCGACTTGCCCTTATCCACGGTCCGCCATCAAGTCGCCATGCTTACTAGGCCCCTGGACCGTATACCGGAGCATCCTATCGTCGGTGATATCGCCCAGTCCTTCTCCTTCCGGCCCGACAGTTCCAACATGACACTGATGGGCTTTGGCGACGATGAGCTTGTTATTGGTAACTACAATGAAGGCGTGGACATGCCGGCCGTGACCGTGGCTTCGGCCAAGATTGCCCGCCGGATGCCGCCCATGGCCGACTCCTATTTCCGAGGCGGTTGGTCGGGTCTTTTCACCATAACTCCCGACTGGCATCCCATCTTGGACCGGGTGCCGGGTATCGAGGGTCTGTATTGCGCCGTGGGTTTCAGCGGCCACGGCTTCAAACTGTCGCCGATGATTGGATTGACGATGGCCGAATTGATTGCGCAGGGCAGCGCCTCTTCCATAGACATCACTCCCTTAAGGTTCAGCCGATTCGAAGAGGGAGATCTTTTGACTTCCAGCTACCGGTACCACGTCCTCGCCTGATTGCTCTCATGGTCAAGGCTCTCCGCACCGCAGTGTTGTTTCTATCGTTGTCCGTAGTGGTGCTGACTGCCGGTCGGGGAGATTTTCGTCCTTCGCCTCTGGACCTGGCAGTGTCTCCCTACAAATACAGCCTGCTCCAATGGGAACTTTCCAACTTCATGGACAAATGGGTGCGCCAAACTGGACAACTCCTTCCATGGGTATCGGAAGACGTCCGAAGCGTTAAGAACCAACTTGCTCAGGACTTTTTTGAGATGGGACGCAGGCAAAGAAGCTTGGAGCGCCGCTTGTCGTTCTCAACGACTAACGGTGAAGCTCTCTCGGCCGAAGAAGCTCGGTCAATGCGCACCGAGATAGAAGAGATTGTGGAGCGGCGCGCGGCCATGCGGCCCCAGGTAGAAGAGGCGGTAGAAGCCGAGATTAGCTCCATCCTCGGTGATGCCAACTTCAAGTCTCGCATCGGTCTGATTTTTCCGCCGGTGGATACGGTGTACTCTAGTTCTCCCACGGTGTTGGTATTGTCGCCAAGGGACCGGATCCATCGCCAAGAGACCATCCTTCTTTCGCCAGGCATCAGCGAGGAAGAACGGAACCGGATCGAGGAGTTGGTTCTTCGGGAAGAAAACTTGTCTGCATTGGTGGAGAACACCGGGGGAGTGGCCACCTACCCCAGCGTGGTTTCCGATGCGAGCAGCATGCACCACGCCGTCGTGATTACCGCCCATGAATGGCTGCACCATTGGTTCTTCTTCCAGCCGTTAGGTCAGCATTTCTGGGACAGTTCCGAGATGACAACCTTGAATGAAACGGCGGCCACACTGGGGGGGCAGGAGATAGGCGACCTTGCCTTCTCCGCCATGACCGGTAAGAAGGGCGCCAGGGGGCCCAAGTCCGGTTCCCCACCGATCCCAGGGGCATTAGACTTTAACGAAGCGATGCGGGAAACCCGGTTGAAAGCCGAGGAACTATTGGCCCGAGGGAAGATTGAGGAGGCCGAGGCCTACATGGAGGAACGCCGCCAGTTCATCGCTGACAACAGCCGGTTCATTCGCAAAATCAACCAGGCCTACTTCGCCTTCCACGGTTCCTACGCCGACAGCCCAGCATCGGTTAGCCCCATCAACGAACAGTTGAAAGAGTTGCGTCGACGCAGCGATTCGCTGGAGGACTACCTGAAGACAGTTGCTAGCTTCAGTAGCATCCAGGAGTTTACGGAATACTTGGCGGCGGACCAAAGTCCATCGGACAGTGATCCGAAATCAACCGGTGCCAAGCGATGAGATTATTAAGTGGGAGTTATCCGCCCAGCACCTGACCGGGCCGGCTGCGCAGAATGGCTTCTGTCTCAGCCACGATGCGCCGAACGATGTCGCCCGCAGGCAGAATCTCGTTGATCAAACCGGATGCGTTACCTGCCCGGATAGGGGCGAGCCTAACGTTGCCTGATTGCATAGCTTCGTTCAACTTTGGCTGAAGGTCATGCCGGTTGGCGATAACCTCTTCGTTCCGGGC
This sequence comes from uncultured bacterium, assembly GCA_963997925.1. Classification (GTDB taxonomy): domain Bacteria; phylum Chloroflexota; class Dehalococcoidia; order Lucifugimonadales; family UBA3495; genus UBA11650. The sequence goes on from CAXEOX010000026.1 coordinate 6,234, forward strand.
GTGCCACTCGTCGGTGTAATCGTTGCGCAGTACCCGATCTCCGATAGAGGTTGGGAAGGGTGATTCTAGCGCAAGGTCGAAGGCCCTGGTTAGAACCGTGTCGTCGGCGCCAGCTTCAAGTATGCGTTCCAAGCCCCAGTCGGGAGTGGCCGATTCCCTGCTGGCGGAGAACCGGGTCCCGATCCATGCCCCTTCCGCTCCGAGCATCAACACGGCGGCAACTCCCCGGCCGTCGGCTATTCCTCCTGAGGCAATCACGGGGATGCCCCCAGCAACTTCTATGACGGCGGGAACGATGGCTAGGGATCCCAAATAACCGGTATGTCCACCTGCTTCAGTGCCCTGAGCGGTGATGATATCTGCCCCAGCTTGGGCCGCCGCCGATCCCATAGCCACGGATTGAACCTGAACCATCACTTTAACTCCTGCGGCGTGGGCTGCCGGGATGTATGGGGAGGCGTCAGCGAAGGAGTGACCTATCGCAGCAACCCGCTCCTCCAGGCAAACCTGGATCGCGTCTTCAAACCCGAGAGAGCTGGTTATAAAACCAACGCCGAAAGGTTTGTCGGTCAACTCTCTGGCGATGTTTATCTGCTCCCGCATCCAGGATCCGGTGGGACCGATGCCGGTGCCAATCATACCGAATCCCCCGGCCTCCGAGACAGCCGCAGCCAACTGAGGCCCGGCAGCGGAGCCCATGGGTGCGCTGATGATGGGGTGCTCGATACCGAGCAGGTGACAGATACGGGTATGCAACATTTCACGCCTCCTCGGCGATCGAGACTGATTCAAAGGCGATTTGGACTGATCGGTGCCTAAAACTAGCGTTACAGCCAGGGCGTCCGCTTGGAGCGGTCTTTCTCTGATGTGTAGACCGGCAGGCCCTCTCGTTCCAGTGCTTCCGCCAGCATCTGCTTGAAGAATTGACGGTCGGCGCCGTTGATAACTGCCTGCTCGTGGGCCTCGGAGATTGCCACCGGGTAGCCTTGACCCCTACGGCATTGGTCGAGAATCAGGCTGTGGCAAAGGGCAAGAAGTCTCTCGTCCTGGGCGACCCATTGGGGCAGCTCTATGCGTCCGATCTCCTCTCCGCAGTTCAGGTAGAAGAAGCAGACCTGGTGTTCACCGTAGCTTTCTCGTGGCACCGATGAGTTGGTCTGATATGTTGCTGAACGACACCCCGGATCCAGCGTCCGTTGGAACAGATCCCGGTCTATAAAATCGTTGGATAGGTCGCAGGGCGATTGGACGCTACGGCGGTTGTTGCAAACGTTGCGGCATTGGGACAGGTCCGAAGGGCAAAGACTGCTCCGGGCGGCGTTCACTACCTCGGCGCTGCGGGGTAGGGAAACGTAGGCGGCCAGGCAAAGGGGCCGATGTTGAGACTCTTCCCGCAATCGGTCCATGGCGGGCAACAAGCGGTCTTGGATGATGGCTTCTTTGATGAATGGAGGGTATCCCTGGCCCGACAATCCCCACATTACCAGGGAGCCGTCCACCAGCGCCAGGGTGGGTAGTCCAGCCGGGACCTCTGCGATGGCTTGGGCCAGGCGTTCCAACTCCTGAACGGTTCGTAACAGACCAAGCAACGGTCCCGCCACGGGCTCTTCACGGGCCGAGTTGGACGGGTCGGTCAGGTACAAGTCCTCGGGCCTGTGGTAAAGGCTGGGTTGGCTGAAGAAGCTGGCATCGGGTTGGGAGCCGTAGGTCAGGGAGCAGCCGCCCATGTTGATTAGGTAGCAACCCACGGGCAGGTGACGGTCCACGTCGATGTGAGAACCGTCCACGGCCACTATGCACCAGTCCATCGGCGGTTCTACCGGGGCGTAGCTGCCCAGCAAGCTGTCTAAAACCTGGGCGGCCAGAAAGGGGCGGTCCGGATCGTATCCCGTCTTGGCTATCGCCGTCGCGGCGTCGACCTTGGATGCGGCTTCAATAAAAGCTGTTAGGCGGGTCTCTTTGTGGCCGCTATCGGCGACCAGACCGCGGCTTACCCGGTCCAACTGGAGCATGGTTTTTCCCAGATCCAGGGGCATGGCTGGTTACCTCAGTACCCGTTCGTCGCCCACCCGGCGAGTCACGCGCTGTTGGTCCATGTACTCCAAAAGGGGAAGAATGTACTTGCGGCTGGTATCGAACATGGTCCTAGCTTCGGCCACGGTGATGCTGCCGTTGGCTTTCAGATGTTCGGTGATACGGTTGGTCATCTCCTGGTAGGCCGAAGCGGCGAACACCACCGACTCGTTAACCCGGACAACCTTGCCCTCATCAGCCAGGACGCCAAGCAACTCGGCATCGAGAGGGCTATCGCTGGGTGGGGAATAGGGATCATCTTCCAAAGCTTTGATGTAGGCCGTAACTTTCTGTTCCATCTCCGGCGTCATGGATACTTCGTGATCCGGGAGGCGAAGATGGGTTCCGTCTTCTACCAGGTACTCTTGGCCGGTCAACCGGGCCTGCACCTTGAGGAAGATGGCTTGGGAGAGACCCGACCGGCTGCGGACTTCTTGAGCGGGAGCACCACTGCGCATGGGATATTGATCGTGATAGGCACGCAGATTCTGGAAGAGCTTGCCGGTCATGGTGTTCCACCCTGGCGTGGAGTAGACTACGGCGTCGCTGTCGGTGCCCATCTCGCCCAGAACGACCACGTCGCCCTGGGATTCGAGGGCTTCGATGCGCTCGACAACCTCGGTGGCTGGAAGATTGGAGCGTTGGGACAGGACGGTAGCGTCGCATGGTCCCCACTGTTCGGCCACTGTCAGCAGGATGTCCTCCCCGGAGCCCTGGTCCAGAGTCATCAACCGTTCTATGACTTCAGGGGTGAAGCGCCGATGCCTGCGCCGGGGGTTCGGGTCTACAACCTGCCCGCCGCCTAAAGTGTCTTCTGAGGACCGAATCACGAAGAAATCACCTTTGACCATGGGCAGGGAATCTTCGAGGAGAATCTGGACCCAGCCGTCTTCACCGGCGGCCAAGCGGTCAACGTCCAACAGTCTGACTCTAGCGGTGGTTTCGCTGGTGAAAAGATGGAAGGAGACACCTTCATTGTGTTTCAGGGCGTGGGGCGCGCCTTTGACCATCGTGACCCTGGCGTCCAAGCGGTTGGTCTTTCGGAGCCATCCAGCGGAAGTCAGTACTTCGCCCCGCGGTACTTCGCTGCGAGACAGGCCGGAGAGGTTTACTGCCAGTCGCACGCCGGGTTGGGATTGGTCGACCTTGGACTGGTGGCTTTGCAGACCGCGGATCCGGGCGTGGCGGCCCGAATTAGCCAACTCCACCTCTTGCCCTACCGTAAAAGCGCCGTCGATAAGCGTTCCGGTTACCACAGTCCCAAATCCGGTTATGGAGAAGCTGCGGTCCACGGGCAGCCTGGGCCGCCCTAAGTCCCGGCGGGATTCCGTGTTGTCCAAGACTTTGTCGAGAACGTCCTTAAGCTCGTCCAAGCCGTCGCCGGTGTAGGCAGAAACGCCCACCATCGGACATCCTTGGAAGGACGTCCCCTCAAGGAAGTCTTCCACTTCGGCCTTGACCAACTCCACCAATTCCTCGTCCACCGTGTCGGTCTTGGTGATGACGACGATTCCTTGGCGGATCTGGAGAATATCCAAGATGGCCAGGTGTTCCCGGGTCTGGGGCATGACGCTTTCGTCGGCGGCGACAATCAGCATGGCCAGGTCGACCCCGCCGACGCCGGCCAGCATGTTCTTGATGAACCGCTCGTGGCCGGGCACGTCGACGATGGAAATTTCACGTCCGCTGGGCAAGGTCAGCCAGGCAAAGCCCAGGTCAATGGTCATCTCCCGCTCTTTCTCTTCCTTGAGCCGGTCGGGGTCGATGTTGGTGAGGGCTTTGACCAAAGTAGACTTGCCGTGGTCCACATGGCCCGCAGTGCCGATTACGAACATGGTTGGTTAGTCCTTGATCACGGTTGCCCTAAAGAATAGCATCAGCAGGAAGAATCGGGTAGCACAAGTACAAGTATCACTCAACGAACCGAGTAAATACCTGGTTGGCGATGAGATGGGTAGATTTGGTCAGCCGCAGCCTGGGCCCTACCTGTTCCAGTAGCCCCAACTCGGTCAGGTCTTGAATCTCCGATTCATAACGCTGAGCCAGGTCTATCCCTACCTGTGCTGAGACTTGCGCTAGGTTCATACCCTCAAGCAACCGTAGCCCCAGAAACATAGTCTCAGAGCAAAAGGTCTCCGGGTCGATGAATTCCTGGTGGTCCACTGGTAAGACGCTGTTCAAGACCTCTTCGGTTAGCTCGACGACAGGTGGCGAGCTGGTGGCCGACCAGTCGTTGGCTGCCTTGATGTAGGTTCCGGGAGCGGAGATGTCCCAGAATCGGAATGTTCCCAAGCAGGAATGGGCTCCAGGGCCAACCCCCAGATACGGCTGGTTGAGCCAGTAGCACAGGTTGTGGCGGCACTCGAAGCCGGGCAGGCACCAGTTGGAAATCTCGTAGTGCTGGTAGCCTTCTTGTTCCATCAGATCGGCGGCGTAGTGATACATGTCGGCGGCTAGGTCTTGGTCGGACTGGGGGAGCTTGCCGGTTTCAACCCAATGGTGTAGCGGCGTGCCCTCTTCCAAAGTAAGGCAGTACAGGGATATGTGGTTAGGGCGCTGCGAGACCATTCGCTGCATCGTGTCTTTCCACTGGGACATAGTTTGATGGGGCAGGCCGTACATGAAATCCAGGTTGATATTGGAAAGACCGCCACTCCGGGCGATCTGCAATGCTTCCATGGCTTGATTCGCATCGTGGCGGCGGCCCAGGATGCTCAGTAGGCCGTTGTCCAGGCTTTGCACTCCGATGCTGAGGCGGTTGACTCCCGCTTTAACCAGCCGCTGGCAGGCCTCTAAGTCCAGGTCGCCGGGGTTGGCCTCGATAGTAATCTCCGCGTCGCACCCGAGTTGGAAAGATGAGCCTGCGGATTCCAATATGCGCCCGATGTAACCCTCGCTTAGGTATGATGGCGTGCCCCCACCGAAGAACACCGAGTTCACCACCGGTCCCTCCAGTAGCTTCCCCCACTGGGTGATTTCCTGGGTTAAAGCTCCCATGTAGGGGTCCATCAGGCGCTCAATGCCCTGGTAGGTATTGAAGTCGCAGTAGGGGCACTTGGTCTTGCAAAAGGGGACATGGATGTATAAGGCCATGCCGGAAGAGGGAACGATGGATGTGCCGTGAGCGGGTTCAGCTAACATTCAGCAGCAGTGATTGAAGGCTACTCGTCATCGACGATGTGGCCGGAACCCTCAACAATCTTGTCGGGATCTTCTTCTTTTGGCCGGTCATCTTTCTTCCTGTTGCCGCTGTGCTCGTCTACCACATGGCGCGGCGCCAATTTGGTCAGCAGCAGCACCGCCATCGCCAGGATTATGATGTCGTCGAATTTGCCCAGATAGCCGAGCGTATCCGGTATCAGGCCGATGGGAAGCAGAAAATAGAGGATAGCCAGCGGCACCGATGTCCTCAAGAAAAAGGGCACCCGCTTGTCGAAGTTCAGCCGCCAGATAAGCCTGACGAACCGGAATATCGGCGGCCCCACTCGGGGGAACAGGAAAAATATCAAAGGTAGGGCAAGACGATGCAACATCACGCTGCTCCGAAACGACCGTTCATCGACCGTTTTCTGATAGTAATTATAGACTAAGGTGCCATCGCTTGGAAATTGAACCGAGTAGCTAGGCGGTTGGATAAGTCTGGTGAAACTTATAAACATTCTCCGGCGTATTACTGGTAATACGGGCTGGGGTCGTTGAAGGATTTTACGGGCGGTTATGTAAATCTCTATCGCCTCCAGCCTGCATCGGCTATACTGGTACGACTCTGAATCGGAGCATAGAAGATGACGTTATCAACCCTGCCCGGAACCATCGGAGACCTACGCGCCAGCAATTATCAGGTACTGCCGGTACGCCAAGAGCTACGTAAGAATCTAATCGCCAAGATTAGGTCGGAAGAGATTGTCTTCCCCGGTATCATTGGCTTTGAACATACCGTCATACCTCAACTTGAGAATGCGATTCTCGCCGGACAGGACATTATCCTTCTTGGAGAACGCGGACAGGCCAAGTCCCGCCTGATCCGCAGTATGGTGACTCTACTCGACGAATTTATCCCCAAGATTGCCGACTGCGAGATTAACGACGACCCCTATGCTCCTATCTGCCGAGTCTGCCGCAATAAGGTCGCGGAGCAAGGCGACGATACACAGATCCAGTGGATCGGCAGAGACGAGCGGTACTCGGAAAAGCTGGCGACTCCTGACATCTCCATCGCCGATCTTATCGGAGAGATCGACCCCATCAAAGTGGCCGAAGGACACTACCTTTCGGATGAACTGGTTATCCACTACGGTCTGGTGCCGCGCACCAACCGGGGCATCTTCTGCATCAATGAATTGCCTGACCTAGCGGAACGCATACAGGTTGGTCTGTTCAACCTGATGGAAGAGCGTGACGTGCAGATCAAAGGATACCGCATCCGGTTGCCTTTGGACGTGTACGTGGTATCCACCGCCAACCCGGAGGATTACACCAACCGCGGACGCATCGTGACTCCGTTGAAGGACCGTTACGGCTCCCAGATCCATACCCACTACCCCAAGACCATCGAAGAAGAAATTGCCATCATGGATCAGGAGCGGACCCGATTCCCCGACGAGGACAGCATGGTGATTCCGTATTACATGAAAGAGATTCTGGCCGAGATTACCAGTCAAGCCAGGGAGAGCAGCGAGATTAACCAGCGCTCCGGCGTAAGCTGCCGGGTCTCCATCTCAAACTTTGAGACCTTGCTGGGCAACGCGTTGCGACGGTCAATCATTCACGGTGAACAATATGTCTGTCCCAGAACCAGCGACCTGCCTTATATCATGGCATCGTTCTCCGGAAAGATAGAACTGGAAACATTTGAGGAAGGCCGCGAGAGCCGGGTTACCGACGATCTGACCCGCCGGGGCGTTCTCCGTGTCTTCGGCGGAATGTTCGAAGTGGACGAGTTGGAGCGGATAGTAACGGCTTTCGATATGGGCAACACCGCGGAGACGAGCAGCGAGAAGCCAGCGTCGGAGTATCTGGCCATGCTGGCGCAGGTTGACGGCTTGGCCGACGCCGTGAAGAAGGTAACCACCGACGAGAGACCCGAGGTCGTGGCTTCCGCAGTGGAGTTTATCCTTGAAGGATTGCACCTGAACCGCCGTCTCAACTGTGAGCGGACCTCCGCCGGTTACCTCTACCGTCGCTAAACCCTCTTCGCTTCCGAATAATAGTGGCCGGGGACTTTTAAGGGTTCCTTGGCTAACCTTGTACGACTGCCCGGCCCTGAAAAGCCGGGCCGTTTGCACTACGGTAAATGTGACATCATTCTCTTGACCTTGAGTGTGGCCGCCCCTATTATTAGAACAAATGAGTTAATATATTGCCCTACTTAAGGAGTTCTCATGGCAGGCGCCGACGTACAAGAGATTCACTGCAAATCGATGCTTAATCGGTTGGATATCCCAGGATTTCCCTTCCGGTGGACTTTGAATCCCTACAGAGGCTGCCGCCACGCCTGCCGGTATTGCTACGCCCGTCCTACCCACGAGTATTGGGGCATGGACCCAGGGTTGGAGTTTGAGCAGCGCGTTTTTGCCAAGGTTAATGCCCCGGAAGTTCTGAGAGATGAGCTGCGGCGTCCCCGGTGGATGGGAGAGGCCATCGCCATCGGCACTGCCTCCGACCCATACGAGCCGGCCGAGGCTGAATATGGGTTGACCAGGCGTATCCTGCAGGTGCTCACCGAATTCAAAAACCCGGCGTCGCTAACTACCAAAGGAGTTTTGGTGCGTCGCGACTTGGACGTTCTCCAAGAGCTGAACGAAGTAGCCGATGTGAGAATCAACTTCAGCGTCGGCAGCCTCGACGAAAATGTGTGGAAGACCAACGAGTCGGGAGCTCCCAGTCCGATGGCTCGCCTGGAAGCGATGCAGGATCTTGTGGAGAACGGAATCACCGCCGGGGTCATGATGGCTCCCATCCTCCCCGGTATCTCGGACAGTGAAGAGAGTATCAACGCCGTGGTTGGTGCCGCCGCCATGCATAAGGCTCAGTTCTTGGGGGCCAACGTCCTGTTTTTGAAGCCCGGCTCCAAAGAGTGGTTCATGCCCATGCTTCGAGAGACCTACCCGCACTTAACCACGGCCTACGACAAGATGTACCGTAAGACCTATGCGCCAAGGGACTACACGGATATGGTGCTCAAAGCGGTGGATAAGGCCAGGTGGGATTGGGGTCTGCCGGTCATGGAGCCGACGAAAGATCTGCAGAGGCAGGAACGCCAGCTAGAGTTGGCTTTAACTGCTTAGTCTTTAATCCGGACTGCCAAAGGCAAGTATCCGGAGAGTTGCGAGGCAGACCTAGGAACGCCTCCAGAACGGCGCCCGCTGCTTCTGTTGTTCCAGAAGGCTTTCGTCCAGCAACTCCAGGCTGCCGTTCGTCACCTGAGTAGGGGGTTTCCCATAGCCTATGAGTTGGAATACGCTGGGGTTGGTGTAATACCCGTTGTAGGTTTGCAGCACCAACGCATCAAAGAATTGCGGATGGGATGCCTCTACCTCTTTCAGAGCGGCGTCTTTCCCGGCGTCGGTCAACGCTTGGAAGCCAGATGAATCCCGATTTCCGGCGGCGATCTCTATCTGGGCCAAACCTGCATTGAACAACCGGTTTAGTTGGGCTTCCCCTTCAATCACTGTTTCCAGAAAGGTGACCAACCCCAGATCTCCCGCGCCGGGTAGCTGGCCTTCCGCCGGTATCAGCCGGTTCAGGACACTGGTAAGCAGGTCTCTCTGAAGATTGGTGAACACTCGATTCCTGGCGGTCATGCTACCCGTTTCCTCCGGTGTGACATTGGCTGATAAGGCGTCTCATCTGTTAGAGCAGCCCAAGGATACTATCGGTGGCTTAGCTAGTCAATCGCTAACTACCGAGGCTAGCAACCCGTGAAATAGTCCCAATGCCCTGCGCTTGAAGCAGCTATGCGCACAGGGTAGCATGGCGGGGAGCAGACGCCTCCAAAATTGTCGATACCCTGAGATTGCCGAGGTGAAGCTATTGCGGGTATGGAAGCCGCATGCCGCTGAGTCGGGACTGATTATCGGGTTCTATCTGGTGTACCTGATGACCCGTGGATTGTTCTACGCCCATCCGGACGAAACCGGACTTCAAAACGCCCTTCGAGTAATCGACTTGGAAATAAGGCTCGGGTTGTTCTGGGAACCGGCATGGCAAGCCTGGATGCTGGGAAACGCCGAGATCCTGGTAGCGGTCCTCAACTGGGTCTACATCATCACGTATTGGCCCGTCGTCATGGGAGTGGGCCTAGTCCTCTTCATCCGGAACCGGCCCCGGTTTTACTACTACCGAACGGTTGTCGCAGTCAGCTTGGTATTCGCCCTGGTGATTTTTGCGGTCTACCCGGTTTCTCCACCATTCGACATAACTTCCCAGTTTGTGGACACCATCCAAGTTCTTGGGCCCTCCTTGTACGGCGGTCCGGCTATGGCTGCCACCTACAATACCCATGCCGCCATGCCCAGCCTTCACTTCTGTTGGACGCTGATACTGGGGGTTCTGTTTCTGAGGAGCCTGAGGGGATGGGTAAAGGTCTTGGGGGTTTTGTATCCAGCTATGACTTTCTTGGCAATCACCATCACTGGCAATCACTTCATACTCGATGCGGTCGCTGGTGCCCTTTTGGCTGGAGTTGCTTTCGGCGTCGTGGAACTGGGCTTTCGGGAGAGGTTTAGTTTGGGCCGGTGAGTTCCGGGGCAGCCATTGCTTTCCTGCGATGGCGGTCAAAATGTCAGACTCTTAAGCATTAGCCCGAAAAGCGGGGCTTACGAGGCTAGCAACGGTGATGATCCAAGTGAGGACTCCGATGACCCCGAGGATAATTTCCCCGGCGCCAATGTTCAAGTCAACCACAGTTACGTTTTCTAAGCTTGCCCAATACCGGTTCAGATTTTGCTGAACATGCTGGAGGATACCAAATATAACAACGACGGATGCTATGTTCAGGAGGGCCCTGACAAAGGCAACCCAGAAAGAAATCAAACCATCATTGAAGAGGCCTCCAGGGAGGAACAACGATGCGACTCCTAACAGGTTTATAAGGAGCACTAGAGCTATTACCCAGCCAACGCTAATCGTGCACGGAACGCCGGTATCGATAAGCAGTTCCTTGAACACGCGCATGTGGGCGTGAGTACGAAAAAGGCCGTAACCAGGAATCGTAAGACTGAGGGTATGCCACGTTGGAAATACCTTGTTGCCGGTGTGGTTGCGATATTGCTGCCAAGTGATATAGAACCAATATAAAAGATAAAAACCTGCTGAAACCGCCGTCATTACCAGGATGCGAGTTGGAGAGATTCGGTAGGGCAAGATGGGTCTCGGCTGCTCGGCTGGCGACTCCTCAAGGCTAGAAGAGGACTCCGCGGGGAGGGCTTTACCGCATCCGCCGCAGAAGATGTGGGTAGATTCGACTTGGTGGCTGCAGTATGGACAGAAGGGCATCGAAACCTCTTGATTCATTCGACCGGAGATATGCTAGGGATTTCGGCCCCACATCGGATGCCGGAACGTTGGTCCCAAGGCCGGGTTAATCTCCCGCCTCTCTGTTGGCATTTCCACCACTTCCGGCTCTTCCGGTGCTGGCGGTCGATACCGGGGGCCGAGACTTCGTTGCGGTTCCAGGTTGCTCAAGTGTTGAGCGAGAGCATCCAGGCTGTTCAGGTTGTTGACCGGCAAAAAGTCGTCTATGTAGGGAAGCGCGGCTTGGATCCCCCGGGTCAAGGGCTGGTAAGTAGCGGATCCCAACAGGGGATTTAGCCAGATGAGGCGGTGGCAACTGCGTTGTAGCCGGGAAGTTTCTTGGGCCAACAGCTCCGGCTCGCCACGGTCCCATCCATCCGAGATTACCAGCACCACGGCTCCTCCGCTCTTGACCCGCCGCAACCACTGGAAGTTGAACGTCTTCAGAGCTTGGCCGATGCGAGTTCCTCCAGCCCAGTCGGGGACCGCACGGGATACTTCGGTAACCGACTGATCTATGCCTCGATAGTTCATGTAGCGGGTGACGCGGGTCAGCCGGGTGGCGAACAGAAAGGCTTCAACCTGCTGCTGTCCCCTGGCGATGCCGTGGATGAAATGCAGCAGCATCCGGGTGTACCGCTCCATGGAGCCGCTGACGTCGCAGATCAATACCAGAGGCCGGGGCTTGACCTTGCGCTCCCGGCGCGGCAGTTCCAACAGTTCGCCGCCGTACTTGAGGTTCCTCCGCATGGTCTGGCGCAGATCTATCCGCTCTCCATCTCCAGGAGTGGTGCGGCGGGTTCGCCGGTTTCCCAGGTCCCAAGAAAGTTCTGCCATCACCCGTTTGGCTTCAGCAATCTCCAGTCCACTGAAATCAGAAAAGTCCTTACCTCTTAGAACTTCCCGTGCGCTGTAGGTCCTAGTCAAGTCCACCCGGTCTCCGGCTTCATCATCCTCTCCGTCGGAGCCAGATTCTTGGCCGCCGTCGCCGCCGGTAGGTGGGAATACTTGAGGGTTGCGGTAGCGCCGCTGTTCTCCCAGAGAGCGGAGGTCGCGTGTGGTTTGTCCGCTGGCCGGCTTACGCCAGAACACCTCAAAGGCCTCATCGAACAGTGGAAAGTCTTGCTTACGGTGAACCAGGATAGAGCGCGCCGCTTGTTGAAAATCCTGTTTGCGGCCGATGGGGATGTGCTCCAACGACCGAACCAGGTCCAGCATGTTGCTAGAGCCTACGTCCAGCCCGATCTTGCGCAACGTTTCGCCGAACATCATCAGGTTATGCATGATGTGTCCGCCGTCCTCTTGGACGCCGTTGGTGGTTTGGGTCACGGGCCGCCACCGCCGCCACCACGTCTGCCCCGCCGGGGTCCGCGGTTCTTGGACCGCTCTAACATGGCCCGCACTGGTTCGCCTCGGACCATTTCGATGTCGTCTTGGTACTTGAGCACTATGCCCATGGTGTCGTCGATGACCTGGGGGTCTAGCTCCGACTGATTCAAAGCTAATAGAGCCGACGTCCAGTCCAGGGTTTCCGACACCCCAGGAATCTTATAGAGCTCGGTTTCCCGCAGTTCCTGGATGAATCCCGTCACTTGCTGGGCCAATTGGCGGGGGGCTTCAGGAATCTTGTCGTTGATGATTTGAAGCTCTTTCTGGAAGTCGGGGTATTCTATCCAGTAGTACAGGCAGCGGCGTTTCAGGGCGTCATGGACTTCCCGGGTCCGGTTGGAGGTGATGATTACGATGGGCGGATGGACCGCCTTGTAGGTTCCCAGTTCCGGGATCGTGATTTGGAAGTTACCCAGCATCTCCAGAAGGAATCCCTCGAACTCCTCATCTGCCCGGTCCAGTTCGTCGATGAGCAATACGGGAGCCTTTTTACGACTTTCGTCGATGGCTTGTAGAAGGGGCCGTTTGATTAAGAACCGCTCGCTGAACAGGTCGGCGGTGGCGCTTTCCCGGTCGACCTGGCCGGACGCTTCCATCAGGCGTATTTCCAGAATCTGGCGAGCGTGGTTCCATTCGTAGACGGCGTGGTTGATGTCCAGGCCTTCATAGCACTGGAGGTGAATCAACTCTGTGTCCAGCGCTGCGGCCAGGGCGCGGGCAATCTCTGTCTTGCCGACACCGGCCTCGCCCTCAAGAAATAAGGGCCGTTGCAGCTTCAGGCTCAAGAATATGGGCACCGCGAGACTGCGGTCGCTTATGTAGTGCTGCTCGCGGAGAATCTTCTGTACATCGTCTATGGAGGCGGGCATCTCAACGGTAGTAGTCAACGGCAAACTCCAAGTATCAAGTCAAGGTGGGGGTTGGGTGAGAACATTGTAGCCTATCCGGGAGCTTGGCTACTATATGTGGGTCAGTAACGTCCGGAGGGCACGAAGTGAGATTGGAAATATCGCCGCAGTAACCGGCGCAGGCTGGTCCAATGGTCGTCTAGGGACTCCAACTCTTCCGGGGTTAGCTGATTGTAGATCCTTCCGAACTGGGGGAAGTGCCAGACTGAAAAAACCCAGAAGCCGGGAATCGCGGGAGTGTCACTTGGAGCTTCGGCGATAACACCCGTGCCGCCGGTGAGTTCCCAGGAAGCTAATATGCGGCCCCGGTCGGCGATACACAGACCCTCAACCCAGGTCGCTTCCCGTTGCTCGCCGTGGTAGGGTTCCATCAATTCCAACAGCCGCCGAGTTCGCTCTTGGTCGTCGGCCGCGGGTCCGGCGAACCGGTGGGTGTAGATACTCTCCCAGTTATCGCCCAGCGCCGGGAGTACCAAGCCGCCATCGGTAGCGATCGCCAATGTCGACCCGGCCAGCGACCACTCTCGCGCTTTGTCTCGGGCAATCTCTTGGTGGGTGCCGCCTTCCTCTTCCGGAACTCCGGATAATCCTAACTGTTGGGGAGTAGTAGTCGATAGCCCCAAACCTTCTACCAACCAGGCAAGCTTCTGTTGCTTGGCTGGATTACCGGTGGCCAGGAGGATGGAGTTGGTGTGATCACCGGTCATTGGATTCCTTCCGGAGGGGGTTACAGAATTCGGGCTACAGCTCGAGTTGCGGCTCCGTCGCCGTCTTTCAGCTTCAGAGGCAACGCCCAAAGTTCGAAGTCCAAGCCGACCAGTTGGTCCAGGTTAATCAGGTTTTCGATGAGGGGAATCCCCAGGCCCAGTAGGAGCCGGTGCACCGGAAAATCGCTCATGGTGGACTGGGGAGTCGGCGGATGTTTGTCGATGGGGAAGTCGACGGCCACGGCGTTTACTTCGCTCCGGGCCAGGTAGGCTGCGCCTTCGGTGCTCAGGTATGGTCCGTCGGAGTAGAAGCATTCGTTGCCCGACTCGTTATGGGCCCATCCGGTGAATAGAACCGCGATGGTGTTCTTGACAGCGTCGGGGGTGGCTCCAGCTTGCTCCAGGTCCTCCATCGAGATGGGTGTTTTGCTCTTGGACGATTGGCGTAGGTCCAGCAACAAGGCGGGTCCGGAGTACCGCTCCAGGGGCATATTGTCCACGGTCGTGCCGTCGGGATGGAAGTGGTAGGGGGCGTCGACGTGGGTGCCGATATGCGTTGCCAGTGTCAGCTTGGTGTTGGAGCGCGTGTGGGATTCATGGGTTTGCAGAGGCACCATGGTCACGCCGATGAGGCCGGGAACGGCGGACACTCGAGGGCTTCCCAGTGTCAGAGTCAGGTCGATCAGTTTGGGCATGGTGGTGTTCCTTCTCTAAACGTTGCCAGTCTTAGCCGTCTCCGGAGGCCGGTTCAGGCGTAATAGATCTAGGACCGGGAATCCCGCTGACTTCGGAACGGGCTTCCTCGGGCAGTGACATCTCCCAGTCGGGAATCAGCGTCTTGGAAGTGGATTCTAAGGTCAGGATGACCGCTGCTCCGCCTACACTGAATGCGACCGATAAGCCGAAGATGACTGTGTAAGGATCTATGATTCCGGAAGACCTGAAGATCTCGAACACTACTCCCCCGAGCGCTGTGGTTATCGCGTGTCCCAACAGTGCTCCGGTCATCTGCGAGCCGTAAAGGGTGCCCATGGGTCCGTTGCCGAAGTATTGCCGGTTTATCACGAGATAGCCGGTCCACTCGCCACCGAATCCTATTCCAAACAAGGCGCCAAACAGATAGAAGGTCCAGAGGTCGTGGGCCCAGAAGAGGATTATCACGGTGATTCCCTGAGTGAACAGGCAACTGGCCATGATTCGCTTGGAGCCGTACCGTTCTGCCAGCACCGGAGTCAGGAGCCGACTGGAAATGCTGACCAGAGATATTATCGTAAGAATCACCGCCGCCTGGGTTAGGCCTATGCCCTCCGAGACGGCGAAGGGGATGGAGAAAATAAGGACTATACCGTGTCCGGCGCATCCCAGGCCGTGGATGGCCGGCAAGTTCCAGAATGCTCTGGTGCGCCGGACATGCTGGTTGAATACTTTAACCCGAAGTTTCTCCAACTCGGCGCTACGGACGGCGGATAGGGGATCATTGTCCATGGCGCCGTAGGGTTTTAGGCCGATGTCCTCGGGCCGGTTGCGGAGGAACGTATTTAGGACCAGTAAGATTGTGCCCCCACCTATACCAAGGCTCCAGAACGTGACCTGCCAACCGTAGTTCTCCAATAGGTAGCCGGTCAGCGGAGCGATGATGGCCGTGCCCACACCTCCCGCGGCCCATAAAAGTCCGGTCCCCAATCCCAATCGCCGTCGAAACCAACCGCTTACGGATGCCATCAAGGGCACCATGGAGATGGATTGGGTCATCGACAGCATAACTCCGAAGACGATGAAGAATTGCCACAGTTCTTGTACGAAGCCCATCAGAATCATGCTGCTTCCGTACAGAACCGCGCCGGCGAACATCATGCGCCTGGCCCCGTATCGGTCTCCCAACCACCCAGCGATGGGGGCGGTCATTGCTCCCACCAAATAGTAGGTTGCCAGGCCCATGACGATGGTGCCGACACTCCAGCCGAACTGGCCGTCGGGGTCGGTCAAGGGTGGCACAAGAATACCGGCGGCCATGCTTATGGATGTGGCGAGAATCTGCACAATAGCCAAGATGGCCACTATGACCCAACTGTAGTGCATCCCCCAGGGTAGTCTGGAGGCGCTTAGGTTAAGCATGAATCAAAAAATCCTCGTGGTTGTTTGAAATCGTGACTGGGTGGTTCGACAGGCTCACCACGAACGGAGGTAACCTCATCATTGACGGGGAGAAATGCCATGGTACGGAGCCGTCAGATCGGCGATTCTTCCCGCTTCCGGAATATTTAGCCAGGGCATCTAGTGCAGCGGGCAGGCTCGGAGCAGACCGTTGCCCCACCAAGTATCAGCGGCGTGGTTGCCCTCGGTGGTCCTCGAGTCTCCCAGGGCCAGTTGCCCGGTGGAGTCGGCATCTGCGATTAAAGAGGATGTGCCGCCGGGTACAGCGAAGGCGAACACTCTGTCCCGTTCAGTTACGTCGGCTGAAACTGCCCACGCCCCGAAAAAAATCATCAGGGCGATGGTCATGGCAAGTACCAGAAGAAATGATATGGGAAGGGGGACAGCTTTCACTTTAACGGACCTCAACCTCGTTTGGGAACACCATGTTGTTGCCGTAACCCCGGCCATCGTAGATGTTGGGAAACTCCAACGGCTGGGTATCGCCAAGATTGTTGGTGGCCCGGCACATCACGGTATATTTCCCAGGTCCCGGCGGGGTCCATCGGTGCTCCCACCGGTTCCATGAATAGTCACTGCGAGGATGGACGGTGTCCACCGGAGCCCAGGTAGCGCCGCCGTCGGTGCTGATCTCCACCTTGGTTATCTGGTCTTCACCGGACCACGCGGCCCCGGCCAAGGTGTATCCCGAAGCGGGGACAATCTCACCGGGCGCGGGATTGGTGACTATCGACTTGACCTTCAGTTTGGTGTAGTAGGTGTACGGTTCAGCCGAGCCGGGCGCGTTGGTAGTCATATAACGCTCGGTCATGTAGAAGCCTTTAAACTCGTGGTCCAGAACGTGGATGCCTACCAGCCACTTGACCGAGTTCATGCCGTACCAGCCCGAGACCAGCAGGCGCAGCGGGGCACCGTGGTTCAAGGGCAAAGCCTCGCCGTTCATCTCGTAGGCCAGCAGGGTGTCTGGGTGCATGGCTTTGGCGATGGGCAGGCTGCGTTCGTAGGTAACTTCCGGAGGGTCGCCGACTGTCTCGTCGGGGCCGTGGTCGGCTCCTTCAAACATCACTTCGACAGCGGAATCCTTCACCCCGGCCTTTTCCAGCACGTCCTTCAGGGAGACCCCGGCCCACTCGGCGTTGCCCATGATGCCGTGTCCCTTTATACCCTCCATCACCGTGCTGATGCGCAGGGCCTTGGTCCAGTAATCCGGCACGGGGCTGTTGCCGCAGCACTCGAAAGTGACTTGGAATCTCTTTTGAGGCAACTGCTTAAGGTCTTCGTAGCTCAAGCTCAGGGGATTGTCGACCTGGCCGTCAACCGCCAGTTTATATGTGGCTATATCAATCTCCGGACAGTCCTTCCAATGATTACGGACGTAGAACAAATCATTGGGCACGATGTCTTCTTGCAACGCAGTCGGAGGCGCAGCGAATGTGCGCAGTCCTGCGTTGGTGGGAATGATTTGTGGCTTTAAGGCGGTCCGGGTGATTTGCGCCATCATAGACTCCTAGGTTTATTTTTGCCGGGGCATTATTCCAGGTAATCGGTTTCCAGGTCGGTGGTTGGATAGGTCACCAGCATCCGGACCGGGACCCATAGTTGGTTGACCAGTTTGTGTGGCACTCCGGGGGGAGCGAACATGGTTGTGCCGGCTCTGATGGTGGAAACTTCGTCTCCCAGAATCAGTTGAACCGCTCCGACGGTCACCATTATGGCGATGTCCGTGGGGTGGGTGTGCAGGCGGCCTTCCCAGCCCGGGTTAAGCTCGACTTCTTTGATGGTGAGCGAAACCGCTCCCTGTTCCTTGGAGACGAAGGTCCGCTCCCGGTGATTGTCCACCGCAGCGGGCATTCGTATCTCGCTATGTTCAATCAGTGGCATGGTATTTCCTAGAATGGGGTGTCACCGAATTTCTCGCCCCATTGTACTACGGTTTTCTAAATGGTGAAGATTGGGCTTAATTCTCCGGAAACATGAGGGGAATCATATTTTGGTAGGCCAGGTCGTTGGCCATTCCCATCACCATTCCGGCCCTGGCGTCCCGGAAATACCGCTCGAAGGGCAGGCGTCCGGCGAAGGCCGTTCCGCCGAAAGATGTCATCAAGTCCTGGGTCACCCTTACTCCGGCTTCGGAACAGGCAACCTTGGCCTGCATGTAAAGAAGGTGGTTGGCGGCGCGCCCTTGGTCGAAGGACGAAGCTGCTGAAAGAAGCAGAGCCCGCGCTGCTTCTATCTGGGTGCCCATCTCGGCCATGCGCCGCTGGTTTATTGGACTGTCCAACCGCCGGGCACCGCTGGGGTAGCGGCGGGCCATCCCTTCTACGGCCAGTTCAAACGCGCCCGAGGCGATGCCCAGGTAGGCGGCGGCGTAAGTTAATGCGACTACCGGGCGGGCGAAGTGGGTTGTTGCCGCGCCAACGGTGTGCTCTTCTCCCAGACGGTTCTCATCAGGCACGAATCCGTTGAATCTTACCGGAGAGCTGGAGTTGCCCCTCATTCCAAGACCGTTCCAGGGCTCTAGAATCTCCCATTCGATGTCATCTGCCGCTACGAACAGACGGCTGGCGGAGCTTTGTGGAGTGTCTTGTCCGACGACGCAGTGGAATTGATAGTGGGTGGCATGCCCAGCCGAGGTGACGTAGGACTTTCGGATGTTGTCGATCTGGTATCCGCCCGGCACCTTGGTAACGGCGGAAGCAGTCTGGGCAGAGGTCCAGTTGTCGCCGTCGCCCTGGGACTCGCCACCGGCGATGGTGGTGAACACCTCTCCTTTAGCCATGGGTTTGACGAAGTGTTCGACCTGGTAATCGGTGGGGATCTGGCAGATGATTTCCGCCGCCTCTAAGTGCATCTTGTAGCACATGCAGGTGGACGGGCATTTCTTGGCCAGTTCTTCGATGACCAAGGAAGTGGTGACCATGTCCGCGCCGATCCCGCCGTGTTCCTTCGAGACGCGTAGACCGAACAGGCCTTCCTGTTTCAAGGCGTTGAGGGATTCTTGGGGATACTGTCCCAGACGGTCGGTTTCCGCTGCCCGGGGAGCAAGTTCCTTAGTTGCGACAGCCGCCGCCCGGTCCCGCCATTCTTCTTGCTCTTTGGTCAAAGGGAAGTATGTCATTCTGTCGTCCTTGCCACGATGATTGTAGGCTGGCTGTTATTTCTTGGACCTTGCTCCAGCGAGTGGTTCGACAGGCTCACCACGAACGGTGGGCGGGTCCACCACGCACGGTGGTGGCCGGTTCTCGTTTGCCCTGAGCCTGTCGAAGGGCCAGCTAGGCGAGATTCGAAACGAATTCTAGTCCGCGAATTGCTCTCCCAAGGCGGTTTCCCAACGCAGGTAAGTCATCATGTCGGCGTAGTTCCGGTCCGGTCCTGAGAGGACCATGTCGGTGGGTGGGTTCATCACTCCGGACAGACCGGTTTCCACAGCCAGTCCGGCCCGGTTCCAAGCGGTCATTCCGCCTTCGAGAACCGAAACGTTTCCGTATCCCAGGTCCAACAAAGTGGCTCCGGCCAAGGCGGCATTGTTCCCGTCGTTGCCGGTGACCGCGATGCTTGCCTTCTTATCCGGGGCCAAGCCGGCGATGTGGAACTCCAGCCAACCACGTGGCGCCCAACGAGCTCCGGGGACATGGCCTCGGGCAAAGTCTTGGCTGGTATCCACGAACAGGGTGACTTGAGGTGACGCGGCCTGTAGGTCCTGGGGTGACAGGGGCCGAACCCGCTCTCTGGCTTGGGCTAACCCGTAAGGCGCTTCTTCTGTCGTCCCCGTCTCCAGGTCCAACCCGGCGGCAGCCCAAGCGGCTGTTCCGCCTTCCACGGCGTATACTTCCTCAAAGCCAAACTGGCGGTACCAGGAGGCGATGAAGGTGGAGCGGGCTTTCTGATTGCAGGCGAAGACGACGGGACAGTTCTTTATCACCAGAACGTCGTCGGATCGTTGCACCACCTGTCCACCGGGAAACCAGCGGAAGCCCGGGATGTGACCGCCCTCGTACTCCTGGATGGTTCGGACGTCCACGAAAAACGCGGCTTCTTTCTCTCGATTCGCCAGCATGGATTGCAGTTTGGCGATGTCCATGTAGCGGACGCCATCTTCGTCGGCAAGCTTGTCGGCGTAGGCTTCGGCGGCGGCTATACCTTCGACTGAAGGCTCGGGCAGGTCAAGCCGGTCTGCTCCGGTTTCCAGTTCGTATCCGGCCAATACCCAGCCCGAAGTGCCGTTCTTCAATCCGAAGAGGTTAGTGAATCCCATCCGTTGCAGCACCCTAGTACCGATGATGCTGCGGGTTCGCCCCGCGCAGTTGACGATGACCGTGGTGTCTTTGTCCAAGTCTTTGGTGATGTCGGTTACCCGTAGGGCCAACTCACCACCGGGAACACTCCGACCACCGGGGATGCAGAACCGCTGGTACTCTTCCGGCGTACGGGTGTCCAGGATGACCAGCTTGTCTCCACGTTCGATGCGTTCGTGCAGGTCGGTGGCTTCAATCTCGGGGACGTGGTGGACGACTTCCATCTTCTCGCCGAACACCTTGCTGATAACGTTGCTTCCCCACTCGGTGGGGAAGTCTTGGGTGGACCACTTGTTAATGCCGCCGTCCAACACGGAGACATTGCTGTAGCCCATGCCTTCCAGAGTGGCGGCGGCCAGTCCGGCCCGTCGGCCATCGTCATCGCAGACAACTACGTGGCAGCCCTTAACCGGCACCGCCGATGACATCTGAGCTTCAAGGTGCCTGCGGGGAATCAGGCTGGAGTCGGTGATGTGGGTGCTGTTGTACTCCCCCGCTTCTCGCACGTCGATCAGCGCGAACTGGCTGTTTCCATTCAGCAACGAACTCAGGTCTGCTGGAGCTATCTGCTTGACCATGGTGGTTAACCTCCGATGAGACTGGGAGTGTGAATTTTACCTTCGCCCCTCTCCCTTTGGGAGAGGGATGTCTCGACGAAGTCGAGGCGGGGTGAGGGCTATGTTAGCGGTCTAAACGTACTTTATCAACGACCTTAGCTCGAAGCTGCGGGAGCCGGGGTTCTGGCTTCCGCAGGCAGGGCGTCTTCCCAGTTTGGAATGAGTACCCGAGCGGTGGATTGCAGGAGTAATATGCAGACGGCTCCACCCAGGCTGGCAACGATGGATATTATCCAGGCGATGTCGAATCCATAGCGATCAGCGATGACGAGGCCCATAAATCCGCCGATGGCCATCCCAACCCCCGAACCCATATTCTGGAATCCAAAGATGGCGCGAACCGGACCCATTCCGTAGTACTGACGGTTAATAACGAGGAATGCGGACATCTCGCCGCCCAAGCCCACTCCAAATACCCCAGCAAAGAGGTAGAACTGCCAGGGTTCCTGGGTCCAAAAGAGCAAAGCCACCGAGATACCCTGGATGGTATATGCCAGGCTCATGACCCATTTTGGGCCACACATGTCGGCCAACAGGGGGGTAGCGAAACGACTGGCTACGCTGGTCAGGGAGTAGATACTCACGATCCACGCAGCGGCTTGCAGGGTAAGGCCTACTTGAGTGGCGTAGACGACAGCGGCCACCATGACGATGGAATGTCCTACGCAACCTAGGTGGTGGATGGCGATCAGGTTCCAGAAAGACAGTGTTTGCTTGGCCTGCGATAGAAAGACCTTGCTCCGCAGTTTGGTGATGGCAGGATCGCTGGAGGCAACTGGGGGAGGATCGTCCTCAGTGGCCCCATAAGGTTTCTTATTCCGGTCGGCCGGGTCGCCGTGGAACAGAAATATCAGGGAGAATACGATGGTTCCTCCCACTGCCGGAATGATCCAGAAAGCGGTCTCCCAATCGGTTCGGGATAGCAGCAAGGCCAGGGCCGGGGCCATGATGGATCCACCCATTCCGCCTGCGGACTGCTGGATGCCCACCGCCAGTCCCAGCCGGGTCTTGAACCAGGCGGCGACGGTAGTTGGGATATTTACCCTGAATAAGGATTGGGCGATTCCCAGAATCACGCTGTAATAGAGGTATAGCTGCCACTGAGCGCTGATGGTGCTAAGCAAAAACATGCCGCCGGTGTAGCAGATGCCTGCGACAATCATCGAACGCCGCACCCCGTGTCTGTCGGCAATCATTCCTGCGACGGGCGAGAGCACGGCGCTGATGATGCTGCGGAAGAAGTAGGCGAGGCCAATCGCAGTTAGAGACCAACCGAAATCTTCTTTCAGTATAACGATGAGGATGGAGAACGCCTGGCTGATGAAGTTGGTGCTTACTTGGAGTACTGTGGCCATGGCGACAATCGCCCAACCATAGTGCTGGAAGGAACTGAGGCGGCCCGCTGTTGGAGTTTCGTTGAGGTTTACCATCGGTGGCCTGCGTTCTGGCCATTGGTGTCTAGGTAAGATTCGCCGGTGGCCATCAACACCCCCTGGCGAATATCTGTTGCTTCGTTGGTGAATCTATCGCATATCATGTGAGTGTAATCACAGGCTTATTACGCAAGTTGACGCCGATCTCTTCCAGAGTGTCCGGCGTCAACCCTTTCTATTACATATGGGCAGGTTGGGAAAGGGTCTTTCGAATCTTCCGTCAATTATCGTTAAGCCTCAAAAGGGTGTCAAGACACAATAATTAATGCTAGATATTATTGATAGAGACATAGACGGCGAAGCTTGGGTTAGACCAGCGCCGGCGTGTGTTAGACTGATTGGGCTTCGGCGTTAATGCTTTTCTAGGCACGGGAACTACCGATATGGAGAACCAGCAGTTCGTGCAACGTTTGCACGATAAGATCGAAAGGCTGACTGAAGGCCGGATCGATCTGGAGATTGACATCGAGGACGGCAGCCAGCTTAGGGTGGAGTTGGAACGGGAGACTCCTCTGGTCGTCCTAGGATCCAATATCTTTGAGTTCTCCGGTTTCGCCCGCATGTGCGTGGAGTACGCAGTGGAGTCAATCAGGAAGCAGCGCCCCATCGAAATATTGGAATTTCACCTGTTGCTGGCCCGCAACTGACCGAGCGGGAAACCACTTCGCTACTGGAAGTAAGTTGATTCGGTCACGATACCGCCCCAGAGTTAGATCCAAGCCCATGCATCCTTACGAATAACGCCCGTCCGGATGGACAATATGGACCAAGAACAGCCCGCACCTCAAGAACTAAAACGCCCCTGGTACTACAGTACCTGGTTCTTGGCGGCCACTTTCATCCTTGGGTGGCCGGTACTTCAGTTCATACTTCTCTTGCCGGTCCCCCTTCTCTGGCCCGTGTGGGCCATCCTAATCCTGCGCTCACCCTGGCACCGGAATTTCATCACTGGCACCACGGCTTGGGCGATGTTGATGTCCGGGGGGTTCTTGGTCATAACCCAGTTCTATACGGATGAAATGCATCCCTTGTTCACGGCGGTCATAATCGCGCCAGGTTTGTTACTGGCCGCGATAACCCAATTCTTTTGGAATAGGGACCGGAAGAAGTTCGACCTGAACGGTAGTGAAGTAGGAACAGATGGCGACAAAAAGCCGTCTCGGGTCCGGGCGCCAAGGCAGGTCCGGCGGCAACACAGAAGGGGGTCGAGACCTGGACGGTCTTCCCGCCATCCCCACTGAAGCATGAAGAACTAGAGGCAGACCTCGGCTGATGCTTCAGCCAATATCTGGCCGTCCTGGTTTTCGACCACCATCCGGCAAGCCACCACTTTCAATTCTCCTTGCTCTCTCTTATCCACCACACTGCCCGTCAAAGAAATGGTGTCCCCTGCGTTGATTGGCTGCAGGGACTCAATCTTTAGGCTGCTGCCTTCCGCTTGGATGTTTTCTATCGGGAACCCCTTTCCCAGTAGTTCCAAGAGGTAGGCGGATAGGTCGGGGGCGGGAGGTTGTGCGTCGTCGATGGGAGCAGAAGATTCTGTCTCTGTTCCAGGTTTCAACAGGGCGCCGGCGCTGCAGATCCCGTCTTCGGTTCCCAACTTGACCAAGATGGGCAGTTGGTCGCCCACCGAGACCGAATCGAAGGTCACAGTTTGGGCCCATAATCTGGGCATAGCTACTCCATATCGAACGCAAGATACAGTGTCTAAGTAAGCCAAGGCTAGCACCGGAGCCGGTTCCTAGCAAGGACTTTCAGCCTGATCCGGGAATACCCTGTGCTACACTGGAACGAGCTAATTATCCGGGATGATTCCAGCCAACGTACCCTCAGGTCTGGCTCACGCAGCCAACGCCTGAGGGTCGTTTTCTGAGTCTGAACGGTTCGATCGTAGATGGTGGAGGTTGGATCCAATGGCTAGTGAAGGAGCGCCTTATCAGCGTGCCATGGTGGTGGTGGCCCATCCCGACGATGCCGAGTGGGGCTGCGCCGGGACGGTGGCCAAGTGGTGTGCCGAGGGCTGGGAGGTTGTGTACGTCCTGTGCACCGACGGTAGCAAGGGCAGCGACGACTTGGAGATGACCAGCGAACGTCTGGTGGAGATACGTAAGCAGGAGCAACTGGATGCCGGAAGGGTGCTGGGGCTAAAGGACGTAGTTTTTCTAGGCTACGAAGATTCCATGCTGGAGCCTACCTTAGACCTACGCCGGGATATCGCGCGGGAGATTCGCCGCCACCGGCCAGATGTGTTGATTTGTATGAGTTCTGTTCGGACCTTCAATGAAGATGGTTACGTCGGCCATCCGGACCACAACGCCTCCGGAGAAGCTGCAATGTCGGCGGTTTTCCCCAGCGCGCGGGACCGATTGACCTTCCCGGAGTTGCTTGACGAAGGGTTTGAACCCCACAAGGTTAAGGAATTGTGGTTGATGGAATGGGGTGAAGACGCCAACAAGTTCGTGGACGTGGGTGAATATATGGATACGGCGGTGGATGCGTTGAAGGCCCATAAGACCCAGGTGACGGACGAAGACGCGGAGATCCACATGAGGCGTTGGCGTAACGGGACCGGAAAGAAAGTGGGGATGGAGTTCGCCGAGGCGTTCAAGGTCTTCCAACTGGGGTAATTGGGTAGTCCCCTCCTTACGAAGGAGGGGATATAGGGGAGGTTTTGCGGCGAGGGAACGACCCCCCTGTGGTCCCCCCTTTAGAAGGGGGGGCGGAGTTGGATGCCTTCTCGGTTATACGCACGTAGGGGCACGGCTTGCCGTGCCCCTACGTTTCGGATTCGTGATCTCGGTTGGGTTCTAGTCGGGTTTTTTGGCCACAACCTTAACGCTGGCCACGTTCATGGGGATACCGTCGTCGTCGAAGCGGACATTCTCTTCGGCGATGGTAACGTCCACAAAACCGGCCTTGCGCAGGCGCTCCAGGTAGACGTCCCGGTCCTCGGCCCCGGCGATGCAGGAAGCCCAGGCTTCGGGGTCCGTGCGGGCCGGTCCTTCGGTGGTCAGCGACATCATGTCCGATAGATGGATGCGCCCACCGGGGGATAGGACCCGGAAGGACTCACTGAAGACGGCATCCTTGTCCGGGGACAGGCACACCACACAGTTGGAAATCACCACGTCCACGTTGGCATCGGGCAGCGGCATCTTTTCCATCTCGCCTTTCACGAACTCCACGTTGGTGATGCCCAGGTTGGTCTGGTTCAATCTGGCCAGCTTCA
This sequence comes from uncultured bacterium, assembly GCA_963997925.1. Taxonomy (GTDB): domain Bacteria; phylum Chloroflexota; class Dehalococcoidia; order Lucifugimonadales; family UBA3495; genus UBA11650. Next base: position 31,553 of record CAXEOX010000026.1, read on the forward strand.
GCATGTCATCGGTCATGTCCAGGCCGGTTACGTGACCTTCCGGACCCACCTGCTGGGACGCTAGGAAGCAGTCGATGCCGCCGCCGGAACCCAGGTCCAGCACTCGCTCGCCGGGTTGAAGACCCGCCAGGGCGGTGGGGTTGCCGCAACCGGCCGAGGCGGCGATGGATTCCGCAGGCAGACCGGCAAGCTGTCCGTTGGTGTAAAGCCGCATCGCACGCTCGGTGTCCGCCGGGCCGCAACATCCGGGATAGCTGCCACCCTCGGGCTGGACAACGGTGAGTTCGATGACCCCCTTGGCCCGGGCCCCGTATCGTTCGCGGACCAACCGCTTGATTTCTTCGGAATCTGAATTCGTTGTCATCGACCTACTCCTGAACTTTTGTTTCTTCGCCCGTTGGAACATCAGCTTGAGATCCAAGCGCTTGTTCCACCGTAACCTCTACTGTGGGCAGCATCTTCTGCCACACCAATCCGGCCGCTCGGAAAGCATCATGTCCTTCATCCGTTAGCCAGCAAACTCTTCGCTTGCGCCCCAAGTGTTCTTCCATCCGGCAAACCACGTACCCGCCCTCCACCAATTCCTTCATGGTGGAATAGACCATGGCCTCGGTCGGTTCGCAGCAGCCTTGGCAGGCGTCCCTTATGGCCAGGTTAAGCTGGTATCCGTGGACCGGACCCTTGGCCAGTTGGCCCAACAATAGGAACCGGCAAAGGCTGCGCTTCACCAGGTTTTCCCAATAGGCTTCGTTCCGCATCGAGAGTTTATTTAATTGGATCGTCATATCTTCAAAGCACCCGTAACTAAACCGGGTTTACTAAACCACGTTAAGTATTGTACAAGGTCGAAACTACCGTGTCAACTATCCGGTAGGGCCGGGGTTTTTCGCTCACGGGCATGGACTCACGTATGCACGGGAATGA
>CAXEOX010000027.1:0-32002 GCA_963997925.1 uncultured bacterium
GGGATGTTTGCTTCTTCGTCGGCGGCAAGCATGCGGTTGACTGCGCTGAGGTAGGCCTTGCCGCTGGCGACGATTATGTCGGTGTCGGCGCCACGGCCGGTGTAGGTCTTGCCGTCGTTCTCGATCCGGATGGTGACGCTGCCGATGGAATCCATTCCCTCGGTAACCGCTTGGACTTTGAAGTCCACCAATTCGCAGTCGCAGCCAATCACCCGGTCGATGGCGTTGCAGACGGCGTCCACCGGGCCGTTGCCAGTGGATGCGTCGGTTGCCACCTGCTGGTCCGGCCCGATGAGACGGACGGTGGCGGTGGCGATGTCGTGGTCGCCGCTGGAGAACTGGACGTGGTCCAGGGTATAACTGATGGGCTCGGTCGCCGTCCGCTTCTCCTCGTCCATCAGAATCTCCAAGTCCCGATCGGTAACTTCCCGTTTCTTGTCGGCCAGGTCCTTGAAGGACTCGAACACCTTGGTCATATCCTCTCGAGAGAGGGTGTAGCCCAGATCTTCCAATCGGGACTGAAGGCCTGCCCGGCCGCTGAGCTTGCCCAACACCAGGGTGTTTCCGGGAACGCCCACCCGTTCCGGTTGCATGACTTCGTAGGTGGAGCGGTCTTTCAGCACGCCGTCTTGGTGGATGCCAGATGCGTGGCGGAAAGCGTTTTCCCCAACGATGGCCTTGTTGGACTGAACGGCCATGCCGGTGATGCGGCTGACCATGCGGCTGGCCCCGTAGATCTGAGTGGTGTCGGCGTTGATCGTAACCCCGAAATGGTCCTTCCGGGTATCCAATCCCATGATGATTTCTTCCAACGAGGCGTTGCCGGCCCGCTCGCCGATTCCGTTGATGCAGCCCTCCACTTGGCGGGCGCCGAACTCGACTGCGATAAGGCTGTTGGCCACGGCCAGACCCAAGTCGTTGTGGCAATGGACGCTGACCACCACGTTTTCGATTCCCTGAACGTTGGCTTGAACGTCCTTCAGGAGTTGACCGAATCCGGTGGATGAGGGGATGGCGTAGCCTACCGTGTCGGCGATGTTGATGGTGGTTGCTCCGGCCTTAATCACCTCTGACAACATCTGGAATAGGTACTCCGGGTTGGTCCGGGTGGCGTCCATGGGGGAGAACTCGACATCGTCGCAGTAACCCTTGGCGCGCTCGACCATGGTGACTGCCATCTCCATGACCTCTTCTCGGTTCTTCCGCAGTTGGTGCATCTGGTGAATCTCCGATGAGGAGAGGAACACGTGGATGCGGGGCCGTTCGGAGTGCTGGACCGATTGCCATGCCTGGTCCACGTCGTTGGCGACCGCTCTGGCCAGGGAGGCGATGATGGGACCCTTGATCTCTTTGGCGATGTTGGACACCGCCTCAAAGTCTCCGGGTGAACTGGCGGCGAAACCCGCCTCGATAATGTCCACCTGCATCCGTTGCAGTTGGCGGGCAATCTCCATCTTTTCCTGACCGGTCATGCCGATGCCGGCCGACTGTTCGCCGTCGCGGAGAGTGGTGTCCAAGAGCAATACTTTTTCTGTAGCCATTTTTATTACCTAACCCCTTTCTGATTTGTAGATTTTGGTATGCGGTTGCCGCTAACTGCGGCGTTCAGAAAGGGTGCGCAGGGCCACGTAGTCCACCGCCACCAGCCCTGCCAGGACCAGCGGACGATGGTGGACTACACTCAACGCCTCCAGATTCCTCATCGTAGATTCCCTCGTCACAGAATGTTTCATCCCGGGCTGAATCGGCCCAGGCCAATCAGAATCGACTAGATTACTTTCGGGTCCATCCAGGGCATCATTGCCCGAAGTTCCTTGCCAACCTCTTCGATCTGGCTGTTACGGGCCTGCTCTCTGAGGGGGGTGAACCGCGGGCGGCCCTCGTCGTTCTCGGCGATCCACTCGCGGGCGAAGGTGCCGTCTTGAATCTCTTTCAGCACGGCCCGCATGTTTTCCCGAACATGCTCGTCGATGATGCGCGGGCCCCGTGTCAGGTCGCCGTACTCGGCGGTATCGCTGACTGAATAGCGCATGTAGTTGAACCCGCCCTGGTACATCAGGTCAACAATCATCTTCAGCTCATGCAGGCACTCGAAGAAGGCAATCTCCTGGGGATATCCACCCTCAACCAGTGTGTCGAAAGCCGCCTTTACCAGGGCGGAAACGCCGCCGCAGAGGATAGTCTGCTCGCCGAAGAGGTCGCTTTCGGTCTCGTCTTTGATGGTAGTCATCAGCACGCCGGAGCCTGTGCTGCCGACACCCTTGGCGTAGGCCAGCCCGATGTCTTTGGCGTGGCCGGTGGCGTCCTGGTGCACTGCCAGCAGGCTGGGCACTCCGACACCCTCGGTGAACAACTCGCGCATGCGGTGTCCGGGGGCTTTGGGGGCAACCATCATCACGTCAATGGTGTCCGGCAGGACGATTTCCCGGTAGTGGATGCTGAAGCCGTGGGCCACCATGAAGGCGCTGCCCGGCCTCAGGTTGGGAGCGATCTGCTCCCGGTAGACGCGGCCTTGGAGATGGTCTGGAATGACCATCATCAGCACGTCAGCCTCCGCGGCCGCATCGGGAACGTCGGCCACCCGCAATCCCGCAGCTTCGGCCACGGCCCGGCTTTTGCTTTCGGGATATAGGCCCACGACCACGTTCTGACCGTTGTCCTTCAGGTTGAGGGCGTGGGCGTGACCCTGGCTACCGTAGCCAATCATGGCAATGGTCTTGCCCTCCAGATGGGCTAGGTCCGCATCCTTGTCGTAGTAAACATCTACCATCTTTTCTTCTTCCTTTCCAAATTACATCTTATGGTTCGATCTGGGATACTGGGCAAGATATGCACGGTTATCAGGAATGATTGTTTGAGTTCACCTGCTCGGCGTGCTCCGAATGACCGTTGGCCAGCCCGTTGGTTTGGCCCCGAACCATCGCCACCAGGCCGGTCCGCAGCATTTCGATGACGCCGAAGGACGACAGTAGGTTGTGTAGGGCGTTTATCTTGTCTTCTTCTCCGGTGATTTCAATAATCATGGACTCGCTGCCGACGTCAATGATGTTGGCCCGGAATAGGTTCACGATCTGAATAATCTCACCCCGGGTCATTTGGGTGGTCTTGACCTTGATCAGGGCCAACTCCCGGGTGACAGTGGACTCATTTGTAATGTCTGATACCTCAATGACGTCGATTAGTTTGTCCAGTTGCTTGGCAACTTGGCTTACGGTGTAGTCGTCGCCTTTCACCACAAAGGTCATGCGGGACAGGCCCGGTTGCTCGCTGTTGCCCACGGCCAGGCTGGCGATGTTGAAACCCCGGCGGCGGAACATGCTGGCCACCCTGGTCAGGACACCCGGCTTGTCTTCCACCAAGGCTATTAGGGTGTGTTGTTCGGTATGATTCGTTTGGACCATTCTAGGTAATCTCTTCGGGTGCTGGTTCTTCCAGCATCTCTTTCACCGATTGACCGGATGGGATAAATGGGTAGAGTCCCTCGTCTTCTTTAACAATGAAGTCGACAATCACCGGTCCAGCGGTTTCCATGGCCTGTCGCACGGCGTCCACTACCTGATCCTTCCGGGTGACACGGATGCCCCGGATGCCGTAGGCCTCGGCAATCTTCACGAAGTCGGGGTTGGCCGTATATTGGCTGGCGATGTATTCCTTGTCAAAGAAGAGTTCCTGCAACTGATGGACCAAGCCCAGGGTGTTGTTGTTTAAGATGGCGAATTTGACGTCGGCGTGGGCCTCAACCGCCGTGGCGATGTCGCACATCGTCATCTGAAAGCCGCCGTCGCCAGCTACGGACCAAACGGTGACGTCGGGCCGGCCTACCTGAGCGCCCAAGGCGGCTGGGACTTCGAATCCCATAGTGCCCAACCCGCCCGAAGTGATGAACGTGTTGGGCTCGGTGAACCGGCAGTGCTGCGCGGCCCACATCTGGTGCATGCCTACGCCGGTGACCACGATACCTCGGCCCTGGGTGACCTCGGTCAACCGCTGGAGCACGTACTGGGGCAGGAGCTCATCGGACTCCCGAACTAGATGCGACGGATGCTGGGCCTTCAACTCGTTGATGTGCTGAAGCCAGTCTATATGTACGTTGGCCTCCACCTTGGGTAGCAACTGGCCTAATACCGCTTTCAGGTCGCCGACAATCCCTACTGTGGCCTTGATGTTCTTGTCCACTTCCGACGCGTCGATGTCCACGTGGATGAACTTGGCGTTAGGTGCGAAGGCGGAAATCCGGCCTGTCACCCGGTCGTCGAACCGCATGCCCAAGCCGATGATTAGGTCGGCTTCGTCAATGGCGAGGTTGGCGTAGGCCATGCCGTGCATTCCCGACATACCCAGGTTCAATTCATGGCTGGAGGGTATGGCGCTGATTCCTAAGAGGGTGGTTATCACCGGAATCTGGGCCTTTTCGGCCAACTCGGTCATCAGCCCGTAAGCATGGGAGATGAGGACACCGTGGCCCGACATGATGATGGGCCGCTCGGCCTTGTTAATCAACTCGGCGGCGGCGGCTACTTGGACTTCCGGAGCTTCCGTTGGAATCCTGTATCCCGGTAGTTTGGTCGCTGTGGGCCAGACAAACTCGGTCTTCTCGCCCAATAGAACGTCCCTGGGTATATCCACCAAGACGGGCCCCGGACGTCCGGTGCGGGCTATGTGGAAGGCGTCGTGGATGGCCTGTGCGACGTCTTTCACGTCCATGACCAACATGTTGTGCTTGGTGATCGGCAGAGTTACCCCTGTGACGTCGGTCTCCTGGAAAGCGTCGCTGCCGATGGCGGGCCGGGGCACTTGTCCGGTGATGGCCACCATGGGAACCGAGTCCATCTGGGCGGCGGCGATGCCGGTGACCAAGTTGGTAGCGCCGGGACCGGATGTTGCGATGCACACACCAACTTTGTCTGTCGCCCTAGCATAACCGTCGGCGGCCATGGCGGCGGCCTGCTCGTGGCGCACCAAGATATGGCGGATGGCCGGGTAGCTGGAGAGGGCGCCATACAAAGGCAGCACCGCTCCACCTGGTAGTCCAAAGACTACGTCCGCGCCTTCTTTAAGTAGGCTTTCACAAACAATTTCCGCGCCGGTTAGTTCCATCTTCTTACATTTTAGTCCCGGTCGAAATTTACCAATAAAAAAACCCATCCCCATGAAGGGACGGGCTGGAAATTCCCGCGGTACCACCCTTCTTTTCCGATGGTCAGGCTTCAGGCTTACGCCGGATGCCGGTGAGCTACTTGTTAGTAACCCCAACCTCGGAACTGCTCTACAGCCGGTAACGGGGCCAATCGCCGCGCCTTACTCTAGTTCAGGCGGGCCGCTCCAGAACGAGTTCGGAGTCCTTCTGCCGCCGGATTTTCACCAACTTCCGGCTCTCTGGGACAGGGTACTCTTACTACTTTCCATCGTCGCGGATTTCGTAAAATTGTTACATCAGATGCTACCAGTACGACGCGGCCTTGTCAACAGATTTGACTTCACTTCCACCCTGGCAGTCCATAGTTTATGATAGAATATCGAAGCTGTAATCCCCCTTTCCGCCCCCTGTTTCCGGGAAGGACCAAAGGGGGATCTGAGGAAGGAAAGACACTCTTGTCCGAACGCATCTTCATCGGAGTCGCTTGGCCCTACGCCAACGGGCCGCTGCATCTTGGCCACCTGGCTGGTTGTTATCTATCTGCGGACATCTTCGCTCGTTATCACCGGGCCAAAGGCAACGAAGTGCTGATGGTTTCGGGAAGCGATAGCCACGGCACTCCCATCACGGTTCGCGCCGAGGCCGAAGGCGTAACCCCGGAAGACATCCTGAATCGATACCATCCCCAGTTCTTGGACTCCTGGAACAAACTGGGCATCACCTTCGACCTTTTCACGACCACGCATACCGAGAATCACCAGGAGATTGTCCACACTCTGTTCAAGGACTTTCTGGAGAAAGGTTACCTGTACGAGCAATCGATGCTCCTGGCCTACTGCGCCGATTGCCAACGGTTCCTGCCCGACCGCTACGTCAACGGTACTTGTCCCCATTGCGGCTTTGAGAGAGCCCGCGGCGACCAGTGCGACAACTGCGGCCGGACGCTGGACCCTCAAGACCTTGTTCACCCCAGGTGCGTTATCTCCGACAGCGAACCCGAGTTCCGGGAGTCAGAGCACTACTTCTTGAAACTCTCCGCCTTTGAGCAGCCACTGTTGGAATGGGTGAACAAGCAGACCCATTGGCGTCCCAACGTACTGAACTTCACTCGTCGGTTCCTGGAGGGCGGTCTCAAAGACCGGGCCATCACCCGGGATCTCACTTGGGGCGTGCCCATCCCCCTGGAAGGCTATGACGACAAGCGCATCTACGTGTGGTTCGAGGCGGTAACCGGCTATCTGTCGGCGGCCGTGGAATGGGCCAAGCAAAACGGCGATGGCAAGGACTGGGAAGCCTTTTGGAAGGACCCGGACACCAAGTCCTACTACTTCATCGGCAAAGACAACATCCCGTTCCATACCATCATATGGCCGGCGATGCTGATGGCCTACGGGGGCCTCAACCTTCCCTACGACGTGCCGGCCAACGAGTTCCTCAGCCTGGAGGACCGGAAGTTCTCCACCAGCGAGAACTGGGCGGTCTGGCTGCCGGACTACTTGTCTCGATACGAGCCTGATCCGCTGCGGTATCTGCTGTCTATCAACATGCCGGAATCGGGTGACACCAACTTCTCTTGGGCCGAGTACGTTCGCCGCAACAACGATGAACTGGTTGCGACGTTCGGCAACCTGGTCAACAGAGTGCTCTCCTTCACCTACAAGAATTTCGAGGGCAATGTGCCGCCCGCCGGACCGTTGGGCGCTTTGGAACAAGAATTGCTCCAAAGCGCCCGCGAGGTTATGACGGGCGTCGACCAGGATCTGCACGATTGCCACTTCAAAGCGGCCATCGCCAGAGCGTTTTCCCTAGCCCAGCAAGTGAACCGGTATCTGGATACCAGGGCCCCGTGGCGTTCCATCAAGACCGACCGGAATGAGGCGGCGGCCACGCTTCATACTGCCATCAAGGTAATTAACTGCCTCAAGATGCTGCTGTATCCCTTCCTGCCATTCAGTGCCCAGCGCATCCACGGATACCTGGGACTGGACGGTACGGTTGAGAACCTATCCTGGGACTTCGATCAGTTGATCGATGCGATAGAGGCGGGCAACCCACTTCGTGAGCCCAGCCCCCTGTACACCAAACTAGATCCCCAGGTGGTGGACGACGAAGTCCAACGGCTGGGCGCCAGCGTGGCTTAGGGGGTAGGGTGCTCCAAGGCCTGGACGAAAAAACGGCGTCTATCTACGCCCCGATCCGCCAGCAGCTAAGTCTGGTGGAGGAGCGGCTGGCAAGTCTGCGAGATACCACTCCTGACTATCTGGAGCCGCTGCTGGACCACGTTCTCGATTCGGGCGGCAAGCGGATCAGGTCCGCCATCACTTTACTGTCGGCCGGCTTCTACTCCCAAGACGCGGAACACCCCGTTATCATGGCGGCGGCGGTGGAGTTGCTGCACTTGGCCACGCTGATCCACGACGATACGGTTGATGACTCGGATATGCGCCGGGGCCGCCCAACGGTTAGCAGTCTTTGGGGCAAGCACGTGGCGGTTCTCTTCGGCGACTTCTTGTTCGCTACTTCGGCAACCTTTGTTTGCGACACTCACAACGTCCGGGTGATACGCCGATTCTCCGAAACAATCATGGAACTGGCCAGCGGTGAGATGGCGGAATACTTCAACGTATTCAATCTGGAGCAAGCCCAGGAACGCTACCAAGACCGCATCTACCGAAAAACCGCTTCCCTGTTCCGCACCGCCGGTGAAACCGGATCCATCTTGGGCGGAGCGGAGGAACCTCAGGTTCAAGCCTTGTGCGACTACGGCTATAACATCGGCATGGCCTTCCAGATGGTGGACGACATGCTGGACGTTCAAGGCGACCCATCTACGCTGGGAAAGCCCGTTGGCACCGATCTGTGTCAGGGAATATTAACCCTACCGACCATCATGCTGATGGAGAAGTATCCCGACGATAACCCGGTAAAGGCGCTATTCAACGACCGGGACGAAGACGGCCACGTGCGCCTGGCCCTGGAAATGATTAACAATTCGGGCATCATCGGCGACTGCTACACCGTAATCAGGGGCTTCTGCGACAAGGCGACTCAGTCGCTGGACATCACGCCCGAATGCGACGCTAAACGCTCCCTACTAGCCCTCCCCGAATACATCCGCGACCGCAGCCGGTAACCCGGCTTCGTCTCCTACTCTGACAGTCCTAGTTCAGGATCAAAAACAAGATCCCTTCTCCCTGGATAGGGCTTCGCCTTAAAAGCCCCGTCGACAATGTCACCCTGAGCGTAGCGAAGGGTCTGGGGTGGGCGGTCGAAGTTCGCGCCGCAGAATCCTCCACAGATTCTTCGGCCTGGGGGCCTTAGAGTGACAGTTTGGGGCTAAGCCCCTCGACGGGGGAAGGTAAGGATGGGGGTGCTGTGCTCCGCCATAAAAATAGACTCGGCGTGGCAGCACTCTAACTGCGCCCTAGCCTGTGTCCCTACCCCCCGCCCTCCCAAACCACCTCTCCGCCCAAGATGGTTGTCATTGCCCTAATCTCTTTTAGCTGTTCCGGTTCCACCGTCATGGAATCTGTGTCTAGAAGAACCATGTCGGCCATCATGCCGGGTCGGATGGTTCCTTTCTGATCTCCGGTCCCATCTGCGATGGCTCCCGCGGCGGTGTACATCCTCAATGCTTCGGCAACCGATATTGCCTGCTGTTGGGAAGCCTCCGGCGGTAGTAAACTGCCGGTGCTGGTTTTCCGGGTGACGGCGTTATAGATCGCTGGCCAGGGGTTGGGGTCTATGACGGGGGCGTCGGACCCGAATGCCAGCGGAACTCCGGCGTTTGCCAACGCGCCAACTGGGTATAGGTTGGGAAGCATCGAGGCGTCGACCCGTTTCAAATAGTTGTCTCCATTCCAGTAAACGAAGCCGGGCTGGGTAACGACCATGCATCCGGACCTGGCTATCTCCGCCACAAGTTCAGGAGGACATTCGGCGCAATGCTCGATGCGATCTAGGCGTTGGATGTCGCTGGTTGGTTCCGGACTGGCGAGGGGCGCTGCGTTGGTCAGCGCCTTAATGGCGGATTCAATCGCCTCTTGTTCGATGGCGTGAATCGCTACGGGAAATCCCGCACGGTGGGCGTTGTCTACAAGCTCGGTCAACGCCTCCAGGTTTGGCTCCAACGCGCCCGTGCTCAGGGTCAGCATAATCTTGGCGTGCCCCAACCTCAGTTGGTCGTCGCCAGCGCCCCAGGTGAGCCCAGCGGACTGAAATTCCTCCAGATGGGAAGCCCCGGCAAACATCGTCACCCGGCATTGTAATGCGCCCGACGACTGAAGTTCCTGAAATATCTGCCACCGCTCAAGTCCGTTGTCGGGGCCTGCATCCTGCACAGAGGTGATTCCGTAGCCCAGGAGCGTGTTGTTCAGTTGGTGAACATAATCTTGGAAAGCGGCTTGGTCGCGTGACGTGCCAAGGCGTTGGCGAAGGTACCCGGCCATCTCGAACAGGAGTCCTGTAAGTTCTCCCGTGGCGTTATCCCGGTCAATCACGCCTTCCACCGGGTCTGGAGTGGAGGCGTCTATGCCTACCAGGTTCAGGGCGAGGCTGTTCAGCACCGTGGCGTGGCCGCTGCGGTGGTCCAAGCGGACGGGATGGTTGGGGGCGGCGCGGTCTAGGTCCCAGCGGGTGGGGTGCCGTTTCTCTAAGAAGGATAGGTCATCGTAGCCGAAGCCTCGGATCCAGCGGCCGGTCTGGGTGGTTTCCGCCCGGTGCCGAACCACGTCTTCCAAGTCTTGGATAGAAGAGACGGTTTTGGGGCTGCAGTCGATGCCTTGGAGAGATGCGGCTTGGGCCAGTACGTGGCAGTGGGAATCCACGAATCCTGGTATCAGGGTCTTGCCGCCGCAGTTGATAGTCCGGGTGGCCGGACCGGCAAGGGAGGCGATGTCTTTGGATGAGCCGATGGCGGCGATGGTGCTACCACGGACCGCCACGGCTTGGGCGCTGGCCCGGAGAGGGTCCAAAGTCAGCACCCGGGCATTAATCAGAATCAGGCTAGGAGGGCCGGTTCCTTCTTGTTGACCTGATGAAGGCGCCAGATTTCGCATCGAACCGGCCCGCCTGAGCATTAGCGAGAGCTAGCTGGTTTCCAGCAGCCGGGCCTGCTCCATCTGCTCCAGCAACGCAGGAACCGGGTCTTTGTCCTGGAACACGTCGGCGTTGCCGTGGTCGGGGGAGTGACCGGTGGGGTTGATGATCCAGACGGAAGCTTCTAAAGCGATCCCGTTAGGGTCGGTGAAATATATGGAGTGGATAATCTTGTGGTCCACTACATGGGTAACATCCACACCGGCGGCGGCCAATTTGGCTTGGAGTTCCAGCAGCGCCTCTTCACTCTCCACGTCGAAAGAGACGTGGTCGAACTGTAGTTGGCCTTTGGCGGGCTGTCCCGCGGGCTTGTGGAATTCTTCCACCATGCCCCGCCACTCGAAGAAGGCCAGCGTGTTGTTGGGGCCAATCTCGAAGAAGTAATGCCTGTAAGGATAGCCGCCGGGGGTATTTCCTACCGCCGCCACCAAGGGCATGCCCATCACGTCCCGGTAGAACCGGACGGTCTTTTCCATGTCGTTGGTTACCATGGCCAAGTGGTTTATTCCGCCGAATTTCATTTTCATTTCCTCTCTTCGATTGGGTCGTCCCAGTATATCACCAGATGTTCGGGCCTTTTGGGATTTATATCAGACTCAAGTCATTGGCCTGGTCCTCTACGATGGTCTGTTTGCCTGCCATTAGTTGTCTTGTCAACTATTGTTTCGCCGGTCGATATTACTTAGAATTAATCCATGATAGAAGTACCCAGCGAAGTGCAGATGTTAGCATGGCGGTCATTTCTGGAATGCCACTCGGCGGTCATCAAAGCCTTGGAAAGCGAGTTGATGGAAGACCAGGGGTTGTCGTTAACCTGGTACGATGTTTTGATCCACTTGTCCGAGGCTTCTGAGTCCCGGTTGCAGCATCAAGCACTGGCCGGGTCTCTGTTGTTGAGCCGCAGTGGCGTTACCCGATTGGTGGACCGGATGGCCAAGGCCGGACTTGTCCGCCGGGAAGCCTCTCCTGAAGATCGCCGGGCATCCTACGTGGTGATGACCCCTCAGGGCCGGGATGCCTTGGACCGGGCGTCGCCAGGGCACGTTCGTGGCATCGTTCAGCATTTCACCCGGTATCTTGATTCCGAAGATGCTTCCGCCCTGCAAAAGTTTTTCTCCAGGGTGTTGCAAGGGGAGCCGAAAAAGGGGCGTCAGATTGGAGACTAAGACTCGGTCCACCCAGCGGGATATCCGGGGATGCCCTTGAAAGCAATTGTCTTCGATTGGGACCTAACCCTGTGGAATAGTTGGGACCTTCATCTTCAACTCATGCAAAGCACCGCTGACGCACTGGGTCTGCCCCAGCCGACTGCCGCCCAGGTTGCCCAGCAATACCACCGGCCCTTTTTCCGGCACCTTACCTGGTTCTTCGGCGACGATGAACAGCGACTGGTCGACACCTACATGGCGTTTTACCATGAAAACGTTATCACCGTGGGGCATCTTTATTCAGGCGTCCTGAAGACTCTGGAAGCGCTGAAGGACCGGGGCTACCAGATAGCCATCTTCTCAGATAAGCGAAAGCAATTCGGCGACCTTGAGATTGGGTATGCGGGAATCGGCCATCTGTTGGATTACACCTTGTTCCTGGTGGACGGCAGACCTTACAAGCCTGATCCCCACGGACTGCTTCATGTTCTGGAAGCCCTGGGTGCAGAGAAGAACCAGGCCGTTTACGTCGGAGATGGGAGCCACGATCTGGATTGCGCTCGCCGGGCTGGAATAGCCAGCGGTGCTGCTCTCTGGGGATCGTTGGACCCGGAGGATCTGCTGAATGGCCGGCCGGACCATAGCTGGGAAACCGTCGAACAGGTGCTGGAAAGCCTATCTTGAAGTCGTCATGACACCAAGTCAATCGAACTACGGGAGACTGCGTGGCGTCAGATACTAGCTCCGGTACCAACTCCGGCCCCGGCCCCACATCCCAGGCAGGCTACCGTGCCGAGTTCTCCAAACACCGGAAGCGGATAGCTGTCGCGGCGGTGGTCCTGATGGCGCTGCTGGGTGTGCTGTCCATACTGCTGGACTGGAGAGAGGTGCGGGCCGTCGTAGGCCAGGCGGCTTGGACGCCGGTTCTCGCATCACTGGGTATCACTGCCGTCTCCTACTTGACCCTCAGCTACAGCTTCGCGTTGGTTAACCGGGTTTTCCGAATCGATTTAGATTTGAGGACACTATGCGGAATCGGTTTTGTGTCGTCGGCGATGATTGCGACCTTGGGTGGGGTGGCCGGGCATTCGCTACGGCTCTTGCTGCTGACTCGCCGTGGCGAGGCAGCCGGTGATGTGATGGCCCCCTCCCTGTTTCACGGCTATCTGGAAAGCCTGATATTCTTCGCGCTGATACCGGCGGGCCTGGCCTATCTGGCCTTCACCCACCCCCTGTCTCCCGGATTATCCCTGGCCGTTACCACCGGAGCAGCGGTATTGGGAGCGGCCTTCGCGATGACGGCGGTCGTGTTCTTTGTGACGCCGGTTAGGGCCATCGCCATATGGCTAGTTGGCTGGAGCTGGCATCTGGTGACCCGGCAGAGTATCAAAGCCGGTCTACAGGATTTCGAAGCCACGCTGCGCCGTGGGATGGGTAGGTTGCGCTCCAAGCCTCTGGCGCTGGCACTGCCTCTCTCGTTAATAATATTGGACCGGATGTGCCGGCTGGGGATCGTGTGGCTGTGTTTTCAGGCGCTTGGGGGTCAGGTGGACCCCGGAGTGGTGGTCACAGGATTCGCCGTTGGCGTGGCCGCCGGGGTGATGTCCATGGTCCCGGGTGGTCTGGGTGTGCAAGAGGGGTCGATGGCTGGAGCGTACCATCTGCTGGGAGTGCCGTTGGAGCAGGGGGTGTTGGTGTCGTTCCTGTTCCGGTTGGTCTACTACATGGTCCCCTTCGGCGTCAGTTTGCTCTTTTACCGGAACGTTCTGAGGGAGCGGGTTAATTTGGGTGCTGGACAGGGATGACGGTCCGCAAATCTTAACCGACCGTCTTGGCCACGTTCGCAGCGTCGTGCTGTTCGTCGGCGTGGTAAGAGCTGCGGACTAGAGGGCCGGACGCCACGTGTTTGAACCCCATCTTCTCTCCGGTCTCCCGCAGTTCGTCAAACTCCGCCGGGGTGTAGAAGCGGTCGATGGGCCAGTGTTTCGGCGAAGGACGCAGGTACTGGCCGATGGTCAATAGGTCGCAGTCCACCCGGCGCAAGTCCTCCATGGTTTCTACAATCTCTTCCCGTGTCTCGCCCATGCCGGCGATGATGCCCGACTTGGTGACCGTGCGGGGATCTAGCATTTTGGCCTTGGCCAGCAATTCCAGAGAAAGATCGTAGTCTCCCCTGGGCCGAACCTTGGGAAAGACGCTGCGGGAGGACTCGATGTTGTGGTTCAGTACATCTGGCCGGGCGTCGATTACCTTCTTTAAGGCAGAAGTGGAACCGCCGAAGTCAGGTATCAGCATTTCGGTCCGGCAGTCTGGGCTCTGCTCTCGAATCTTGGTGATGCAGGCGGCGAAGATATATGCGCCTCCGTCGGGCAGGTCGTCCCGGTTCACCGAGGTTATGACGCAATAACGCAGCCCTAATGAATTCACGGTCTCCGCCACCCGGCCGGGCTCCATAAGGTCGATGCCGGTGGGCCGTCCCGTGGTGATGGCGCAGTAGTGGCAGCGGCGGGTGCAGATGTCGCCCAAAATCATGAACGTGGCGGTGCCCCGGTCCCAGCACTCGCCGATGTTCGGGCAATGGGCCTCTTCACACACGGTGTGCAGTTGCTGGCCGCGCATCAGGCTCTTCAGGTGTATGTATCCGGGCGTGCCCGGAGCCTTCACCTTGAGCCATTCCGGTAACCGGGGCCTGATCGGTAGATTTTGAGGTTGTTGGTTCAAAACCGGTTCCTCTGATATGAGGTAGATGAACTTTAGATTGGTCCCTACGAGATTTGGTTCCTGAAATCCAGTTCAGGAGACGACCAGTTGAACGCTACAGGGAATCCACTTTGCGTGGATGGACCCGGCACTTCTCCGCAGTGATTATCGCGTCGATCTCGGCAATCACTTGCTCCAACTGGTCGTCGCGGTTCACTACCCGGTAATCGTACTCGGCGACGCGCCCCAACTCGCTCCAAGCGATGCTGAGCCGAAGGTCGATCTCGGACGGTCTTTCCGTCATTCGTTGGGTTAGGCGGTCTCTGAGTTCGTCGAAGGAGCCGGGGACCATGAAGATGAACAGTGCTTCTGTGGCTAGCTTGCGGACTGTGTCGGCCCCCTGCACGTCAACTTTTAGAATGACGTCCTTACCCTCTTTCAGACCTTGGCTTACTTGGCTACGGGGCACCCCGTACCAGTTGCCGTAGACTTGAGCGCATTCTAATAGCTCATCCTGCTCCTTCATCTCAAGAAACGCGGCGGTTTCCAGAAAGATGTAGTCGATGCCGTCCTGCTCTCCGGGGCGTTGGGGGCGGGTGGTGGCGGTGACTACGAAGTGCCACGGGCGGTCCAGCAGTTTCAAAGCGTTGAGGGCGGCGTCTTTTCCGACGCCGGATGGCCCGGAAAGCACAATCAATAGGGGCGGCGCCGGTTCGGCTTCAGGTACTTGCTGCAATTACGCCGCCTGCCGTGGTTTGGTGGGAAAATGCCGAATCAGGACTAGGCTCCCGTTCGGCTGGACAACTGGGATAGGTTGAGCCGGGATTGAGGATGAGGGACCGCATCGAATATCTGGGTTTCTCCATCCGGCGAAGCAGAAGAAAGAGCTTTGCGTTCCATCTTGCCTATCCTTCCGCCAGGGCTCGGGAATTCCGGTTTGGGTCTGCACATCCAGTCGTCAGGCCGAGGGTCTCGATCAGATCGACCGCCTAGTCCCGGCCGCGGCCCTTGCCGCGAGTAAATTGGCTCATGCGCTCCATAACTTTTCGGCCAGCGAACATCTCCCCCATGCCTTCGGAGAAACTGGGAATATCCGAGCCTGAGTTCGCCGCCTCTCGTGCTCTGGAATTTACGAGTCCAGCCTGCCACTTGGCCCTAGCGGTTGAAGCTTCTTCGAAAATATCTTGCACGGCGTCGACATCCGGCCCGCCCTCGGCGGTCAGCGTCTGGCGCATATCATGGAGCTCGCGGATAAAGGCGTCGATCCAAGCCACGATGGGCTCCGGGTTGGATACGCAGATGTCCCGATGCATTATCGGGTCGCCGGACGCCAGTCTTGATACGTCGGTGAATCCGCCGGCGGTCAATTGGGCGATGTCCTCCCAGTTGGCGCTCTTGGAAACGCAACCGACCAAGGCCGTTGAAAGCATGAAGGGCAGGTGGCTGGCTGCTGCTACAAAGCTGTCGTGTTCGTCGACGCCGATGAAAAACGGACGGGCGCCCACGGCCTCGGCCAACGTAGTTATCTCGGAAACTGCCTTCTGTCCCACGTTGGGGCCGGGTACTACGCAATAAGCCTTGTTGCGGAAGAGGTCGGCATCAGCGTTCTCGGGCCCGGCGGTTTCTTTCCCCGCCATGGGGTGCCCACCGACGAAGTTAACCGACTTGGGAAGAAGCTCGTCGGCCCAGTCCAAAACCTGTCTCTTTGAGCTGCCTACGTCGGTGACCAGACAACCTTCGGGAAGTTCAGGTCCTATAACTTCCATCAGCTCCCGCATCGCCATCACCGGAGTTGCTAGAATGACTATCTCCGCATCCCTCACCGCCGGCATCAGTCTGTTTTCGACTTTGTGGAAGCCTTTGGATCTCTCCGCCCCCCGGCGGGCACTGCCATCCGAGTCGGTGCCCACAATCTCTACGTCTCTTAGGTTGGCTTTCCTCAGCGCTAGCGCCATGGATGTGCCGATGAGTCCGGTGCCTATGATAGCTAGTTTCGCCAAGATGGTTCTCCTGGGATAGACGGTTGGACGTGTGCGCCCTGGTGTCTATCGAATGGCCTGTCGCCAGATTGGATGTTTATCTTACACCATGGGTTTGCGCCACACCACCGGCCACGCATGAGACCGGCAGTAAGGGGCTGCGCCATCGGTCAAGCCACGATCGGCTGGGCGATGGTCCACAAGCTCACCACGGTATAAATCACCATGAGCATCAGCATGGGATATTGGCTGCTGATAGCTGCGGACCTATCCTGAAACGTGCGCAGGGAGATTAGGTGCGCGAGATAGACCGCGATGATGTGGCCGGCAACGATAAGACCCACAGATAGGTACCACAGAATCTTAGCGTTGATGATTCCGATGTTTATCCGGTAGTCTCCGGTGCCCAATAGATTCCAACCGAACCCGAACGGGTCGGACGCCAAAGGTATTATGAGCTGGCCCTGAATCAGCAAAAGGGTTATGAAGTGGGCGATATTGTAGGCCAGGGCGATGGGAATCAAAGAGTAGGAGAATTTCCTGGCAACGGCCATCGCCGGGAGTTCGCTTCCGGCGGACCCGGAGATGAAACGGGAAAACGTGAGGTAAATCACCAGGAACATCCCAGGGAACAACAGCACGCCCAGGCTGTCGGCAATGGTTCGGCCATTGAAGGTTGCGCCATTAGCCACCCCGATAAATATGTCCACCGCAACCGTCTGGATATCCACCCATATCTGGGTGGCGCTGAAGCCATCGAAGGTGACCGTGGCCAGAAGCAGCACCACCATGGCTAAAACGTCGTTGGTCTTGCTCTCGTTGTCGGCCAGCCCGATCGCGAAGGGTCTGATGTTCAACTCTTTCTTCTCAGATCTGCTGAAGCATTCGTAGCAATTTACGCAATCTCCGTTGGACGAAAGGCAGTCTCCTCCGCAGGTTGAGCAAAGGCCGGTGTCCCGAACCCTGACCTCGGTGGGAGCGAACTTGCCCAGAAAGCTGAATACGACGGAAAACGCTTCGCCGTGCCTGAGCCACTGATGCTTGCCGAAGATAGCCATGCCCCCCAAAGTGATGACTGAGTAGATGATGGTCAAGACGGCCACCCGGTTTGGCAACGGCGACTGGACGAAAGCGTCTTGTATCCAGGTGAAACTGAGAAATAGGAGAATGGCCGGCCACATGCCCCAGTTCCAGGGATATGGGCGCATCATCGATAGATGGCTCCCCGGCCTGAGTAACCGGCTCAGTCCTTCCGCCCATTCAAACAGGATTTTCCAAGGGTTGATGAAGGTCCAGATGTTGCCCAGCAAAGCCACGACGAAACCCATTCCGACCCACCAGACTATCCAGACGAAGGTGGGTGCGAAATTAGATGACGGTATTTGATCACCGAAAAGCCCGGTGGCGATGACAAGGCCAAATAGGAACACAACGAGCAGTTCCACCGGCAGCATCAGGAACCGGCTGGTCAGGACCGATCGCAGCCACCGGGTTTGGTAAAGGTTGTGCCGCCAATATGAGTTGTGCTCGGGGCTACCCCCGGCAAACAGCCCGATTATGGCGAAAGACAGACCCACCGTGACTCCTGCGCCAATCAAGAAGAAACCCAGTGGCACCGGAAGCTCGGTCCGCTCGCCGAACCCGTGGGCGTAGGCTGGCTGGGCTAGCAGCGCAGCTCCTGGGACGAACACGGCGAGGACAACGTATCGAAATTTCATATTCGTGCCGCCAATCGCTCTACTCACGTACCATCAACTATCTTGGTCCCACTTCCAGAAACCCGATGTCGACTTCCTCGCCTTCTTCGTCATCGTGGCCGTGGTCTCCTTCTTTGTCGTCCTTCTTAGCCTCGGCGTCCCCGGTGTGATGGAAGGTGATCCGGAACCGCCCTGTGGCGTCGGCGACGAAGTAGAGATCCGCCACCTCGTCTTCATCGATGTCCTGCTCGATGTCATAACCGTGCAGATGGAATTCACCAGATTCTTCAGCATCGATCTTCAAGGTAACCATGTCGTCCTGCTTGACTCTGATGGTCCCCGGCTCCATGGCCTCGCCCGTTACATTGACGGAAATCTCCACAGCCTCGGGGGCGCTTCCGCTGCAAGCTGCGGCTAGAATCGCTCCAGCCGCCACCATGGTGGTGAGCAGCATATGTTTATTCAAGATTCTTATATTCATTCTTCTCCGATGTGTTTAGCTTCCGGCTTGGCTTCGGCCCTTCCCGATCCGGTCCCGGATCAAAAGCACTAGGGCCAGAATCGCCACTCCTCCGGCGAGGAGCAGAATCAGGTCGAAGCCTTCCGGTTCAACCACCTCCAGAGGCACGTCTAGGCTGGCCTTACCCAACTCGCTGTCCGTTTCCAGGGTCAAGGTCCAGCTTCCGATCATGTCCAGAGGCATATCAACGTCATAGGTTTGTGGGTTCTGTGGCGTATTGGCGGCCGATACCAGGCCCACACTGGTGGCGCCGGGGGGGCCGGTCAGGCTGGTGAAAACGGTAGCGCCGGTTAGGACCTGCTCTCCAGAGGCATCCTCTACCCTTATGCTTAGATGCAGATTGCCCACCCTGGGTTGCCCCGGGAAGATACCCACTTGCACCTTATACGGACCGACGATCGCGTTTGTCACTACGGGACGGGTGCCACCGTTGGCTTCTGCCGTCCCGGCGCTGGGAATAAAGATCGCGGGCGCCACTATCAATAACAGGGCAAGGATTAACGTCCCAAGAATCGCGCTACCTATCAACTTCGCCTCCGCCGCCTATTTGACCTGGTTTGATGAGTCCCGTCCGTTCCGGATCCGGCTCGCTGCCGCCGCATGAGGATCCATCCTCCGGTACCCAGAGCAAGGACGCCCGCAGCGGCGGCAATCAGGGCCCAGTTCGGCCCGTTGGATTCAAAGAGCCCGAGCCGCCCCTCTGGGGTCCTGCCGTCTGCTGGCCAGCTTCTCCAGCCACTTCCAGAGGCACTTCCAGCACCGTTTCTCCCAATGAGCTGTTTATCTTTATCTCGAAGGTCCATTGACCTGGTTCTCTCAAGTTCATGTCCAGTTCGTAGGACCAGCGTTGCAGGAAGTAACCGGGAGCCGGTACCGGATCGGAAAGGAGGCCATTACGGCCGATACGCCCCCTGACATCCACCGCAGCGCCGGTCACCGGCCCTTGCTCGGATGTGAGGGCGATGGCCATATGGAGATTCCCGACCACGGGTTCCGCTGGCCAGATTCCCACCAGGTACTTGTAAGGTCCCGAGTCGCCTTCAACCAACGGAACCGTAAATCCGTTGGCGTGAACAGCAGAGTCTTGCGACGGAAGTATATCCGCGCCACCCAACGCCGACATGATGACGGCGACGATGGCCGCGACTAGATACAGAACGATAGGTTTCCGGTAACGCACACAGCCCCCTGGTGAGAATCGATTGCCCTTAGGCGGCGTCAGATAATGACCCTCAACAATCTTCTAGAGGGGACTCATCAGCCAAGGGCGGAGAGGTGGATCGGAGCTAGGCGCGGGGAGGTCTTTTCAGTGGCGGCACGTAGGCTTCTTTCAGCGGACCGTCGCTTTGCGGCCACGCCAATAGGATTCCTTGCTCCGGGATTGAATTCATCGGCTGTGCCGCCGGAGTCGGGGGGGCTAGGGAGTCTTGTCCCATGCCGTCCAAGGGCGCAAGGAATACGGTGTTTATGAGTAGGTTAGAACCCGATGGAGGATTCGAATCATCTGCCCGATAGGCTAGCCGGTGGGAGTGATTATCCTGGTACGGGTGGATGTGGTCGATGTCGGGAGGGCCGATATATATGTGCGAGTGGTTATGATGCCGCTCGGCAAAGTGGTGATCCATCACCGGGCCAAAGGCCG
The DNA here is from genome assembly GCA_963997925.1 of uncultured bacterium. Taxonomy (GTDB): domain Bacteria; phylum Chloroflexota; class Dehalococcoidia; order Lucifugimonadales; family UBA3495; genus UBA11650. Next base: position 19,921 of record CAXEOX010000027.1, read on the forward strand.
GCGAGAACAAGGCCCAAAGAGCCAGAACGGCGGTCCCTGCCCACAGGAGAGGGCGGGGGTTTCTTTGCAGGTCTACGCTATGCATCTACTATCGATTATATGCGATATTGCCGGGAAGGGCACATTCCCCGCTAGTTGGTGGACCTAGGCGGTTAGGCTAGGCCAGGGCTTCCCGGACGATTTCAGGGCGGACAACTTTGTCGTAGTCTTGACGCACTTTCACCATTCCGGCGGCTATCAATATTTCCTGTAGTCCGTCATATTCAGGCTGCTCCAGATGCGGAGTCGTGGGCCAGGTGTCCTGTTCTTTGTACCTGGTCACCGATTTAATGATTAATTCTTTAGGGACATCGGGGAAGAAGCCAGCCGTTGCGTCTCCAACCGTTGCGGGGTTGTTCTCGTGCAGCCATGTCAGCCCCTTGGCGTAGCCCCGTATGAACCGGTGAACGGTTTCTTTGTTGCGTTCCAGATATGCTTCGGTTGCAGCGAAGGAACTGTAGGCTATATGACCGTTCACCGGTCCCAGGGCCACCGATAGGCTGGCGGTGCCGTCGGCGATAAGCTGATCCGCGGCTGGTTCCGGAAGGTGGATGAAATCACCCTGCCCGCTTTTGAATAGTGCGACGGCGTCCTCAAGAGGCAGGTCGGGTATGAGGGTCAAGCCTTGTGGGTCAACTCCATTCTTGCGCAATGCGAACTGGAACGAGGCCCAAGGCATGGCGGAGAATCCTACCGGGATGATCGTTGCTCCGGCCAGGTTGTCCCATTGGAAAGCATCTCCGGTTCCCCTACCCAACACGAAAAAGCCATCTCTGGAGTTAATCTCGGCGAAATGGGGCAGCACGGTCTGAGACCCCGAGTCGGACTCTATGATGGAACGCATCACGCCGCTGCCCGAGATATCGGCGACTCCCTGGTTCAGTGCGTTGGGCACTGTGCCAACGTCAGGTGGACAGCTTGAAAAGGTTACGTCCAAGCCCTCGCTCTCCAGAAATCCGCCCGCTACCGCCACGTGTATCGGCGTGTAGAAAACCGTGCGGAAAACTTCCATCAAACGAAGGGGATATCTACCTGTGGTCATGTGCGCTCCTTAGGGTACGATTCGACGTCTGGAATGGCGGGCTTATTCGGCTGGCTGACATTCCCATTGGATGACATAACGCATGTCACCCTGTTGCATCGGTGCTCCGTCGCTGTGCTGTCGCCGGACGAACATCGCCAGGCTGCTTCTTTGCGTATCTAGGCGAAAGTAGACTTGCCTGAGACTGCGGGGCCGGAAACGCCGCTATCGTAACTATTGACCTGTAGTCTGTCAATTTGATGAGTTGGTCAGGTTGATCGTACGAGTTTATCTCAAGCCTTGGGCGGGCTCTGACGTGTCGACCTGCTCGCCTGAGCTTCGGTTGACCTTATTACGGGAGTGTGACAGAATTTCATTTGAGCCTGTATTACACCGGCGGACCCCTGTTAGCGTAGGGAAGAATCCTTCACGCCTCTCCCTCATCAAATCAACTAGATGACCTCTGATATTTTCTATATCAGTTTGAATCGGCATAAGACCAAACCGTTTGCGGGTGCATACCCCAAAGAACAGGGTGGTGACAGTGCCTAGTTGGAATAAAGACAGTTTGCGGCGGCTGGTCCAGCGCGAGATGGGCGAGTACCGCCTGGTGGTGGTTTCCAACCGTCAGCCGTACATCCATGAGATTATCGAGGGCGAACTGAGCTTTGTAGTGCCGTCCGGTGGAGTCACCACGGCCATCGACCCCATCATGCAGGAGTGCGGCGGCACCTGGGTGGCCTTTGGTGGCGGGCAGGGCGACCGGGCTGCGGTGGACGACAAGAACAGAATCATGGTTCCGCCCGATGACCCGGCCTACACGCTGCGGTTGGTGTGGCTGACGGAAGAGGAAGAACGGGGTTACTACGACGGTTTCTCCAACGCTGCCCTCTGGCCGCTTTGTCACAACGCCTACACCGAACCCATTTTTAAGCTGGACGACTTTGAGACTTACAAGTCGGTTAACCGGGAGTTCGCCAAGCAGGTTCTGGACGAGATTGGCGGCCAGCCCGCAGCCGTTTTCACCCAGGACTATCACCTGGCGATGTTGCCCCGCCTCATAAGGGAAGCAGACCCAGATATCATCACCGGCCAGTTCTGGCATATCCCTTGGCCCAATCCGGAGATATTCCGTATCTGTCCTTGGCAGGACGAAATCTTGGACGGTCTGTTGGGCAACGACATGCTGGGCTTCCACATTGGCGATCATCGCAACAATTTTCTGGATACCGTTTCCCGAACATTGGACAGCCAGGTGGACCACAGATACAGCCGGATCAACTATAAGGACGAAATGACCGTCGTCAGGCCCTTCCCCATCAGCGTCGACTTTGAGCAGATCTGCCAGGATGCCAAGAGCCAAGAAGTTGAAGAAGAGATGGTCCGCCTTACCGATGAACTAAATCTGGGTGGGCAATTGATTGGTCTGGGAATCGACCGCATCGACTATACCAAGGGTATTCCCCACCGTTTCCGTGCTATGGGAAGGTTTCTGGAGAAGAATCCGGAGTACATCGGCAAAGTCGTCCTGGTCCAAGCCGGTGTGATGAGCCGTATCCAAGTGGACGCCTACCAGCAGTTGTCGGAACAGATCGAGGAATCGCTGGAGGAGATTAACGGAGAGTTCGGACGTAACGGCTGGCAGCCTATAATCTACATGCCCACCGATCTTCCCGACGTTACGTTGATGGCTCTCCGGCGCATGGCCCGGTTCTGCGTGGTTAGCTCCCTGCATGATGGGATGAACCTGGTGGCCAAGGAGTACGTGGCCAGCAGGTTCGACGAGGACGGAGTGCTTATCCTCAGTCCCTTTACGGGTTCGGCCCAAGAGTTGACCGACGCATTAATCGTCAATCCCTACGCCGTTGAGCAGTTCGCCGACGCGATACATCAGGCGGTCGTGATGTCACGCGATGAGCGCCGGTTTAGGATGATCCAGATGCGTGACATCGTCCAGGAGAACAACATCTATAAATGGGCGGCGATGATGGTTGTGGACCTGATGCAAGGGGCCAGGCGCTCCCGCCGTCCGGTCCAAAGCAGATAATGCCGGTGATCTCCGGATTCATGCACATCTTTAGACCCACCCAAGGCTCCCACTAGACTATATGCCCCACCTATTACAAGTCTGGCCCAGCGTACTCAAACGGCTTAATGAAGCCGAACACATCCTACTCTTGTCCGACTACGACGGTACCTTGACTCCCATCGCCGCTCAACCCGATCTAGCCGTATTGGGACAAGAACCCAAGAATACACTGCTCAGTTTGAGCCAGCGGGATAAGTTTATCGTCGGCATCATCAGCGGCCGTAGTTTGCTGGACGTTAGCGCCATGGCCGGTCTGCCGGATCTGGTCTACGCAGGAAATCATGGCTTGGAGATATCCGGGCCGGGGTTGGATTTCGTTCATCCCGAGGCGGAAGCCTTTGGTAAAACCCGGGGACTTCTTGTCCAAGACCTACAGCGAGAACTTTCCAGCCTGCCGGGTGTGCTCGTTGAGGATAAGGGGCTGACCATCAGCGTGCACTACCGTCAGACCCCGGACGAACTGGCTGGTGATGTTGAATCCCGGTTCAACACCACCGTGTCTCCTTACCTGAAACCCGGCGGTTGGAAAGCGACGGCAGGCAAGAAGGTACTTGAGGCACGCCCTGACATCCCCTGGGACAAGGGCAAAGCGATCGCCTATCTACAAGACGCGTATCAATCGGCATCTCTGACCTTCTATTTCGGTGACGATCTTACCGACGAGGATGGATTTGAGGCAGTGCAATCCAGCGGCGGCATCGCGGTATTTGTCGGTCAGGCCAGACAGCCAACCAGAGCGATACATCGTTTGGACTCTCCACAAGAAGTGGTGGAAACGTTGCAACTGATTGACCGGATCTAGCGGGAATCTCCATGGAACCTAGGGGTGCGAACAAGGACCAGCCTAAACGGCGGACTATTTGAATTCCCATCCAGGCTGGCGTGTGTTAAGATGCCACCGCCTCCTCGGCATAGATAAGCCGTTAATCGCCCCCGCTGTCCGGCGGGTTGGCGAGCCTGGAGACCGGCAGGGTAGATGATCAAAGCTATTTCCTTCGACCTGTATAACACTCTCGTACAGTTCTGGCCCCCGTTAGACGAAGTACAGCAGGCAGCGTGTCAAGAGTTGGGTCTGAATGTGTGCAAGACCGCTATCAGAAAGGGCTACGCCGTAGCCGATGTCTACTTCAACGAGGAGAACGGCCGCCATTCCCTGGGACTTCGCTCCGCCGAAGAGAGGCTGGACTTCTTCGCCCGCTATGAGCAGATGATTCTGGAGAACGCCGGCGTTCCGGTTTCTCTAGCCCTGGCCAAGCAGATCTGGACCATGGCCATGACCATCCCCAAGGATTTTGTTCCCTTCGATGACACCATCCCGGCATTGGAATGGCTGCGAGCCAAGGGTTATCGCCTGGGCGTCCTGTCCAACCTGCGGCGGGACATGGACGAACTTTGCGAGAAAATAGGTTTATCTCCCTATCTGGACTTTTGCATCAGTCCCGCCGAGGCGGGAGGCGAGAAGCCCAACCCCGCTATGTTTCTAGAAGCCTTGAAGCGAGTCTCGGCATCTCCGGCAGAGGCAGTGCATGTGGGTGACCAATATGGCTCTGATGTGCAGGGAGCCCGTGGGGTAGGGATGCATGGCGTTCTGATTGATCGAGGCGGCTGGCGGGACGATGTTACCGATTGTCCCAAGATAGCCAATCTTTCGGAACTAGGCGCGCTTCTAGAAGGCGCTCCCGATTCCCTTTCTAACAACCACCACTAACCTCCGCCGATTCCAAACACCTTGGTGACCGGCCGGTGGGATTCCAGGCGTTGGTATTCCATTTTTTCCCGGTGTTTGGTAAACCCCGCATCTACAAACACTTGTGCAACCAAATTTGTTCCGAGTAGGTTCCACAAGATGCATGACTAGAGCGAGCGGACTCGTCCCACCTTATAAAGGGGGGACCACAGTGGGGTCGTCGCCTCGCCGGCAAAACCTCCCCTTAATCCCCTCTTTCGTAAGGAGGGGAGACTAAAGCCTCTGACGTAAAGGGGAGACAAGCGACCCAGACGCGCCACATCGATCTAGATCCGCAACACCTTAGTTGACGACGCTTCAACCCAGTGCTAGAGTCGATTGCATCCTAGGATGATGGCGCGGTCCACGCAGGAGATAACAATGACTCAACCTACGCAGTCGTCAGAAAACGGTTCTGCACCGGTTAAAGTAGCTGTCTGGTATGACTATATTTGACCCTGGTGCTATGTCGGCCTGGAGCGGGTCGAAAAGCTTAATCAGGAATATGAGATTGCCATAGAGGGCCGGGCCTATCTGCTGCGGCCTGACACTCCCAAAGAGGGCAGGGTACGAGAGCGCCGACCCGGTGAGACCGACGATGAGTTGTCGGAGCCTTTGAGGACCAACGCCAAGGAATCCGGACTAGTCATGCGCCCCCTATCCAGAACTCCCAACACCATGTATGCGCTGGAAGCCACTGAGTACGCCCAGCAGCATGGCAAGTTCTTGGAGTTCCATCAGGAAGCCTACAAGGCGCTTTGGACGGACAAAAAGGACCTGGGCGATATAGATGTCCTCAGTAGAATCGCCGATAGCGTCGACTTAGACTCAGAGGAATTGCGGTCGTCGTTGGAGCAGGAGACCTACTCCGGCGTGGTGATGGAGCAATACCAAGAGGCGCTGAACCATGGCATCCGCGGGATCCCGACTTTCCTGGTGGGGAACCTGCTGTTCACCGGCGCCCACCCATACGATGTGTTCAAAGAGGCCATGAAGCGAGTCATGGAACCGGCGGCATAGGCCAGTTTTCAACCGGCCTAAGTTAGGTCCTTCATCAAAAAACTAATCCCCCGGAGTAGCCCGATTTGGGCGCTCCGGGGGATTTTTATTAGTCTAGGCTACCTGGGTTAAGTGGGGTTAGTCGTTGTCCCCGGACGCCGGCGTTGGTTCTGCCACTGCGCCGCTATCGGAGCCTTCGTCCCCATCGTGGGCCAGACCGTAGTTGATGGCATACAGCCGGGCGTACACGCCTTTATTCTCCAGTAGCTCCTCGTGCTTGCCGACCTCGACCACTTTGCCATGGTCCAGCACTACAATCTTATCGGCGTTTCTGATTGTAGATAGGCGGTGGGCGATGACGATGGACGTCCGGCCCTCCAACACCCGCTTCAGGGCTTGCTGAATCAACAACTCGGTGTAGGTATCGATGTTGGCTGTGGCCTCATCGAGAATGATAATCTTCGGGTCTGCCACCACGGCCCGGGCGAAACTCAGCAGTTGCCGTTGGCCGATGCTGAGGTTGCTGCCACGCTCGGCTAATACGGAGTCGTAGCCGCCTTCCAGGGCCATTATGAAGTCGTGGGCTCCCACGGCTTTGGCGGCGGTCACCACGTCTTCTTCGCTGGCTTCAGTATGCAGGTACCGGATGTTTTCGATGACGGTCCCGGAGAACAGATAGGGCTCCTGCAGTACCATGCTCATCTGGTTGACGAGGGACGTGCGCTTTACGTGGCGGATATCATGGCCGTCCACCTTGATCGCGCCTTCCGTGACATCGGCGAACCGGTGAATCAGGGTTACCAGGGTGCTTTTACCAGCTCCGGTGGACCCTACCAGGGCGACGTTCTCTCCCGGGAGGATATGAAGGTTGATGTTCTGAAGAACTTCGATACCGGGAACGTAGTGGAAGCTGGCATTATCGAACTCAATCTCGCCCTTGACCGGCGGCATATCGATGGCGTCAGGATCGTCTTTCACTTCCGGTTCGAGGTCGATTACCTCAAATATTCGCACACCCGCAGCCATTCCACGCTGTAGCTGGGTGTATTGCATGGTCAGGTGTCTTATGGGCTCGAAGAAGCGCTGGATCCACATGGGGAACGCCAGCAGGACGCCCCATGATGGGTCGCCGGTCCCAAGAACAGCGGAGCCGCCCATGACGATAACGACCCCGAAGGCAATACCGATAAGAGACTCTACGATGGGCTGGAGACCGCCGGAGAACCGGCTGGCCTGCATGTTGGCGTCCAAGTGTTCATAGTTGAGTTCGTTGAAGTGCTCTAGGTTCTCGTCTTGACGGTTCAGGCTCTCCACCACCCGAATTCCCGTGATGTTCTGGTTGTATTCGCCGTTCACCATGGCGATGGCCCGGCGGATGCGGGTGAAGGAGCGCCGGGCAAATTTCTGCCAGTAGCTCAAGACGAAGAAGAGAACAGGCACGACGCTTAAGCAAACCAGGGACAACCGCCAGTCGGCCAGTCCCAACATCGGCAGTATCACCACCATGATGAGCATGATGCCGAACAGGCTCAGGATATCGGCGACGCTTGTCACCATCAATTCAAAGGTCTCGGTGAGTTGCAGTACGTCGCTTTGGCTGCGGGACATGATGCGGCCCACCGGCGTCCTATGGAAGAACGATGGGGAAAGGTCTTGTAGGTGGCTGAACATCTGGGTGCGCAACTGGTATAGGATGCTCTGGCCTAATTTCGGCATGAAGACGGCCTGGATGTACATAGCCGCAAAGTAGCTCAACGTCATTCCCAGAAATACCAAGGCCACTAGGTGGAGACGCCAGGACTCAAAGGGGAGCCAGGCAGGGGGCCCTTCGTCATACCCCTGATTGATTCCCCACTGGATGCCCAGCAACATGAATAAAGGTATCGTTACGTTGCCAATGGTGTAGGTAACGATAGCGCACATGGTTATGAATACGTCCCGTTGGTGGGGCTTTAAGTAGGTTGCGAGGCGCATGACCACTTTGTTGTCGTATGCGGCGCCTGCGACTCCCTCGTCGGTCAGGTTATCCATATTGGGCGAGTTCATGCCGCCGGATTGCGTGCCGCGCATGCCGCCCATCATTCCGCCGACGCCGCCGCCCATGCCGTGTGAATGCATCTAGTCGTCCCCTCCGTCGTCCCCGCCAATGGCCGCATCAAGCAAAACCTCTTCCTGGGGACGCAACTGGAGATCGAATATCTCCCGGTATGTGCCGTCACGGGCCATCAGTTCGGTGTGGCTGCCTTGCTCGGCAATCTCACCATCCTTCAACACTAAGATGTGGTCTGCGTTTCTCACCGAACTGAGACGGTGGGCGATGACGAATGTCGTCCTGCCTTTCATCACGTCGGTCATTGCCTGGTGGATCTGCCGCTCGGTTTCCACGTCCACGCTGGAGGTGGAGTCGTCCAGAATCAGCACCGGCGGGTCGATAAGCACGGTCCTGGCGATGGACAGACGCTGCCGCTGTCCTCCGGACAGAGTGGTGCCCCGTTCTCCAACCCAGGTGTCGTAGCCGTGGGGCAGGGACATTATGTGGTCATGGAGTTGGGCTACTTTAGCCGCTGCAATCACGTCTTCTTTACTAGCCGAGGACACCCCGTAAGCGATGTTGTCCTGGATGGTGGCGTTGAACAAGAAGATGTCTTGCTGGACGATACCCACGTTGCGGCGCAAAGACGACAGAGTAACGTCCCGAATGTCTTGGTTATCGATACTGATGCGGCCCTGCGTAACTTCGTAGAACCTTGGCAGCAGATTTATTATGGTCGTCTTGCCGCTGCCGGGGGCCCCCAATATGGCAGTGATGCTCCCCGGCGCTGCGGACACATGGAGGTGCTTCAACGCTGGGATCCTTGGATCGTAAGAGAAGGACACATCTTCGAACCGCACGTGTCCTTGGGATCGAGGCATCTCCGCAGCATCTGGATTCTCTACTACTGGCGACTGGGCGTCTAGGACCTCGAATATGCGGCGTCCCGAAGATATCGCCCGAGAGTAGCTGCCGATGATTTGCGGCGTCATCCGTATCGGGAACGTAAGCTGGTTCATCAGTAGAAGGAAGGCCGCGAATCCGCCCGGATCTAGGTCTCCCCTCATAAGTTCCATTCCGCCGAACCAGAGAACCAGGCCCAGAGCCAGGGTAAAATACAGAGTCAACCAGGCCGTAGTCGACTGCTGTAGCCGTTCGTTACCGTAATATTCCCGGCGTAGCTCTTCAGCTTTGATGGCGTATTTATTCTTCTCGTATTCTTCGGACGCGAAAGCTTTGACGACATGGATGCCGGAAAGATTCTCTTGGAGAATGGTTACCAGTTCGCCCATGACCTCTTGCACATGCAGCCACATGGCCCTTAGCCTGACGATGACGAAGGAAGACTTGACAACCAGGAAGGGGAGGAACACCAGGCTGAGGAGGGTGAGTTGCCAGTTAACCGTAATCATCAAAGTGACTATGGCAATCACCCGGAGCGGTACCTCAAGGCCTCTAACCATGCCCATGTTGACATAGCGGCGAATCGCTTCTACATCGGATGTGACCTTGGACATGAGGTTGCCGGTGTGTTCTTTGTCGTGGTAGGCAAAGCTCATGTGCTGCAACTTGTCGTACATCGCGCTGCGCACGTCGTAAGCGACTTTTTGGGAGAGGGAGTCGGTGCAGTAGGTCCGGGCGAAGTCTACGAATCCCCTGGTGACGCTGGCTGCCAGCAGAATCAGGCCTAAAATGACCAGGGCGCTGACTTCCGTATCATCTATGGTGGTAATCACCCCGTCCTCGAAGGCGACTAACTTATTGATGGCCGCACGGAATGTGAGGGGTATGACAAGGGATAGACCTACGGCAATGACAATGGTGACGTAGCCGAGAAGGAGACGAATACGATGGCGAAAGGCCATCCGGTTTATTCGTAGTAATATCCGCATCTAGGCGATTGCGCCTCGTACTCCTGATGCCAGCCAAGCGGGTTGCGAAGAAAAGGAGATTACTTTGATGGCCCGCCCGGCGGCCATGATTCTACCGGAGCAGTCAAGTCAGGTGAGGGTGGTCCCTCTACCGCTGGTTAGAAGAGGCGCTCGTCAAGACGGTGCGCCAGAACATAAGACTGTTTCGGTTCGACCAACTGCACCTACTATAAACCCATAGTCAGACAGATTCAAGCCGGGAATGTGTCCGGCCGGCGTATCTGGCCCTATTGACCGTCATTTACGCTGGATAGATTCCGCTTTCCCTGTGGTTCTCATTCAACACCCAAAAGAAGGGCTTTTGGTGCCCTGAATCCTATAACTTTCGTGGCTACACAGGTTAGGGCTCCCATTGTGGAGCGCCTTGGCTCAGGACTATGACGCCGCTTGCCGCACTAGCAGGCCTTTGCCCTTCCGACTATACTGGGCTCATGTCTAAGATGTCCTCTAATCTGGATCATGTCGCGCCGTCTCTTTGGCGGTGGCCCAACCTCATTGTCGGCCGGCAACCTGAGATGGAAAGGTTAAATGCAGCATCGGGCGGCCTTGTCACGGAGGGCCGGGGCGGCTTGGTGTTTATCACCGGGCGTGTAGCGGAAGACAGGATCTGCCAGCGATGAGCGCGGTCTACAGTCCACGTGTCAAGTTCCTGCGTAAGTGGGGGATGAGGGGCGGCGGAGACGGGGAGTTCGGTTGGCCTCAGGGCCTAGTCATAGACGGTGGCGGCAACGTCTACGTGTCAGAGTGTAGTAATGACAGGATACAGGTCTTCGACCCACAGGGCAGATTCCTCCGCAAGTGGGGGGGCGAGGGCAGCGGAGACGGGGAGTTCATCCGCCCCCAGGATCTGGCCATAGACAATGAGGGCAACGTCTACGTGTCGGATCGAGACAATAATAGGATACAGGTCTTCAACCCACAGGGAAGGTTCCTGCGCAAGTGGGGGGTCATGGGCAGCGGAGACGGGGAGTTCAGGTGGCCCCAGGGTCTGGCCATAGACCGTGAGGGCAACGTCTACGTGTCAGATCGAGGCAATGATAGGATCCAGGTCTTCGACCCACATGGAAGGTTCCTGTGCAAGTTGGGGGTCACTGGCAGCGGAGACGGGGAGCTCAGGTTCCCCCAGGGTCTGTGCATAGACAGTGAGGGCAACGTCTACGTGTCGGATCAAGGCAACGATAGGATTCAGGTCTTCGACTCACAGGGCAGGTTCCTGCGCAAGTGGGGGAGCGATGGCAGCGGAGACGGGGAGTTCAGTTGGCCCCAGGATCTGGCCATAGACAGTGAGGGCAACGTCTACGCGTCAGATCGAGGCAATCATAGGATCCAGGTCTTCGACTCACAGGGCAGATTCCTGATCAAGTGGGGAATCAGGGGCAGCGGAGACGGGGAGTTCAGCCAGCCGCAGGGTCTGGCCGTAGACGGTGACGGCATCGTCTACGTGTCAGAATATGGCAATGCTAGGATCCAGGCCTTCGAGCCACAGGGCAGGTTCCTACGGGAATGGGGGAGCGAGGGCAGCGAAGACGGGGAGTTCAGGACGCCCCAGTGTCTGGGTATAGACAGTGAGGGCAACGTCTACGTGTCGGATTATTGGAATGATAGGATCCAGGTCTTCGATTCACAGGGCAGATTCCTGCGCAAGTGGGGAATCAGGGGCAGCGGAGACGGGGAGTTCAGCCAGCCGCAGGGTCTGGCGATAGACAGTGAGGGCAACGTCTACGTGTCAGAATATGGCAATGATAGGATCCAGGTCTTCGATCCACAGGGCAGATTCCTGCGCAAGTGGGGAATCAGGGGCAGCGGAGACGGGGAGTTCATCCGGCCTCAGAGTCTGGCGATAGACGGTGACGGCAACGTCTACGTGTCAGAATATGGCAATGATAGGATCCAGGTCTTCGATCCACAGGGCAGATTCCTGCGCAAGTGGGGAATCAGGGGCAGCGGAGACGGGGAGTTCAGCCAGCCGCAGGGTCTGGCGATAGACGGTGACGGCAACATCTACGTGTCAGAATATGGCAATGATAGGATCCAGGTCTTCGATCCACAGGGCAGATTCCTGCGCAAGTGGGGGAGTGACGGCAGCGGAGACGGGGAGTTCATCCGGCCCCAGGGTCTGGCGATAGACAGCGAGGGCAACGTCTACGTGTCAGAATATGGCAATGATAGGATCCAGGTCTTCGATCCACAGGGCAGATTCCTGCGTAAATGGGGGAGCGAGGGCAACGGAGACGGGGAGTTCAGC
>CAXEOX010000028.1:0-31899 GCA_963997925.1 uncultured bacterium
TGGAAAGCTAGAATGCCGGGAAATGCCCCCAACCCCCCTTTACGAAAGTGGGGCTAGGACGGGTCGTTGTCCTTGATAGGTGTTAGAACCGGGTTCTTGAAGAATAGCGAACTTTGCTAAAGCCGGACCAAATCTCCCTTTTCGTAAAGGGGGATACAGGGGGATTTCCCCCGACACCCCTATGATAAACTCCAGGACATAGAGACCTGTTGAAAACTGATTTGGAGCAATTAACAGATGGCTGATATGAAAGTTGTGTTCTTCACCAACATCGATGCTGAGTTGCGGCAGGTGGTGGCGGATAAGGCTTTGCCGGGGATGGACGTGGTGACTGCGCCGGCAGATATGGATGACGATGAAAAGATTGAGTTGGTCAGGGACGCGGATTTCATCATGTTGTTTCCCGGTAAGATCTCGGACCGGGTGTTGCAAGCGGCGACCAAGTGCAAACTGATTCAATTGCTCAGCGCCGGCTACGACGAGATGAACCTTCCTCTGGCCGAAGACCTAGGCATCGCGGTGGCGAATAACGGTGGGGCCAACCGGGTGGCGGTGGCCGAGCATACGTTGATGCTCATGCTGGCCACGCACCGGCGGATGATGTTCTATGCCAACAACGTCAAAGCCGGCCGATGGAAGCAGGAGCAGGACCGGAAGATCGACGTGTTCGAGTTGGAGGGCAAGACCTTGGGCCTCATCGGCATGGGAAACATCGGCCGGCAGGTGGCCAGGCGGGCGGCGGCTTTCGACATGGAGTTGCAGTACTACGACAAATACCATCCTTTGACGCCAGTAGAGGAAGAAACCATGGGGATAAAAGCGGTCGATATGGATACGCTGCTACAGACATCGGATGTCGTGTCGACCCACGTGCCATTGACTCGGGAGACCTACGGCATGATTGGGAAGCGGGAGTTGGAGTTGATGAAGCCCACCGGCGTGGTCATCAACACCAGCCGGGGCGGGGTGATTGAAGAGACTGCTCTGGCCGAAGCCCTGATATCCGGAACCATCGCCGCCGCCGGGTTAGATGTGATGGAGCATGAGCCCCCGGACCCCAACGACCCGCTACTTCAGATAGAGAACCTGGTAATCACGCCCCACACGGCGGGCCCGACGCTAGAATCCATCCCCAAGCGGGCCGCCAACGGTTTCGAGAACATCCAGCACGTCTGGAGCGGCCAACTAGCCATGTGGACTGCGGAGTACGAGAATATTTAGAGGGGCGAGATACCTCGCCCCCGATTACCCGGTGCTTTCACTGGGAGGCATGGCACCTGGAACGACGGCTTCTCCAGCTATCCGATCCGTGAACTCGCCAACTGGCATCGGCCCCAGGTCGCCTTCGTCCCGATGGCGGACGGATACTGAGTCTGCCTCCGCTTCTTTGTCGCCAACCACCAGCATGTAGGGCACCTTTTGCATCTGGGCGTTGCGGATCTTCTGGTTCATCCGGTCGCCCCGGGCGTCAACGTCCACCCGGATGCCCGCCGCCGCCAGGGTTTTGCTTACTTTTTCGGCGTACTCCAGGTGGCGGTCGGCGATGGGGATAATTACTGCCTGCACCGGCGCCAGCCAAAGCGGGAAAGCCCCGGCGTAATGTTCTAGCAAGACCCCAAAGAACCGCTCCACCGATCCCAGTATTGCCCGGTGGACCATGTAGGGCTGGACCCGGTTGCCCTCGTCGTCCTGATAGGTCAACTCGAACCGTTGGGGCAGGTTGAAGTCGAACTGCACGGTCGTGCATTGCCAAGCCCGGCCCAAAGCGTCGGTGATGTTGATGTCGATCTTGGGTCCGTAGAACGCGCCGCCGCCTTCGTCGATGCCGAAGGACAGCCCACGCTGTTCCAACGACCGGCGCAGGGAAGCGGTCGCATGCTCCCACATATCGTCGTCTCCGACGGCTTTCTCCGGACGGGTGGATACCATGATGGAATACTCGGAGAATCCGAAGGCCTTAAGAAGCTCGAAGGTCAGGTCCAACACGCCGCCGATCTCGTCCTCGACCTGGTCAGGGCGGCAGAATATGTGGGCGTCGTCCTGGGTGAAGCCCCGGACCCGCATCAGGCCGTGGAGCACGCCGCTCCGTTCGTAGCGGTACACCGTTCCGAGTTCGCCGTATCGCAGTGGTAGTTCCCGATAGCTACGCAGCGACGACCGGTAAATCATGATGTGGAATGGGCAGTTCATGGGCTTGAGGAAGTATTCCTGTTCGTCCACTTCCAGCGAGCCGTACATGTTTTCCCGGAAGAAGTCCAGATGGCCGCTGGTCTGCCACAGGCTGCCCCGCCCGATATGGGGGGAGTAGACGCTGTCATAGTTCCAACGCTTGTGCAGGTCGCGCCAATAGTCCTCTATGAGGGTGCGGACCAGGCCGCCTTTGGGATGCCAGACAATGAGTCCGGGACCAATCTCGTCATGGATGCTGTACAGGCCCAACTGGCGGCCTAACGTGCGGTGGTCGCGCTTCTCCGCTTCCTCCAGGCGCGCCAAGTGGGCGTCCAATGCCTCCTGGCTCTCGAAGGCTGTGCCGTAGATACGTTGCAGCATGGGCCGATGCTCGTCGCCCCGCCAGTAAGCTCCAGCGACGGTCAGCAGCTTCACCGCAGCTATATCTTCGGTGTTATCGACGTGGGGACCCTGGCAAAGGTCTACAAACTCATCGTGCCGGTAGACGGTGATGGGTTCCGCTTCGTCCAATCCTTCGATGATTTCCAACTTGTAGGGTTGATCGGAGAACAGAGCTTTTGCGTCTTCCCGCTCAATCTCTTCCTTGCGGAACGGATGGCCCGCAGCGATGCGCTGGACCATTATCGCCTCGATCTGTTCTAGGTCTTCCGGAGTGAACGGGCGGGAAACGTCGAAGTCGTAGTAGAACCCGTCTTGAGTCGGCGGCCCGATGGCCATCTTGGCTTCGGGGAAGAGGCCGAGGACTGCGTCGGCCATGACATGGGCGGCCGAGTGGCGCAGGCGGTGCCGGAGAGCTACTTCGGGACTGATGTGTCCGGTGTCCAAGGTTCCGTGGTCTAGCATATAACCCAGCCTAAAGTGATTTGGAGTGTCGAAGCGAACGACGTTGGTGTCAGCGTTCAGCCATCAGCGGTCAGACGTGAGATACCGTGAGTTGCCCAACCAGCGAGACTGAGAGCTTTGTACATTATAGCCTAAGAGGCCTGGAGAATATGCTGAATACGGCTAACTTACGCCTGGAATTCGTCTAAGGTCTTTACGCTAGTCCGGTGAACAATTCCTTCCAGCGATGGTCTCTGATCGAGTTTGTTACGTGGTCCCGTGAACTGATTAGGTAGGTGACGGTTACCACCAGCGTCAGGAAGATACAAAGGACTACTTGCTCCGCGTCCTGACCGGTGACCAGCAAGAGGGTGTTCAACATGATGAAGCCGAACGCCACGCCAAGCACAACGTTTCGAATCACCAGAACAATCAGCGCTACCACAGCTAGGGTGATTAAGACGAGCAATGGTACGACAGCCAGAGATATGCCAAATATCGCTGCCGCTCCTTTCCCGCCTCGAAAGTTTAGGAACACCGGCCAGTTGTGCCCGGCGACCACCAAGGCCGTCGTGAAAAAGACAGTCCAATGGGGCGCACCCAGCCAGGCGGGCACCAAGACGGCCAGCGCGCCCTTGCCTGCATCTACCAGCAAGACGGGCATGGCGCCCCAGGTACCCAGTTGGTGGTAAGTGTTTAGGGCGCCAACGTTTCTGGTGCCCAGACAGCGGATGTCATTGCCGGTAACTAGGCGGACCATGATGTATGCCGTGGGTACCGACCCTAAGAGGTACGCGCCCAAAGCGAGGGGAATGGCGGCCATCCAGTCCAATTATTTTCTCCGTTCTGCGGGGAATAACCGGCCCTGAATGCCGGGTTGAGGCGTGATGACGGGGCTACTCGCCTTCGTTCATCATATCACCGGCGCCAGGAGCCTCGGCGGCTTTTTTCAGCATCTCCATGTGCCGTTTGACGACGTTTCCGTATTTGGGGCGAACGTAGAGGAACGCCAGAAGCCAACCCACGCCGGGCAGAAAGGGAGTACGGCATTCGATCTGTCCCTTGTATGTGATGTGCGTGCCTCCGGAAACTTCGCTTAGTCGAAACTCTTCGCTGGCATGTTTAAGCGGGCCTTCAAGATGCCGGAAAGTTATTCGCTCCTCCGGATATAGCATCACCTCTTCCAGCGTCCGGTACAGTCTCCTGCCGTCCCGGGAGACGAACTCCACCAACAAGCGGCCGCCTTCCCGCTCCAATATGGTGGCTCCCTCTCCGGCTTCGGATGGCGGCTTATCCTTTTTGAAAGAGGCGAACCTTTGAAAAACTTGAGACCGCGGGGCATTGATTGTTGTGGACTGGGTGGCGAGTTTTACTTTCATATTCACCCTATAGATCGATGTTCAGACGATTAGATGCATGGTGGCCCGCCTGGATATAGTGACTCGGGCAAGTGGTTGGCAGAAAGTGAGGCGCTCGTATCCTAACGCTGGGCCGGGGAATATAATGGGCCGCATCACCACGGATTCTAAGATTGCTAAAGACGGCGGAGGCAAAGCATTGGCTGATCAAAAAGACTTGGATGCGTTCGTCACCCAAGTGACCCGCCCGGGCGACTTTGATGATTTCTGGGAACGGGTTCTGGCCGGACTGGCGGAAGTTCCTCTGGAGCCTCTGATCGCGCCTGAGACTATGCGGTCCAATGCTGACGTTGACGTGTCTCGGGTCTACTACCGTAGCCTGGACGGTATAGAAATCTCCGGGTGGTATTGTGTTCCGACACAGGGAGAAGGACCCTTTCCGGCGGTGATTCGCTTTCCCGGCTACAAAGGTGAGCCGGGCATGCGGCGGGATTGGGGCCGCAAGGAAGTTGTTTCCTTGACCGTGGCGGTGCGAGGAAAGCTGGGCAGCAACGCCGATTTCAACCCCGGCTATCCGGGACTGCTGACCCACGGCATCGAAGGCCGGGATACCTATGGTTACAAGGGAGTCATTTCAGACTGTGTTCGGGGCATCGATTTCTTGTTGTCCCGGCCTGAGGTAGACCCACAACGCATCTTCGCTTGCGGTAGCAGCCAGGGCGGCGGCCTGACCCTGATTACCTCGGCTCTGCGTCCTGAGATAAAGGGGGGAGTGGCTGGCTATCCCTTTCTTTGCTGCTACCCAGAGTCCATGCAGATGTTACGCAGTTACCCCTACGACGAGTTGACTTGTTACGCCAGGGCTAATCCGGACCGGGTTGAGGAAATGTTGGAAACCCTGCGCTATTACGACGCGGTCAATTTCGCTCCTGGAATCAAGTGCCCCATGGTTGTGGGGATAGCGTTGGAGGACGAGGTTTGTCCGCCGGGGACAAGTTACGCCGCATATCAAGCCTTGACCGGTCCCAAAGAGCTATGGCTGTTCCCTGATTCCGGACACGGTAATGCTCACGAATACCCGGCAAAGGAGACGGCGTGGCTGGAGCAACAAATTAGCAAGAGCCAAACCGGAGGCTCCAATGACTGAGCGCGGGACCGATGTTGACGCGATGTGGGACTCTCTTGACCGCCAACTGGAACAGATTCCCTTGGAGCTGGAACAGGAGCGGGACGCCTTTTATTCTCAGTCCGAATACGATGTTTACCGGTTGCATTACACCGGCCTGGATGGCTACCAGCTGTTCTCCTGGTTGTCGGTCCCGCTCTCGGCCAACGGTCCGGTCCCGGCGTTGCTTCGGATGCCCGACTACGGCAGCGTTCACGACATCGTATATACGCCATTGCGATCCTCTGCGGTAGTGATGAACCCAACCCACCGGGGGCAACGGCATAGCGATTCCCAGTTTCAGGCCGAATATCCCGGTCTGCTAACCGAGGGTATCGACCGTCTGCAGACATTCGTGATGATGCGGGTGTTCGCCGACGCGCTGAGAGCGGTGGACGTTCTTCTGGCGCAAACATCGGCTCAGGTAGGCGCCGTGGCGTTGACCGGGCAAGGTCTCGGCGGTACGTTGTCCCTGTTCGCCGCCGCCCGCCGTCCACGAATCACCGCCGTCGCCGCCGATACTCCGCTGGCTTTAGGACATCCAGATGTTTTGGACCACGAACTGGCTTACCCCCTGGACGAGCTCAACGATTATCTTCGGGTGTACCCGCATCGAAGTGAGGCCATTCTAGCCAGCACGGCTCCTTTGGATCCCGTCGCGGCCGCTCCGAAAGTGCAGGTTCCGGTACTGCTCAGTCTGGGAAGTCGAGACCGGGGGTTGTGCCCCTTGCCTATCGGAGAACAGTTAGCGGCTCGACTGCCCGATTGCGACGTGCGAGTTTACGACGGTGGTAGTGAGGGAGGCGGCCATCCCCACGGCGTCGTCCGGGCAGCGTGGCTCCGGGAGCGGATAGGGTTGGTCTGAGCCGTCCAAATTTGGATGTCTGATATACTGAAAAAATGGAAGTGTGGGGCCGGGTTGGACGGATCGATTTTTCACAGCACTCTTGAGTTTCAACGGCCCCGCACGCCTACGGGCTTCCACGGCGTTGGGGCCATACGAAATCGCCGGTAACGGCAAACGAGGATCGAAACAGTTATGGAACAGCTAAAGCAAGACTTGTCTACGATGCGTCAGAAGATTGATTCCGTCGTGGAGCGTCTTTGACCTCGTAGGCAAAGAAAAAACGATTGGTGAGATGGAACTGGCCGCTGCCAGCCCCGGATATTGGGACGACCCCCGAGAGGCTCAGCGGAAGATGCAAGAGTTGGGCCGCATCAAAGAAACGGTCAATGTTTGGCGGAACCTTCAGTCCAAGGCTGTAAACCTGTCAGAATTGACAGCAATGGCTATCGAAGAAGGAGACGAATCCCTACAGGATGAGCTGGTGGAAGAGGGCAAAGAAATCTCAGATGCCCTGTCTAAGCAAGAGGTCATCCTAACCCTCTCCGGCCCTTACGACGAACGCTCGGCCATCGTTTCTATCCATGCCGGGGTTGGCGGGACGGACTCCCAGGACTGGGCGGAGATGCTGTTCCGCATGTACGTCAAGTGGGCGGAAGTAGAGTCCCGTGGCGTCCAAATCATGGATATGTCCTACGGCGACGAAGCCGGACTGCGCACCGGAATCATTGAGGTAGCCGGTCTCTACGCCTACGGCTATTTGAGCGCCGAAAGGGGCGTGCATCGCTTGGTGCGGTTGTCCCCCTACGACCCCAACCACCTGCGCCATACGTCTTTCGCCGAAGTCGAGATATTGCCGTCGGCCGAGGAAGATCCGGAGATCGAAGTTCGCTCCGACGACATAAAGCTGGATGTTTTCAGGTCCAGCGGTCCCGGCGGCCAAAACGTGCAGAAGGTCGCCTCGGCGGTAAGGCTCACGCACCTGCCCACCGGCATCGTGGTTACCTGCCAGAATGAGCGCTCCCAGTACCAGAACCGGGAGTTTGCCATGCGCATCCTCAAGGCCAAACTCCTAGCCAAGATGAACGAAGAAAAATCTCAAGAGTTGGCGAAGCTGCGGGGCGAACGGGTAGTTCCCGAGTGGGGAAACCAAATCAGGAGCTACGTCCTGCATCCTTATAAGTCGGTCAAGGACCACCGGACCAACTTCCAGAGCACCAATCCAGAGGCCGTATTGAACGGAGAATTGGCGGGTTTTATCGAAGCATACTTGATGTCACGGGTTGGCAGTTAACCGGCACAAATCTCGGCTTGCAGCCACTTAGGCGATGCAAAAATAAGAGGCCGGTCCGACAGACCCGCCTCTTTTGACATCCAGTGAACCCGCTGCGGTTAGCAGTTGCCCAGTATGTGCCCCATGCGCATCTTCTTGGTCAGCAGATACTCCCGGTTCTCGTCGTTTACCGAAGCCTCTACCGGCACCCGCTCAACAATCTCAAGATCGAAACCCGAGATGCCCACGACCTTCCTTGGGTTGTTGGTCAACAAGCGGAGTTTTTTCACTCCTAGGTCGTGGAGGATCTGGGCGCCGATGCCGTAGTGACGAAGGTCAGCATCGAACCCCAACTTCTTGTTGGCTTCGATCGTGTCCAGGCCACCGTCCTGCAGCGAATAGGCTTTTATCTTGTTGTGCAAGCCGATGCCCCGGCCCTCTTGCCGCATGTAGAGAAACACGCCAGACCCTTCTTTGCCCAGGATACTCAGGGCCAACTCGATCTGCTCGCCGCAATCGCAACGGAGGCTGCCGAAGACGTCGCCGGTCAGGCATTCGCTGTGGATCCGGACTAGTACAGCATCGTCAGCCTGCCAATCTCCGATGGTCATGGCGATGTGCTCTCCGGGGTCCACGGGGCTGCGATAAGCGATGGCCTTAAACTCGCCGTATTTGGTGGGCAAGCGGGCCTCGGCCACCCGCTCGATGAGCTTCTCATGGCGTCGGCGGTGGGCGATGATTTGGGCGATGCTTAGAACGTTCAGTTGGTGTTTATCCGCAAACTTCTCCAGCGTCTCCATCCGCGACATCGTGCCGTCGTCGTTCATGATTTCGCAGACGATTCCGGCGGGATACACACCGCCGATAGTGCACAGATCCACGATAGCTTCAGTGTGCCCGGCCCGGGCTAAGACGCCACCGGGATGGTACCGCAAGGGAAATAAGTGGCCCGGTTGGGAGAACTTATCGGCCCTGACTTCAGGGTCGATCAACGCTTGTACGGTAGCGGACCGATCTTGGGCGGAGATGCCGGTGGTGGTGCCTTCATTGTAGTCAACGGATACGGTGAAAGCAGTTTGGTTCTTGACGTCCGTGTTTTGAGGAATCATCAAGGGAATGTCCAGTTCGTCCAACCGCTCCCCGATGATGGGCATGCACAGCAGTCCCCTAGCTTCGGTGACTGCGAAGTTAACCGCTTCGGGGGTCACCATCTCGGCGAACATTACCAGATCGCCTTCGTTCTCTCGCTGCTCGTCGTCTACGACGATTACGAATTTTCCGGCCTTGAGGTCTTCGATGGCCTCTTCCATGCTACAGAGAGGCATAAAACCGTCCTTCTTGTACCGCAGAATCCAACGTTATTGTCAAAAATTCTTGAGTTATCGTGCCATCAAACTCTCTACATATTTCGCTATGATATCGATTTCCAGATTGACACGGTCCCCCACCCCTTTCTCCTGCAAGTTCGTGTTTTCCAGTGTAAATGGAATCACTGATAAGGTGAAGGTTGACGTACCCTTTTGTACCACGGTGAGACTGATACCGTCAACCGCGATGAACCCCTTTTCCACGATGTAGGGACGCATCCTTTCGGGAAAGCGGACCCGCAGGATCTGGGAGTTTCCCTCGGTTCTGGATGAAGTGATTCGGCCGGTCGCGTCGACATGGCCCTGTACGATGTGGCCGCCCAGCCGGTCGCTGACCGCCAGGGGCCGCTCTAGGTTGACCTTATGGTTCTGCTCAAGACTTCCCAATGACGTGCGGCTCAGCGTTTCTGGCGACAGGTCGACGGTGAAAGTCGTTGAGTCGTGGGCCACCACGGTCAGGCATGTACCGTTCACGGCGATGCTGTCACCCATCTTTTGGTCTTCCATGACCTTGGCGGCCCGGATGGTCAGCTTGTTGTCGCCCAACTCGCCTACTGTTCCAACTTCTTCGATGATCCCGGTGAACAATCTATGCCTCCGTCTGTGTGAATAAGGTTTGTTGAGGTTGGGATGGGTAGCCTGTTATCAACCAATCCGGTCCTACTTCCTGAAAGCTGGTGCGAGTCAGCCGCCAAGTCTCAGCCATACGGGACGCGCCTTGGCCCTCTACGGGTGATGCGGCATGCATGCCGCCGATAATCACCGGGGCGATGAAGGCCATCACTTTGTCTACAAGTCCGGCGTCGAAGAGGGCTCCTTGCAGGGTGCCGCCCGCTTCCACCAATAAACTAACGATATCTTGCTGCCCCAGTTCGGCCATGACCTGGTTCAGGTCTAGCCTTCCTCCCGGCGTGGGCGATACTCGCAGCACTTTGGCCCCTGCCTGCTTCAGTTGGTCAACCTGTTGCCCTGTAGCCTTACTTGAGGTGATTATCAGGGTGTGGCCGGGCTCTCGAAGTAGCCGGGCGTCCAGCGGTGTGCGGCATTGGCTATCTAAGACTACCCGTAAAGGTTGCCTCGTTAACGGCGCTCCTTGGTCGTCACGAGCGGTCAGTTGAGGGTCGTCGGCCAGGACGGTGTTGATGCCTACCATCACTGCGTCACATTCCCGGCGCAGTTGCTGGACGATACCCCGGGCCTGAGGCCCCGTGACCCACTTGGAGTCTCCGGTTTCGGTGGCAATCTTGCCGTCCAAGCTCATGGCGAACTTGGCGGTTATGAAGGGGAGTTTGGTGTTGATGTGCTTGGCGAAGGCTTCGTAAAGCTCTCTGGCGGCCTCGGCTTCATCTCCCAGGGATACCTGTAGACCCGAGGCCTGCAACTCGGTCACTCCATTGCCGGCCACCCGTGGGTTGGGGTCGATCGCCGCAACCTGCACTTCCGCTACTCCGGCGGCGATTATGGCCTGGGTGCATGGAGGAGTGCGGCCGAATATGCAGCATGGCTCCAGGGTGGTGTAGAGGGTGGCTCCCCGGGACGAATCCCCGGCCATCAGCAAGGCTTCAATCTCGGCATGGTGGCTGCCAGGGGGTTGGGTATGGCCGGTGCCCAAAACAACTCCGTCCTTGACCAACACCGCTCCAACGGCAGGGTTGGGGCTGGTGGTGCCCATGGCCTCGCGGGCCAGGCTGACGGCGCGTTTCATGGGGGTCATAGGCGGTTTACCAGTCTAGTCCCGGAAGGTTTGAGATGCTTATCGCCATATCGCCTGCGGCTATGTTACATAAGTAACAGTATCGTGTGAATTGATACAACTCGATTCTAGCAACCCGAAGCTTTCTTCGCAAGTTGGCAGGAGTTATTGGGTGTCCAGGAGACCCAAGCGTAGCCGCCCACTGGAGCCACGAAAACAGATCCCCGCCTTATCGAGTGTAAGGCGGGGATCAATCTCGAGTAATGTCTTTGGAGAACGGCGATTAAGCGTTACCTGATGGCGTACAACGCTTGCACCGTGACCGTCACCTCCAGCTCTCCGGCCATGATAGGCGTAGGATCAGCCTTGGCGGAGGCGAAGGATACCCGCTCCAAGCTATCGAAGGATACGCGGGGCTGGCCCCCTGTTTCGCTGATATTTATCAGCTTGCCAAGTTCCACTCCGGTCAGCGTTGCTACCTGGTTGGCTTTGTCCATCATGTCACCGATGGCGGCGGCTCGGGCCTCGTCTTGCAGCGCTTCGGTGTCGTCGATGGTGAAATTGATTCCCTGGAACCGGATGAGGTCTCCACCGGCGGCAGTCACTTCGTCGATTACGCTGCCGGCTGCGTCCAAGTCTCGAAGCTTGACCACCAGTTGATTGGTTACCTGGTAGCCGATGATTACCTGCTCTCGCTCTTTGTAGCACTCGGGCTTTTCCCGGGACCGGGCAATCTCGACGGACGGTTCCCTGGAAGGACTCTGGGCAATCTCAACGCCGGGTTCGATGGAAGGCAACGCCAAGACTTTCGGCGGCGAAGACTGTGTCATCTCGCGCTCTGCCGTATCCCGGACGCTTGGGCACCTGGTTACTTCCCGGCTGGTGTACCTGGGGAAGATATTGAAATTACTGGTTTGGATGTCACGGTCTTCGATGTTTCGTGCTTTCAACGCCTCGGTGACCCGTCCCATGGCCACTGCGGATTGTTCCCGGGCTTCGGCCACGGTGTCGGCCAGAGATTGCACGCCCAGGTTTAGGATCGCTAGATCGGGGACGGCGGTCGCCTGACCACTACCGTTGACTAGGATTCCTTGCCGGACAGCTGCTGAAGCGTCAAACGCGGCTGCTGCGCTGAAAGCTCTTCCCCGTTGTTCGGCCAACGTCTGTACAGCGGTCTCTACTGGGGCTACGGCTGAGACTCCATCGGCCCCACCACTCACCGGCCCGCCGATGCTGGGCAACGTCTCTTCAGCAGTAGTACATGCCACTGCCAGCATCAACATGAGTCCCAACCCAAATAAGACGAAGATTCCTTTCCTGGTTCCCCGTTGTGTTTCCATGTCTTCCTCCTGTAAATCTTTGGCGGGGGATAACCCCCAATATTCCGGGCCGGTCTTGATCTATCAAGTTCTATTGTTTATGACGGACCGTCATCCAAAAAAGTTCCCGGCCAACAAACGATGAGTTCAGGATAGAACCGTGGGCGGTGGAAAGAATCGATGAAAGGGCGGATTTTCATTAGGCAAAACGGGTGACTAAGGCGACGCTCGGGGCATCTGATCGGTATAGGTGACGAGCCGGACAGGGGTAGCGCTACCGCTTTGTCCGGCGTCTCAGGAGCCACATCACGAGGAACGTCAATGCAGTTATCGCGGTCACGCCTTCCAGAATCCGCCAGAGTGTGAAGGGGTTCTGGGCGGGAGGAATTCCGCCTGACCGCTCTTGGGCCACCAGCGCCGGCCCAGACGGCTTATCGGGAGTAGTCAAGGCGGACACCGCAGGCGGCGGCGTCGCCGTGGTTTCCGCCACCACTTCGGCCTCGGCGTAGGCCAGGTCGGCTACCGGAGGCGGAGCGGCAGCCTCCGAATCGTCCTGCGCTTCCAATCTGGCGGCGGCTTGAGGCGCGGCCGCCGCTCCAGGTGCTCCTGGTGGGGCGGGAGCTTTCGCAGCGGCCTCGGAAATCTCCGACTCCTGGGTTACGGTAACACTGATGCCCTTTTCTGCTTTCACGGCAAGCTCTGCAACCGGTGCTAGGGGGGCGGCCATCTCAACGGCTGCTTCAGCGCCATCCGCTTGAAGGCGTTCGGGCGCGGCCTGCGGGGCTGTTGCGGCTGCCGAAGTTGATTCTAGTGTCCTGGCTGGAATATCCTGGGCCAGCAATCCGGTGGCGTCGGCGGAGATCAGGACGGCCAAGACCAATGCCGCCACCGCTGCCGAGCCGGAGTAAACCCACTGGGGCATACGTAGAGGAGCAGGGGGGCGGATGGCTATCGGGGCCGGAGGCGGTCCCGGCATGATGAAACTTCGAGGTAACGTTAGCTCGGGCATCTGCTGGAGCAAGGAGACAGTCGAACGCAGTGCGTCCAATTCCTGACGGCAATCAGCGCATTGGGCCAGGCGCTGGTCTATTCTGGCGGCATCGGCTTCGGAAATCTGACCGTCCAGGTACGCCGATAGGTCGTCCTGTTTTATGTGGCTGTGGCCTTTTCTAAATATCAGCATAATAGGCCCTATACTTCTTGACGGAAAAGGTCGGGCAATAGTTCCCCGGTATTTCTCAGGAAGTCTCTCAGCTGGCCTCGTCCCCGGCCCAGGCGGGACTTTACAGTGCCTAGGGAGCAGTCCATCGCCGAAGCAGCTCCCTCATAGTCCATCCCCTGAACATCCACCAGCAACACTGCCAGCCGCTGCTCTTCGGGGAGTGAATCCAGGCCCGCTTGGATTGTCCGGGCCAGTTCCTCCCGAACTGTGTGGTCTTCCGGAGACTCTTCGGTGGATGGGAGGTCGGCTGCCGAAGAGGCGCGGTTGGGTCGTCCGGATCTGATGAAATGGGGTCCAGAGGTATGGTGGGGCGGGCTTTTCGGGAGCGCAGCATGTCCCGGCAGGTATTGGCGACGATGCGCATCACCCATGCATTGAGGTTGTCGCCCCGGAACTGGTGGAAAGCCCGGTAGCCGGAAACAAAGCTTTCTTGCACTGCGTCTTCGGCCAGAGACCAGTCGTCCAGCATCCGCCGTGCCAGGTTGTAAGCCTGGGTCTGCATCGATTCGATGATGCAGTTATAGCAGTGAGTGTTGCCGGAACGGTCCAGAACCGGCAACGGCTCATGGCTGGTGCAGTCTAAAACTTCGGCCGCGCTTACCATTCAGCCTAACCTGCGGCCTGAAGAGGCCGCATTGGTGCCTTGTGGCGAATCGCCGCAACGGGTTGTTCTACCCTTGGAATGAAACACTTCCGTTGAGCAGAGCCCGTGCCATGACAAACTTGTGAATCTCCGATGTGCCCCCGCCGATGCGGGCGTGGCGCATCAGGAGATACCAGTGGGAAATCGGCATGTCCAGGGATTCCCCGATGCCACCGAATATCTGCATGATTTTGTCGATGCTCCGCCAACCCCACTCCCCGGCGCAATACTTAATCATGGAGGCTTCAACGCGTACGTCCTCGCCGTTGTCCGCGCGAGCGGCGGTCTCCCTTGTAAAGGATCTAAGGGCCATGATATCCATGTAGACATCGGTGAGCATCCATTGGATGGCCTGCCGGTCAGCGATGGGGCGGCCATAGGTTATCCGTTGTTTGGCCCACTCGATGGCCATCTCCAGGGCCCGGCTCAGGATTCCCGTTGCCATGGACCCCCGAAGCAACCGGTCGTGGTGCACCAGCCATTGCTGTCCCAAGGTGAATCCCCGGCCCACCTCACCCAGAACCTGGGTCTGGGGCACCCGGACATTGTCCAAGTGAATCATGTGTTGCTGAGACCGGGTCGGACTGGTCCAGATGCGGATGGGGTCGAAGGTCATTCCGGGCGTGGGATTGTCGATGATAAACATCGTGATGCCGCCCCGCTGGCGGAGGTCCGGGTCGGTGACGGCCTGTAGCAGGATAAAGTCGGACGTCGCCGCTCCAGATATGAACATCTTGGTGCCGTTGATGACCCAGTCGTCGCCGTCCTTAACCGCTCTGGTCTGCATCATGCCGCCTGGGTCTGAGCCTGCCTCGGGTTCGGTTTGGCCGAAGGCGTATTGCAAGTCACCATTTATCGCCGGGTAGAGGTAGCGCTGCTCCTGTTCCGGGGTGCAGGCCCCAATCATCATCATGGGGACGGGCGAGGTCGGTAGCTGGACGATGCTCTTGTGCACTTCCTCGTCCAGAATGATATGGCCCAAGGCACCCATGCCGCCGCCGCCGTACTCTTCGGGTACGAAAGACGTGTAGATGCCGGTCTGCTTGGAGATAGTGTTCAGCCGATCCCACTTTTCCTTGTCCAGGGTGCCGACGATACCCATGACCGCTTGGGCGATTCCCCGCGGGCCGCCGTCGTCCTGCCCTTCCTGGGGCGGGTTGGCCAGATACTGGGCTTCCAAGGGCACGCACTCGTCTTTAACCACCTGACGAATGGTGTTCTTCAGTGCGTCTAGTTCCGGTGGAAGCCCTGTTTGCATAGTGGTTGCTCCTGAGTTTTTATAGATGTTTCGAAGACGAACCTGGCTTTGGTACGTCTCTGATAGATATTCCGAGACTGGCTTATTCTATACTGCCGGGAAATCCAAAGCCAGTGAAACAACACTCGAAGTACTTAACATAATAGCTTTCCGGGCAGACCGGGTCAGGTTGGCCTCATGTTAGAATAAAGCCCGGTTGCCCAGGGGCCACCGCAAGGAGTTTGAATAGATGCAGTTTCGTGACCTGCCCAGCGTGGACCGGGTGATGGCCAGTGACGGTATGGCCGCGCTGACCGAAGCCTATCCCCGCGATTGGGTGGTGGACCTGGTGCGGCGTCAACTGGACCGTGCCCGTCAGAAGATAAGGGATGGCGGCACAGCTCCCTCTGCCGGTGATGTTGCTGACGGTGTTAGCGGCGAGCTTCGGTCAATGACCGAACCGGCTCCACGCCAGGTGATTAATGCCACCGGGGTAATCATTCACACGAACCTGGGCCGGGCCCCGTTGAGTCCGGCGGCCATCGAAGCCATGACTCAGGCCGCTAGGGGCTATACCGATCTTGAGATGGATCTAAGCACCGGCCGCCGGGGCTCCCGGCAGGCGCACCTCCAGTCTTTGTTGCAGCAGGTCACCGGAGCCGAGGGGGCGTTGGCGGTGAACAACAACGCTTCCGCCATCCTGTTAGGTTTGTCTGCTTTGTCGGTAGGCAAAGAGGTCATCGTTTCCAGGGCCGAGGCCGTGGAGATTGGAGGAGGATTCCGGATACCGGACGTTCTCAAACAAAGCGGGGCTAAGCTGATTGATGTGGGAACGACCAACCGCACCTATCTCCGAGACTACGAAGACGCCATCACCGAAAATACGGCGGCCCTGTTGAAGGTACATACCAGTAACTTTCGGGTGGAAGGGTTCACCGCCGAGGTTGAACCCAGCGAGTTGGTGGCCCTATCCAAGGAAAAAGGCATCCCGGTGCTGCACGATGTGGGCAGCGGTGCGCTGTTGCCCACCGAGGCTTATGGACTTGCTCACGAACCAACGCCCCAAGAAAGCATTGCCGCTGGCGTGGGACTGGTCTTCTTCTCCGGCGATAAGCTCCTGGGTGGTCCCCAGTCCGGCATGGTCGTTGGCACCTCAGAACTGGTTAGGCGCTTGGAAAGACACCCCCTGGCCCGAGCCATCAGGATCGACAAGATGAGCCTGGCAGGGTTGACTGCAACGTTGTTGCATTACCTCAAGCAAGAAGCCGAGTCGGAAATTCCTATATGGAGGATGATTTCCGCAGGCGAGCAGGAAATCAAAGACCGGGCCGAGCGGTGGAAGTCCCAACTTGCCCTTCCCGGGGAAGTGATTTCCAGCAAATCCGCCGTCGGCGGAGGCAGTCTTCCCGGTGAGACTCTCCCAACTTGGGTGCTGGCCCTTTCCTGCGAGGGGAGCGCTGGAGGTCCCGAGGCGGTGATGCGAAATCTGCGGGAAGCGAAGCCCCCGGTGATTGCCCGCATCGAAGACGACCGGGTGATTCTGGACCCGCGGACCGTATTGCCGGAGGAAGAGGATTCCCTCCTGACGGCGCTGCGGGATGCCATTTCGCCCTAATTGGATATGGGGATGAAGCGATTATCTAGATGGCTGGCCTGGAGGTTTCCCGGTAAGATGAGGATATGACAGACTATCTTTTGGTCCACGGCGCCGGGCAGGGAGCTTGGAGTTGGGGGCAGGTTTGGGGATATCTGACAGCGCCGGTGGAGCATCCACCCCGGCTCTACTCTCAGCATGAGGCGAACCGGGTATTTACCTTGGACCTCCCAGGCCATGGGGCGGATGCCAACGGTGATACCACCGACGTCAGGCTGGAAGAATGTGTTCACGCCATTACACGGGCAGTGGAGCGCCGCGAGTTAAAGGACTTGGTGCTGGTGGGGCACGGCTTCTCCGCCAGTCTGGTGCTTCAAGCTGCTGGTGAGTTACCTACGCCTCCCAATCGAATAGTCTTGGTGGCTGGCATGGTGCCCCTATACCAACGAAACATGCTCAGTGTGCTCCCACAGAAATCTAGAGTGAGTTATCGTCTATTGTCGGTCTTGAGCACTTTTTCTGGCAAGGGCTTGAGGCTGCCTCGCACGGTGATTTACAACTACCTATGCAACGGCATGGACCACATGGAAGTTGTTCATTCGGTAGGCCGCTTCGGACCGATGCCCAAGCGGGTGCTAAAGACGAAGGTTGTTCTGGACCAACCGGAACCTACTAGCCCCGTGACCTACGTGGTTCTGACTCAAGACAAGATTCTACCGCCGGACACGCAGCGGCGTATGGCGGAACGGGTGCCGGGGGTTGACGTGGTTGAGCTAGAAGCCTGCCATCAGGCGATGCTGCAACAACCTAGAGAGTTGGCTGACATCCTGTTGGAATATGCCTGACCGGTACTCCAGGTATTCCATCAATGGCTGAAATCAAATCAGGCCCCGGCGTTAGCCGGGGCCTGATGCTTTTGCTGGTCTAGTTAGGACGGCTTTCTAGAACATGCCGCCGGCGCCGTGGTCGTGACCGTGGTCGTGACCGCCATGCGCTGCCGCATCCTGCTTCTCCTCGGTGATGAGGGATTGGGTGGTCAATATCATGCCCGCTACGCTGGCGGCGTTCTCCAACGCGATCCGGGCCACCTTGGAGGGGTCGATGATGCCCTTCTCCAGAAGGTCGCCGTACTCGATGTTGGCGGCGTCGAATCCGTAGTTGGGGGAGTCGTTCTTCCGAATCTCATTCAGGACGACTGGGCCCTCTTGGCCGGAGTTGGAGGCGATTATCCGGAGGGGTTCCTCCAAAGCGGTTTTGAGAATGGTTACCGCATTGGCCTCGTCCCTTTCTAGATTGACGTTGTCCAGAACCTGCAGCACCCGGACGTAGGCCACTCCACCGCCGGGCACGATGCCTTCGTCCACGGCCGCCCTAGTTGCGGAAAGAGCGTCCTCTACCCGCTGCTTTCGCTCT
This sequence comes from uncultured bacterium, assembly GCA_963997925.1. Classification (GTDB taxonomy): domain Bacteria; phylum Chloroflexota; class Dehalococcoidia; order Lucifugimonadales; family UBA3495; genus UBA11650. The sequence goes on from CAXEOX010000028.1 coordinate 18,141, forward strand.
TTCAGCTCCGGTTCAGTGGCCCCGCCAACCTTGATGACGGCGACGCCACCGGCAAGCTTAGCCATACGTTCCTGCAATTTTTCCTTGTCATACTCGGAAGTTGTATCTTCCATCTGGACCTGAATCTGGTCGACTCGGGCGGTAATCATAGTCTTATCGCCCTTGCCTTCGATGATGGTCGTCTTGTCTTTGGTCGAGACGATTCTTCGGGCCTGGCCAAGGTCCACCGTTTCAGTGTTTTCCAGCTTACGGCCCTGCTCCTCGGATATGACCGTTCCGCCGGTGAGGATGGCGATGTCTTCCAGCATGGCCTTGCGACGGTCGCCGAAGCCGGGAGCTTTTAACGCCAAACAATTGATGGTGCCGCGCATCTTGTTAACTACCAAGACCGACAGGGCCTCGCTGTCCACATCTTCCCCGATGATTACCAGGTTCTTGGATACCTGGAGGTTCTTCTCCAAGATGGGGACCAAGTCGGCCACCGACGAGATCTTCTTGTCCGTAATCAAGATGTAGGGATCTTCGATAACGGCTTCCATCTTTTCCGGGTTGGTAACGAAGTAGGGGCTGATGTAGCCGCGGTCGAAGTTCATGCCGTCCACGTACTCGGTTTCCGACTCCACGCCTTTGCTCTCTTCCACGGTGATGACGCCGTCCCGACCCACATGTTCCATAACGTCGGCCATCATCTCGCCAATCTCGCTATCGTTGGCGGAGATAGAAGCGACTTGGGCGGTTTGTTCGCGGGTGTTCACCGGAGTCGCCAGGTTTTCCAGCTCGGCGACGATGGCCTTTACGCACTTGTCGATACCCCTCTTGAGGGCCATGGGGTCGACGCCGGCGGCCACTAGCCGCATTCCTTCTCGGACCATCAGATGAGCCAGGATGGTGGCCGTGGTGGTGCCGTCACCCGCAGACTCATTGGTTTTGGCTGCGGCTTCTTTGATTAGTTGAGCGCCCATGTTCTCAAAAGATTCGGGCAGGTCGATCTCTTTGGCGATCGATACGCCGTCATTGGTGATTACCGGTGCGCCCCATTTTTTCTCCAGAATCACGTTCTGTCCCTTGGGGCCAAGGGTTAGGCTGACCGCATCGGCTATCGCCTGTATTCCATGTAATAAGGCCTTCTGGGCCTCTGCGTCGCGAATTATATGCTTGGGGGGCATCTTATTAAGACCTCCTACGGTTTGGCGGATGTTGGCCGGCCCCATTATTGCCCCTTGGGATGTGATGGGGTGGCAGGATTTCTAGTCACCCTATGTTAGCACTATTATCGGTCAGAATGATAAGTCAGGCAGCCCCACGGGTCAAGATACTGCGGGACCGAAGCGTCTGCGGGGCCAAGGAAATGCGTTCTCTAGTTAGGTATAAGTAGAACCATCGCCTTAACATTACCACTATTAAGCCGCTAAGCCGCTGTGCTAGACTGCGCGGATGTCCTATACCGCCGACCTTCACCTACACTCCCGCTATGCCTACGCCACCAGCAAGAATATAACCTTGGAGAGCCTGGCCGCTTGGGCGCGGGTTAAGGGCATCGACCTGCTATCCAGCGCCGATTTCACCCACCCTGTTTGGCGGCGGGAGTTAGAAGATAAACTTGTCCCGGTATCCCCGGGATTGTATCGGTTCGGCGGCGTCAGTTTCGTTCTCGGGACCGAGGTCAGCTGCGTGTACAAACAGGGCGGAAGAAGCCGGAGAGTACATATGTTGCTCTTCGCTCCCGGCTTCGCCACCGTGGACAGGCTCCGAGCCGCTTTTTCCGATGCAGGGGCTAAGTTGGAATCAGATGGACGGCCAACCCTGCGTATGTCAGCCAGGGACCTGACCGCTCTGGCATTGGACATAGACCCCCAGTGCATGGTCATCCCGGCCCACGTGTGGACGCCCTGGTTCGGCCTGTTCGGCTCCAAGTCAGGCTTCGACCACCTGGAAGAGTGCTTTCTGGACATGGCGCCCCAGATCCACGCCATCGAGACCGGATTATCCAGCGACCCGGCCATGAACTGGAACATCCAAGGGCTGGGCGACAGATCCATCGTCTCTTTCTCCGACGCCCACTCAGCCCCAAAGTTGGGGCGGGAACTTACGGTATTTGATGGGGACTTGGGCTACGGGGAATTGGCGGATGCCTTGAGACATCGCCGGGTAGCCTACTCGGTGGAGTTCTACCCCGAAGAAGGCAAGTACCACCACAGCGGGCACCGAAAGTGCGGCGTCAGCCACTCACCGGAGGATACTGCTCGTATCGGCCAACGGTGCCCAGTTTGCAACCGGCCTCTCACGCTGGGCGTGCTGCACCGCATCAGTGGGCTTTCGGATGGCGAAGAATCCTCTCATCGGGACGCTGGTGGCTTCGTGCAGAACCAAGAAGGCTTTCCGCCTTTTATCCGTTTGGTGCCTTTGATCGAAGTCATTGCGGAAACGATGGGTCTCGGTCCGGCCAGCAAGCGGGTTGAGAGGGAATATAGCCGCATCATCGGTGAACTGGAAAGTGAACTCAACGTTCTGGCGTGGGCAGGAGAGGCCGACCTGGTGACCGTTGCGGGGGAGACTTTGGCTAGGAACATCTTGAAGGCACGGGTGGGTGAAGTGATGGTCGAGCCGGGGTATGACGGGTTGTATGGGAAGGTTAGCGTCGCTGGTTAGGGGGATATGGATTCTAGCTTCTGTCAATTGGGCTGTTATGCGCGGTGGGTTGCCGCCGGTGGGTGGAAATCCCCCCAACCCCCCTTTCCGAAAGGGGGGCTTTTGGCTTAAGGGTAAGTATTGTACTTCGGTGGGTGTTTTTTAGAGTGGGGCTAGTAGTCAAGATCGGGAACTGGGGCTAGGACTAGCCGCAATACGCGGTTGGTAGCCGGGTCGTAGAAAGCGGCCCGCACACGGTCTCCGGCTTTTAGGTCGCTTAGATTTAGGTTGCCTTTGTTCTGGCGTGTTATGGTCGGCGGTTTGGTCTGGGGGAAGATTAATATGACCGGACCGCCTTGGCGCGGTTGGATTGTTACGGCTGACAGGTACTCTTCCACCAGAGTAATCTCCCCGCTGATGCTGGCGGCGCGAGGCGGTTGGACGGTCAGCCGGTCTACCTTTCGTGTTATAGGTTGGTAGGCGCCGTTCACTATCCGTTGGCCCAAAGTCAGTCCGTCGAGACCTATGGATTTTCCTTTCTGCACTACCTGGGTATCGGCGTCGACAAGAATGTCTATTATGTCCAACTTGTTGGTCGTGATGGTCGCCCGCATCGATCCTTGCCCGGCATTCGTGATTCCCGTGATGGTCCCATGTATCGGCGCTAGGGGCGGTGAACTGAGGCTGAGGACTTCCAGTACCGGCGCGGCGTCCCCGCTCGCATTTACGATGCGGGTGTTTGCCCGGACCACGTCGCCCAGCCTGACCTCGTTGACAGATACTCGGCGGCCGTTTCGGCGGACCACCGTTTCGGTGGTCCTGCTGAAAGTCCGGATCGTCCCGTCTCTCGTCAGGATGGTCAGGTTCCCGGGGAGATTTTTGGCGACGAAACGGTGAATCACCCCACGGATGGGCTTGTTATCCCCATCGGAGGCTTGAGAATCCAACTCGATCAACTCCAGAGAATCCGGGTGGAAGATTGCCGTCACTTCGGTGTCCAGAAGGTCTCTGTTTACAGCAGATGGAGCGCCATCAATCAGAACCACACTCTCGGTCGACATATTCAGGGTCACGGTGTCCTGGCTGTCGTCGTCGCGAAGGGTGATGTGGGGAAGCTCGCCGGGGAATCGTTCTATGTCTAAGACGGTGCCGGTGACCGCTCCCGGGTCTCTCGTTGCCAATAACACTTTCGCGGCGGTCTTGTCCAGCGTTGCCCCTGCCGAAACCGAAACCCGGCTGGCGGTCCGGGATTCCAGCCCGTAGCGGACTTGAACCCGGTTGGCCACGTCCAGGCGGCTGAAGGGGATGTCCCTTCCTTGGAACTTGATGGCGGTATCGCCGCCAATGATTACCTGAACCGGGGGGAATCTTGCTGGCTGCACGGTAAGCTGCTTTCGTTGCTGGTCGATGGAGATGACGATGCCCGAAACGGTGGCCGAGGGTTTTCCGGCTCCAAACCGGGACATTCCCTGGGAGTAGGCATTTTGCGCTGCTTCGAACTGTTCCTTAAGCTGGCCTTGGCGTAAGGAATGGCTCGGGTTGAGGAAGGCTTGGGCCATGGTTAAGTGGCGATTACCGTTCTCGTTGAGTCTCTGCCGAAGGGCCGGCAATTTGCCTGCGGCTTGATCTTTCTCCGCTCGCTCCAAGGCTGCTTCAAGACGCTTTAGATTGTCCAAGGCTTGGTCCAGCCCGGTAATCAAGATTGCGCCGGAGTTTAGGTCTTGCTCCAGAACTGCGGTGACCATATAACCTGGCCTTAATGAGGAAGGGCCGGTGACCAAGGGCGCTGAAATCATCCGCCCTCTGTCGTCCTCAATGTCGACGATGCCGTCTTCCCCGGCGCCGGTCACTATTCCGGTGAAGTGGCGGGAGCGCACCGGCCGGACCGGTTTGACCAGAATCGAATCTGCTTGACCATTGGATGCCAAGACCGCGACCGAGCTGCCCAGAGGGATGTCTTCTACTGAAGGCTGCTCCAAACCCGGAACCCGAATCATCGTTCCGGGGTTTGCCGTAACCTCCACCGAGCCTTTGGCTGTGTTCAGCGTGATGTCAATCTCACCGGCGACGGCTCGGGGATGGTCCCCGGTGATATTTACGACTTCGCCGAAGATTCCTGTCTGGGACGACTGGCCGAGGACGGCGGCGCTGGCCGGTTGCGTGGCAACGGTCAAGACCAAAGCCAGTATCAAGGACACGAATCCAAGCTTTAACATATTGGCGCCTCCGGTTATTGGGGGCTGGGGACAAGCGGTCTTGCCCTTGGGCTTAGGGTACGAAAATCACTGTTCGAACCAGGGATAGTTCTTCCCCGGCCACCGAAGTGGCAATCACCTCGATCGCCAGCGGGTTCTCATCCGGCGAAATTATCAATTCCAAGGAAAAGCGTCCGTCCGCATCAGGGATGGCCAGGTTGCCGTTGACGCTCACCGTGGCGTCGGGTGAGGCGATGCCGGTGACCGTGATGGTTTCGCTGTCGACAATCATGTCTTCCGGTGGAAAGGTCACATCCAGATCTAATGCTGCGCTTTGAGGCACGGGAGTAGGCCCTGCGGGTGCTTCCGGTTCTGGAGTTGCTGTGGGTACTGTCGGTACGGTGAGTGTGGCCGCCGGACGGGGCGGGGCGAGGGTTGGTATAACCGTGGGAATCACAGTTGGGACTACGGTTGGGATTACTGAAGGAGTGGGGGTTGATTCGGCTAGGACGGCGATAGTTGGGGCTGGGGTGGCCGGGAGGGTGACCGGCGGCGTGGTGGAGGTAGACTGCTCGGTTTCTATCCCAGCGGGAGTGGCTTCATCGCCGCCGCACGCGGTTAGTATAAGAATCATCACTGCTGCCACTGGCAGCAACCTAGCCGGGAAGTTTCGAACCCGCATCCCTACTCTCCCATTACCCCCAGTTCCCACCGAACCGGTATCGTTCCCTTCAAGTATAAGTGATTGAAGTATTCTCCAGTAACTGGCTGACAAACCAGTTACATTAAAAAGACACCCTTATGCTAGAATGAGGCCAGGCTCAGGAGCATCTAAATAGACGGTCATGCTCCAGTTGAATCCTACATTTCGGTCGTAGCAATCAATGGAAGTTTCACTGCGGCGGTTACAAACCGGTGACATAGACCAGGTGATTGAGATTGAGCGGGAGGCATTTTCTCCCCTCTGGATCACCACTCCTTTTAAACGGGAATTGAACAACCAGTACGCCTGCTATCTGGTGGCATGCGAACCGGAAGAGCCCGAAGAAGAAGATTCCACGGGCACTGATTCTAAGGAGAACCGTTCTCTGTGGTCCCGGGTAGTAACGGGCGCCCAACGCCTGGTCCCCGGTAAAGACGAGGAGACTAACCTACAAACCCCCATCGCCGGTTACGTGAGCGTCTGGTACCAAGGGGAAGAGGCGCACATCACTGAGATTGCGGTTCGGGAGACGAGGCGAGGCAACGGCATAGGCGAGTTGCTTCTCATCGGATCACTGAGGGAAGCCGTTAAATACGGCTCTAAGGTAATGACATTGGAGGCCAGGGTTTCCAATTTCATCGCCCAGCGCCTCTACGAAAAATATGGCTTCAAAAACGTTGGCACCCGCAAAGCCTATTATTCGGATAACCGGGAAGACGCGGTTATCATGACCACAAATCCCATCAGTAGCGAAGAATACCAAGCTATGTTTCGCGAGTTACAAGAATCTTTCCTCACCCGATGGGGCGAGATTAACTTCGATTCTGAGATTCACTGACCGATCGCCCCCTCCGCCGTTCCTCCGCTAGGTTCCACCCCTTCCCCTTCGGCACTGAGCCAGCCGAATGCTTCGAGTTTCGTGACTACTGCTGCTGTTGACCATCTGGAGACACGTTGGTAGAATGGCTCAGGCGTTAGAACCATGAAATGCTGGTCAAAGTCGGTTCAGACTAATGATGACCGGTAAAGTTAGTGGGCCGGAGGCCGGAAACTCATGTTGGTCATCGGACTCACTGGGGGTATCGGGACGGGGAAAAGTGAGGTAGCGCGCCTATTGCAGTCGCTAGGAGCATCCGTCATCAGTGCTGACGAAGTCGGCCACCAGGCGTATACTCCAAATTCCGAAAGTTGGCATGAGGTTGTAAATACCTTCGGTAAGGAAATCCTGCAACCCAGCGGTGAGATTGATCGTCAAGAGCTGGGAGCCATAGTGTTTTCGGACCCCCAACAGTTGGAAAAACTGAATGCGATAATGCACCCGCGCATGGCGGGAATGGTGGCGGACCGCATACAGGTCTTTCGGGGTCAAGGAGTCGCGACGGTGGTGGTTGAGGCCGCCCTCTTATTCGAAGCCGGATGGGACTCCCTGGTCGATGAAGTATGGACCACTGATTCGTCAGTCGAGCTAGTGATCGAAAGGCTTCAAGCCCGCAACGGCATGGACGAAAAGGAAGCGCGCCGCCGCATCGATTCCCAGATGGACCGGAACGAACGCATAGAGCGTTCTAACCTGGTGGTAGACAACTCCGGCGACGTAGCCACATTGGAACAGACCGTGAACGCTCTGTGGGACAGCAGAGTAAACGTAAGGACAGAGAGAGGCTAATGGTAGAAGTAGACGAGCCGCAGTATAAAGAATATGCGATCGAGGAATTTTTGGTCCGAGACGAGCCGTACTACCGGGTCGTTGGAGACGAGTTAGATCTTTTCACTGCAGCTTACAATCAGCATATACCGGTGCTGCTTAAAGGGCCTACCGGTTGCGGCAAGACCAGGTTCGTGGAATACATGGCCTGGAAGCTCGGCCGTCCCCTGAGCGTGATGAAAGATGACGGCACTCCGGAACTCAAGGAAGGAGAGGTCCGGGTTCCTCTGGTCACCATCGCTTGTCATGAAGACCTTACCGCTAGCGACTTGGTTGGCCGCTATCTTCTGGATGCCAATGGGACTCGTTGGATCGACGGTCCGATGACGCGTGCAGTGAAGAACGGCGCCATCCTGTACCTGGATGAAGTCGTGGAAGCTCGAAAGGACACCACGGTACTCATCCATCCGTTGACCGACCACCGTCGTATATTACCCATAGAGAAAACCGGTTCCATCGTCGAAGCGGATGATCGCTTCCTGCTGTGTATATCTTATAACCCCGGTTATCAGAGTGCTCTGAAGGACTTGAAGCACAGCACCAGGCAGCGGTTCATATCCATCGAGTTTGACTACCCACCGGCGGATGTTGAATGCGAAATCATCGAACGAGAGAGCGGATGCAGCACCGAGGTGTCGGTATCCCTTGCCAAGCTGGGTGAGAAGATTCGCAATCTGCAAGAGCATGGTCTTCAAGAAGGCGCCAGCACTCGCCTGTTGATTTACGCCGGGCGTTTGATTTCTGAGGGCATCAATATCCGCCGGGCTTGCCAGGTGGCCATCGTGTGGACCCTGACCGACGAGCCAGAGCTACAGCGCAGCATCGAAGAGGTCGTGTCCTCTATATTCGAGTAGGGGTTTGATGGCCTTATCTCCTCCGGACATCGTAAGCCAAGTTCTTGCCCACCGTCCTAAACAGACGGTGGGCGGCCAATCTCTAACGCCCGCCTCGGTTCTACTACTGCTCTACCCCAAAGACGGCGAATATTGTGTACTATTGAACAAGCGGTCCCAGTTGGTAGAGCACCACAAGGGTGAGATTTCGTTTCCCGGTGGAGCCAGAGATCCGGTGGACCGGGACTCCTTAGATACGGCGTTGCGAGAGACCGAAGAAGAGATGGGTATAGACCGGTCCGACGTGACGATTCTGGGAGAGATGGACGAAGTCGTCACTAGGAGCCATTTCAAAGTAAACGTGTACGTGGGCACTATTCCTTATCCTTACGCCTTCAATCCCAGCGTGGGCGAGATTGCCGAGGTTTTGGAGATTCCCCTGACTGATCTCAATGAACCGTTGAACCACCGGGTTGAGACCCGGTTGGACGACGGCGTGCCGGTCACAAGCCGGTCCTACGCCTACAATGAGCATCTAGTTTTCGGCGCTACAGCTAAGATTCTCCAGCAGTTTTTAGAGCTTCTGGAGGACGGGACAGCAAAGGAGGAACACTGAGTTGAGTACGTCTCCTCTGGCGGGTATAGAAACTGAGCTTGCCAAGCTACCCACTGCGGTATTAGAAGCCTATAAAGAGGCTGTGGAGTCGATAGAGTCGGCTTTCGGTGAAGAGGAACTTATCCTCTGGGCGAAAGAGGGCTTGGCCATCGGTACCCAGACCGTACGGTCTTGGGAATCGGCCGTCGAATACTACAAGGTCGGCCCACAGGTCTCCCGGTTCCTGTCGTTCCCTTCGTTCATGCAGTGGGCGCGGTGCGGCACCTATCTGGCCCAGGATTCACCTACGTTGGCCGTAGCCTTCTTCAAGGCCAGCGCTTCTATCGTGCCCAACCTACGGCCACAGTACATACCCCGCTGGGCTGGTTTGGGCCGGAGCTTGTACAAGGGCACCTGGAAATCCAGCACCCTGGCCGCCAAGTTCTTTGAAGTTAGCCCCGACTTGGTCCGGAACTTGCCCTTCTGGGACGTGGAAGTTTTCGCGTCTCTGATTGAGGCGATGTCCTACAAGTCCTATGATGTCGCCGGCGAATGCTTGGTGTTGGGACGGGACGTTTTGCCGGCCATGGGCCGGGAGCGGGAAGCCTTCCTGTCCATGACTAGGGCGTTGATCGACGGTAGCTGGCGGGAGATTAAAACCTGCTTGGAATTGGTTCCCCGTGCGCTTCAACAGGTGGACGAAAACCAAACCGGCCGGTTCCTGAAACTAGGTGAGCGTTTGGCGAAGGTGGGGCTGCGAGACACCTCCCGCTTCTTGTCCGACGGCACCCAGTCGCTGAGCCGGGTTCCCGCAGGATCCCAGGGCTATATCCTGGATCTTTGCGAAACCCTATTGTCGGTATCGCCCGAGGCAGTACCGCCCTTCCTCAAGAGCCTGGCGACGGTGCTGGAAAAGATTACCATGAGCCAATTGGACTCCTGGTTCCACCACGGGGTGGACCTGCTCAAGGACAACCCGGAAAGCGGCATCGCTTTCTTCAAGATCGAGTCCAATACATCCGTTGCCATGTTGGAAACCCTTTCCTCAAGCCTGGAATTGGACCGGGTGAAGGGTATCATCCGTCTTTATTGCAGTGCCCTCACCGGCACGTCCATCGACGTACTAGACACCCAAGAATTGGTGAGCAAGAACATCGGCTGGGTGGATGAGGATACCTCCTCCACCGACGGGACCAAAGTGTTCCTGCCGACGATCGTGGACCATTATTCCGACAAGCAAGACAACTTCTCCTGGTTCAAGGTGGTTTCCACCCACCAAGTGGGCCACTTGGAGTTCGGCAGCTTCAAATTCGACTTTACCAAGCCTAGCGAACTCTTCGATGATCGGCGCTTCGAACTTGAGAGCGAGATTAATGCCGGAAAAGAGGCAGCGGCTGGCGAGGAAAGCCTTGAACCTACTCAGGCCTTCACCGACATCGGCCGGTTCTTTGCTCTGTTCCAAGACCGCCGCCTGGCCTTCGATCTCTTCACCGTGCTGGAGGATTGCCGCCTAGACTACCGAATCAAGGTGGAATACCCAGGCATTCGAGCCGCCGCGAACCGGGTCCAAGATGAGGCCTTGGCTGGCCGGCCAAAGATCCAAGAGATGGGTGTGCAAGAAGCTCTGGTTGAGTTGCTCATACATATGAGCCTTGAACAGTTCACCGAATTGCCGGTACCCACGGAATACAAGGAAGCCGCAGTGGTTCTATCCCAAGTGCTGCATGAACTGCGCAACGCCGCAGCCGAGGTTGAAGACACGGCGGAGGCTACGCTAAGGGCCTACGAAATCATATCCCGGACATCCAATGAGAACCCGCCGGAAGAAGATTGGGAACAGGAAGACTTGGAGGAGCCCGGCGATTTCTCGGAAGAAGAATACGAATCCCTCATCGATCAACTGCAAGCAGGACAGGACGCTTCCGGAGAATCGGGAGAGGGAGAGTCCCGTGAGTCGCCTGAACCGGTGGATTATCGGGGAGACTTTAAGCCGGAGATGGTTCAGTTGCTAACCAAGCTGGCGTCCGACCAAGACCAGCAAGGTGAGGGCGAGCCCATATCCCAGGAGATGCTGGAACAACTCCTTCAGGAAAGCTCGGAGTTGGAGTTGGACGCTGAACAAGGCGACGCTAACGACAGCATGAGCGCTTTTGCCCAGAACTTGATGAAAGAGGCCGGGACGCCGCCGCCCAACTCCCAACCGGGAGAGGGTTACGGACCCCTGCTGCATGACGACGACCAAGGCGGAGAACTGGAGGCCCGGGAACCCAAGACCTTTGCCTACGATGAGTGGGACTTCCGAGCCAACGACTATAAGCCGCGCTGGTGCATCGTTAAAGAGAAGGTAGTGGAGGAGGGAGACTCAACCTTCTACAACGACGCACTGAAGAATTACCTGTCCCTGTCCAATCACATCAAGCGCCAGTTCGAGCTAATCATGCCGGAAAGCATGAAGAAGATTTACCGGTTGGTTGATGGCGAGGATCTCGATCTGAACGCCGCGCTGGAAGCTTGGACCGACCTAAGGATGGGCCTTACGCCGGACGAGAAGATTTACTGGCATCGCAACCGGAACCGGCGGGACGTGGCAGTGGTGTTCCTGCTGGACATGAGCGCTTCCACCGCCGAGGCCATCGACGAAGGCCGCCAGGTGGTTGACGACCGCGACGCCCCGGACGATCCGGTGGAGTACATGGTATGGCTGCGCCGCCGCCGCGAGGGCTTGGTGCGCCGCAACTACAAGCGCATAATCGACCTGGAGAAGGAGAGCACCGCTCTGCTGATTCAGGCCTTGGAAGCTATCGGAGATACCTATGGCATCTACGGCTTCTCGGGTTACGGTCGAGAGAACGTGGAGTTCTACGTAATAAAGGACATTGATGAAGCCTTCGGAGATAAGGTGAAGCGGCGCATCGACAAGGTAACACCTCTCCATGCCACCCGCATGGGCGCGGCGATACGCCACTCGATCACCAAGCTGGAGAAAATAGACGCGACGACGAAGATTCTTTTCCTCATCAGCGACGGTCGTCCCCAGGACCGGGGTTACAGCCGGGAGGGTGTGGAGAAGGAGTACGCCGTCCACGACACCCACATGGCCCTGTTGGAGGCCAAACGCAAGAGCATCACCCCCTTCTGCCTCACGGTGGACAAGGCTGGACATGACTACCTAAAGAGCATGTGCGGCGATATGGGATACGAGGTTCTGGGGGAGATTTGGGCATTGCCGGAGCGGCTGCCAATGCTGTACCGGCAGCTCACTCAGTAGGCTTCAGGACTGGATTATCTGTTTATGATGGAGAAGGGGCACCACTTGCGGTGCCCCTTCTGGCGTTCAATGCTGGACCGGCATAGCTCTTGCGCAGGTAGGGGCGGGTTTCAAACCCGCCCCTAGGGCATGAAAGCGAGGTTTGTTTAGAGCCCCAACGCTTAGCCTTCCGCGACAATCAACTTTCGTAATTCTATAAGGGCGTTGTTGGACATACGCCTTTTCACCGTCACGCGTCGGGGAGGCACCCGAAGTTCCATCTGTCTCGACCCGTTAGGTCCCGTGATGGACAGGTAAGCTAGCCCGGCGGGCTGTCCATCTTTGGATGGTGAGCCATCTGCTCCGGATATACCGATACCGTAGTCGGCCCCTAATCCCTTGCGTACCGCTTCGGCCATGGCGTCCGCGGTTTGCTGGCTAACCGAGCCATGCTGTTGGATGACTTCCGCCGGCACTCCGTGTGCTATCTTCACTTCGTCGCCGATCGCCACCAGCCCTCCCTTGAAGTAGTTGGCGCTATCCAGAGAGTCGGTAAGGCTGTTGACCAGGTATCCGCCGGTGTTCGACTCCATGGTTGCCAGGGTGAGGCCTCGTTCGCGAAGAGCGATCCCCACGGCTTGGTCCGGGGTTTCCTCGTCGTATCCCCAGATATAGGGGGCCAAACGGTCCTCTATGGCTCTTTCTACGGGGTCGATAAGAGACCGGGCGGTCGTTTCGTCCTTGGCCCTGGCAATGATTCGCAGATGATTACCATCGGCTTTGGAGTAGATACCGAGGTAGGGGTTCTCTTGGCCGAAGAACTCGGAGATAACTTCGTCCATCTCCGCTTCCGACATGCCCATGGTTTTTATGTTGCGGGTGATGGTGACTTCTTCATCCACAATCTTAAGCAGCCGTGGCACCACCTCTTCTTCCCAGATGGTGTGCATCTCCGCAGGTGGGCCGGGCATGCACACGATGATGCCGCCGTTGCTTTCCGCCCACCAACCGGGGGCCGTGCCGCTGCGGTTGGTGATGAATTGGGCCGAGGGAATCAGATGGGCCTGCTTGATGTTGCGGGGTGGCATGCTTGTGCCACGGTCCCGGAACTGCTGTTCCAGATGGCGAACCGCGTCTTCTTGAACCGTGGGGGTCTCCCCTAGAGCTGCTGCGACGCCTTCCCTGGTCAAGTCGTCCTGGGTTGGTCCCAAGCCGCCGGTGGTGAAGATGATGTCCGATCGTTCCAGCCCTTTGGTGAAGGCCTCAGACAGCATTTCCAAGTTGTCGCCGACGATGGACACCCAACGGAGTTGAATCCCCAAGGCGGGCAATCTAGCTGCGACCCAGGCGGCATTGGTATCGGTCAACTCGCCCATCAAAATCTCGGTTCCAACGGAGATTATTTCAGCTTTCAAATCGGCTCTCCCGGAAAGATAAGGGCGCCTCGATCACGTCGGGGCGCCCCTGTATTTAGTTTCTTAGACCTTTAAGGTTTTGCAACAGATGAGTCTTGTCGGTCAACCCGGACCAGGATTCGGTTTGTCCTCAGGAAGAACCGGTGGGTCCGTCACCAATGCGATCAAGCGGTCTGCCCGTTGTTTAGGCATGGCGTATAACTCGGTCTTATCTTTTACGCTGACATAACGGTGCTCGCCATCGGGCGTTGTGTCACCCAGATAGAACTCAACGTCGGCCCCGGCGGCCATTCCAAGCCGGATGGTAGTTTGGGGCGGCTCCAGCCCGTATTCCTCCGGATTCTTGAAGCTGTCGGCCAATATGTCGTTCACCCTGGGACCGTTGAGCATCGTGGGGAGATCGCCCCAAACATCGGCCAAGACCGGCGTCTCGGTGGG
>CAXEOX010000029.1:0-31817 GCA_963997925.1 uncultured bacterium
AAGCGAACCCCCAATTTCAAGGGATGGGTAAATCCCGAAGACCGTTACAATATGCCTAGGTTGGAGTGATTTTCACCAGCTTTCCGCATGCGCCTGACTATGGCGAAGCACATACTGGCATCGAAATCTTAAACGTTCTCTCCGCAGGTCTTCGGTTTCCAGTCGTTCCGAATGCCGACGGAGTTATTCATGGGATAGATATAGCTTGATTAACCGGCTCGCCCACAAATTGCCCTTCTACTACGGCTGGGTTATCCTCTTTGCGGCTGGCGACGCCATGTTCGTGCGGAACGCCGCTGCCAGCCTCACCCTGGCAGTTTTCATATTCCCAATTTCTGACGACTTGGGGTGGAGCCGCACCTTGATCGCAGGCGCCGCCAGCCTTGGCGGATTGGTGGCTGCAGTCACTTCTCCAATAGTCGGCTGGGCCTCTGATCGATACGGCGTTCGGGTGATTCTCACGGTCAGCGTTTTAGCTCTGGGCATATCTACCTTCTCTTTAGCCTGGGCCACCTTTCCCATTGCGTTCTACCTGGCCTTCGGAATGAGCCGGGTTTTATTCTCCAGTTCATTCCAGATAGGACCCTCTGTAGCGATATCCCGGTGGTTCGTGGGACGGCGCGGTCGGGCTACCGGCGTCCTGTTCCTATCCCATTCTTTGGGCATGATCATATTTCCGTTGGTGGCCGGATTGGTAATTACTTACTGGGGTTGGCAGGCTGCTTGGATGGTTCTAGGAGTAATCGTATGGGCCGCGGCCTTGGGACCGGTTGCGTTATTTATCCGGCAGTCCCCTGAGTCACTGGGACTGACGCCCGATATACCACAAGAACGGAAAGAGGAAAAGTCGCAGGTGGAAACCGCACCGGCCGAAGAACCCAACTGGACATTGGGAGACGCACGCCGGACCCCTACTCTTTGGCTTCTTGCGCTGGCCACGGGAATGCTTTTCTTGATGCAAGCAGGCACGAACACCCACCAAGGAGCCTACTTCATCGACCAAGGCCTCGGGGTTGCTATTTCGGCTCTGGCCATCAGCTTCAATGCAGCGTTCACCGGAATCGGCAGTCTTGTGTGGGGCTGGCTGGTGGAGAGGGTTCCCATCCGGTATTGTTACGCCGCTGTCGCATTGATGATGGTAGTATCGTTGTTTCTATTCCCGTCCGTCACCACCATATGGCAAGCGCTTCTGATAGCGTCGTTATGGGGTGCGTCAGTGGGAGGGATTCTAGTCGTGCCCGCCGTAGCTTACGCCGACTATTTCGGGCGCCAATCCATCGGGGTGATAAGGGGAGTAACCGAGCCTTTCGTAGGTTTGGGACAGGCCGTAGGTGCGATATTCTCAGGGCTGGTATTCGACGTCTCGGGGAGTTATCACTTAGCGTTTATAACCCTTGGAATGGTGGGGGTCGGGACCATAGGACTCATCTTGCTGGCCAAGCCGCCCCAGTTAAGAGCCACCCCGGCGGCTGCCTGAGCGCTACCGGTCCGACCCCGCCTCTTCCAGCGCGGCACGCAAAGCATCAAGACCCACGCCGCCCGTATACATCTTCCCAGCGATGAGATAGGACGGTACTCCCTTCACACCCCGCTCCACAGCCACCCGATGCTCCTCCATCACCCTGGCACGGTAGTGACCGGATTCCAAAGCCGGCCACATGGCCGACCAATCCAGCCCAATCTTGATGGCCGACCGTCGGAGGGTAAAGATGCTTCCCAGATCGGCGCCCCCTCGCCAGTATTCTCCGGAGACCTCCAGGTAGAATTCCCGATCCTTGCCGTGATCTTTAGCGAACGCCGTAGCCTCGTGGACCAGTACAGTGCTAAGAGAGCGGCTGGAGAAGGGCTCCGCCGCCGGTTGAGCGCCAAGAGGGGCCAATGGCGGACGGCGGCCTGATTCAGCCTGGGATGGTGATGCCGTTTCAGTCGCCCGCTCCTGTGCCAAGAGGGTCTTTAATGGAGCGTCAGGGCGGAGCAGATAGGGCCGTCGGTCTATGGTGAGGGGCAGTTCACCGGACAGCGTGTCCAACCACGCCAATCCCCGGTGGCAATGGGGGCAGGAATAATCGAACCATACTGTGACTGATATGTTGCCGCTCAACTCCGGTACTCCATTCATTTCCTCCTAAAACCGCTCTTCTACAGTAACCCAGACCGGCTGATTACTCTATAGCCCATCAGCGCTACCCCAGGGCCTATTGTGCTATAAAAGTCCCGCTTACGTTGTTGACGGCGACGGTGTATTCCTCTTTGGAGTTGAAGTCGCTGTCCAGAGGTATGTCCGTCTCCACGTAGGCTACGTCAGCGGTGCATTCCACTACTCCCGCAGGAGCAAGGTAGGTCACCTTCACCTGAATGTTGTTGACGAAGGGACGGGAAATGTCATAACCGTTGAACTGCGAGCAACTGCTACCACTCATTGTGGAGACCACTTTGATTCGGTACTGGGGAGGGAACGACTCTAGGATAATCAATTCAACGCTCTCAACCGGCGACTCCTTCACGACCACCGGGCGACCTGCGGGTTCGCGGCCTACGAAGGAGTTGGTTACTTCTCCGTTAACGATTGCTTTGTACGATTCTCCGGAAATAAATTCCACCCCCAGAGGTATCTCGTTCATCACCACCGGTAGGTCTTTGGTGCACGGGACAATCTCTGTCACTTCCAAGTGGGTTACCGTCACGTCAACGATTCCGGTGCTCCGGCGGGAAAGGTCATAACCGTTGAACCCGGAGCAGCTACTTCCCAATGGCAGCCTAGAGAGCACCCGCAGAGTATATTCCGGCGGGCTGGAGTCTGAGACCACCCTTCCACTATCTCGACCGGTGACTCTGCAACCGCCATCTTACGGCCCCTGAGGTCGCCAGCGGTAAAGGAGTTGGTCAGCTTTCCGTTGACGACGACGCTGTAGGCCTCGCCCGGAGTGAGTCCTCCATCTAGGATGACCTCACCTTGATGTTGGGCATAGATTGTCGTGCAGGGGACGGGCTCGCCGGGCTCCAAGTTGGTTACGGTGACGTAGATGGACCTGCCCTCTTGGACAGTCTCGTACCCGCCGAACTTGACGCAGCCGCCAGGGATACCCGACGTGATTCACAGGGTATAAACCGGCGGACTGGCGTCGGAGACGGCGACCTTAACGCTCTCTATCGGAGCTATCGTTTCCACCATGCTCGGGCCGGAAGTTGACTGGGCCGGCGGGCCGGTGGGAGAAACATCGGAGGTCACCGGTTCTGTGGGTTCTATCGTTGTTGGTGTTGAATCATCCGCGACGGGTGTCCGGGTTACGTCCTTCACCGCATCGGGAGTGATTTTGATGGTAAGAGGCGGTTGGTTGATGCCGGGTCCGGAGTACTCACGGCGCAAGCGACCGACGCCAGCAACAAGAGCATCGCAACCATGCCGAATACCGCCCCAACGTTCTTCTTCATCGGGGTTCTCCTCTCAGTGCATTCTTTGCTTGCTTAATCCTTAAGACGAAACACCCCGTTGATTTGTTCCAATGTCAAAGATGACACGGTATTCTTATGGCCGATATTTGTCGCCCTCTTCCCTGGTTATACGTCCCGACGCCATCAGCCACATGCGGGAAATCTCCGGCCCCATGAACTTGAACTTACTCCGTAACGCCTTCTGTAGCGCCGGATATTCGGTCCCTTCCAGAACGTTGTAGAACCAGTTGCAGAAGCTTCCGTGCTCGTTTTGGAGGGATCGAACGGTGCGAGCGTTGTCGACAGTGGCCTGGATCTTCAGCCGGTTACGGATTATTCCAGGGTCTTCTCGGAGAGCCTCTACTTGGGCCGACCCGAAACCAGCCACGGACCTAATGCTCCAATCATCGAAGGCCGCACGGAACCCGTCCCGCTTGTTCAAAATCATGCGCCAGGTAAGTCCGGCCTGGAACACCTGCAAGCTCATAACCTCGAATAGGACGTCGTCGTCGTCGACCTGTTTGCCCCAGATGGTGTTGACGTACCAGTCCCGCAGCGGGTCCGGCGGGGCAAGGGGGTCGTGGAATTCCTCATGCGGCATAATCTTACCTCGATGAGATCCGGGTTCGGCCTTACTATGGGCAGGGGAAAAACCATTGTCAACACACGTCAACGATGTTAGGTTGTTGCCTATCCGGCCAGGAGGGAAAGCATGTCAGATCAGACCAGAACAATCATCGCCAATGTCAACCGGCTGAACAGATTCATGGACCTAGCAGGTTGTTCCGCCCTGATTTTGCGCTCTGGAAAGAACTTCACCTACCTGGCCGGTTTCTCCTATCCGGGAACTCTGGGCCGGCACCTGGACTTTCCCGATTCTCCCCGGGAGGTGCTTTTGGTGTGGCCTCGCCACGGTGAACCGGTCATGGTTCTGAACCACTACGCTGCGCCGCTGGCCCTGCGGGACTCTTGGCTGGAGAAGATTGTGGTCTACGACGACTACGCCGAATCTCCCTACCAAAAGGCGGCCGAAATCCTCAAAGATCTTGGCATGGACCGGGGAGTTGTAGGCTTGGAAAAGACCTACGTCAGCGCTGCCCGGTGGGAAGAGATGGCCGGGTTATTGCCTGGCGGCGAGCTCTTAGATTGCACCGGGATGATGGACCAAGTCCGATGGATCAAGACATCGGGCGAAGTCGAGCTACTTCGGGAGGGGGCGTTGATTCTCGATGAGGCTTACCTGGAAGTGTTTCCCACCGTGCGGGAAGGCGACACCGAGCGGGAGGTTCATAGCCGCATCGTCGCCAGTTGCGTACAGAGGGGCGCCCAGTGGGCCCACGGCATCCTGAATAGCAACCGGAACAGCGTGGCTTACGGCGGCGAGAGCGACATGAAGTTCCAACGCGGTGACATCATCCGCAACGACTACGTGTCCTACTACCAAGGCTACCCCGGGCATCAATCCCGAACTGTCGTGGTCGGCGATCCCAGCCAAGAACAGAAGGACACCTACCGGCTGATGCTGGATATCTACCGGGCTACAGTCGATCAATGCCAGGTCGGTGTCATAGCCAGCGACATCCACCGTTTCGCCTCGAACAAGTTTAAAGAGGCAGGCTACCAAGACCGGGTCTCCTTGGTCGGACATAGCGTGGGGGCTTGGTGGCATCAACAGGAACCCTACATCGTTCCCAATTGCCACCAAGAACTGGAAGAGGGAATGGTTCTAGCATTGGAGCCCCACGTCAGGTTCTGGCACCTGCAAGACATGATTCTGGTCACTCCACACGGCCCACAACTACTCTCCCCCAGGTTCAGCACCGACGAGATGCTTGCTACCGGTTAATCGCTCGCAGCAGACTCATCCCACGTGCTGGTTGACCACCCCTGGTGTAGAATTGAGGTCGCCAAACGAATGTTCCTCTGGCAGGGTATAAGAACTCATAAACCGTTGGATGGACTGGAGGATGATTCCTTCGCAATGACTCCGCTCTAAATAACTCTAGGAGATTTACATGGCAAACCTTGAGAATCACTCACCGGCAGCCGATGCGGGGACGCCCCAGGAAATAGCCCAGTTCGACGTCATAGTCATCGGCGCCGGGGTTACGGGATTGTATTCGCTGTACCGTCTGCGAGCAAAAGGACTCTCGGTTCAGGTATTTGATGACGGTGGCGGAGTTGGCGGCACCTGGTATTGGAACCGCTATCCGGGTTGCCGGTTCGACTCGGAAAGTTATTCTTACGGATACTCCTTCTCAGAGGAACTCCTACAGGAATGGGACTGGAAGGAACACTATTCCGGACAACCCGAGAACGAACGCTACCTCAATTATGTGGCAGACAAGTTCAACTTGCGACCGAACATCCGGCTCAACTCCCGAGTCATGTCGGCCGTATTTGACGAGGACGACAGCCGCTGGCTAGTCGAACTGGAGGATGGCCACCAAGCCAAGGCCCAATTCGTGATAACGTCGGTTGGTATCCTATCTTCGGGATACACTCCCGACTTTGAGGGCATACACAGCTTCAAGGGACCCTGGTGCCACACCAGCAGATGGCCTCATGAAGGCATGGACCTGGCTGGCAAGCGGGTGGGGGTTATCGGCACCGGAGCCACCGGCGTCCAGCTCATCACCGAGATTGCAAAGGAAGTCTCCCACCTCACCGTCTTCCAGCGCACGGCGAACTTCTGCGCCCCCCTCCGCAACGGTCCCATCGACGATGAGACCCAGCGGGAGATCAAAGCCAACTACCCGGAGATATTCAAGAAGTGTATGGAAACTCCGGGATCGTTCATCCACGAATTCGACCCCCGGTCGGCCCTGGAAGTTTCGCCAGAAGAACGGCTGGAACAGTACGAGAGGCTGTGGCAGGTTGGAGGATTCGGGAAATGGCTGGCCAATTTCCACGACATCATGGTTCCCGGAGAGGCCAACGAGGACTACGCCGAGTTCTTCCGCAACAAGATTCGCGAACGCGTCCACGACCCGGTTGTTGCGGAAATGCTGGTGCCCAAAGACCATATGTTCGGCTCCAAACGCCTCCCATGCGAGAGCGGGTACTACGAAGTCTACAACCAAGACAACGTCTTGCTGGTCGACGTGCGCAAAGCTCCCATCGAACGCATCACCCCGAATGGCGTCAAGACCAGCGATGCCGAGTACGAGTTTGACGTCATCATCTACGCCACTGGGTTCGACGCCGTGACCGGCTCGTTGAACAAGTTGGACATCCGCGGCATCGGCGGGAAGTCATTAAAAGAGAAATTCGCCGGGGGCCCGCGAACCTACATGGGCATCACCAGCGCCGGATTCCCCAACCTCTTCACCGTCAACTCGGCTTCGGTCGGCAACTTCGTCCGGGCCGCCGAGCCCCTGGTGGACTGGGTAGCCGAAGCCATCTGCTACGTCCGAGAGAACGAGTTCGTGCGTATCTCGCCCACGCTCCAGGCGGAGGACGATTGGGTCCAGCACGTCAACGAGGGGGGCGAAAAGATTCTCCGGGGCCAGGCCGACTCCTGGTTCGTGGGGGCCAACATCCCCGGCAAAGCCCGCGTCCTCCTCACCGCCCCCGACAGCGCCCCAGTGATGCGCGCCAAACGCAACGAGGTTGCGGCCAACGGGTACGAGGGGTTTTCGCTGGAGTAGACGGTCGCTATCCTCGAGCCCAATCTACCCCTCAACCGTCTCCGGATCAGCCGTAGCCCCCTCGAAAATCTGGTCGAAGGCCAGGGCCCAGGGGGGCCTTAGGAATCCCAGGGCCCGCACCTCTTGGAGCCAATAGCCGAAGGGTGAGCGGCGGGAGTAGCTCCTCCGCCCATCACCTTGCAGATACGAAGCATGACGGTTTCAGCCGATTGGGCCACAGCTTCTTTGCCCAATCGGGTGTCTTGAGTTCCGCCTTCACCTGTCTCCACCGAGCTGAGCATACCCTCGTAAGCCTGGTGAATCAGTCAGAACTCTATCTCAATCTGCGCCCACTCGGTCTGCTCGTAGGAACGGGCCCAATCTTTTTCCCCATATAACCGCCGCAGTGCTGTATCGATGGTCACTTCGATGACCCCGAGAATCACAGCGGTGAACATGCACTCGGCGGAACCTCACGCTAACTGCGGTTGTTGCCGAAGCCCCGGCCAAGCGGAACGAGTTACCGGAAAATCCTGAAAGGTCATGGCGTGGCTCTGGGTGGCGGTCATTCCCCAACCGTCCCACTCCGCCGCCAGCTTCACGCCAGCCGATCCATCCCATTGCTGTCCATGAAGAAGCTTTCAATCTCCGATTCTCCTTCGGGGATAGCGGTTGTGATCTTGAAAGAAGTCATTCCCGACCCGCTGCCGAAATGCTTCTCGCCGCTCAAAAGATACTCCCCCTCTCGGACAGTGAGTTTGGCAGCCGCTATCGTCCTACCGGTGTCGCCAGCGCTGCCGCCTTCGGGCACGACGGTGCCCCACTGGCAACCATCCACAGCGGTTTGGAACACCTAACACCTTTGTTTCTTCCAGGCATCGCGATAGAGAGCTGGCGCCTCGGGCAGAAGCAGCCGGTCCCGAAGGTGATGACGGCGGGATGCATGGCTGACACCAGGGCGATGGATGGGCCTCCCTGGGCCAAGATGCTCAGCATGTCGCAGATGGGGCGAGTCGCCTTCTCAACGCTTTCGAAGATTCTCCCCTGGTCGACTGGAACGGCAGTTAGTAGATATCCCGAGTCTCTGATTTTGTCGAAATCGGCCCGGCGCAAATCACGCCGGAGCTGACGCTCTCCTCGCTCATTCGCAAACTCAGACGCGAGAGCCCTAATGTTTTCAACCACGGTTTGTTCGTCCAAGATTGCCGCCTCGATCGGTCTGGACCGGCCAGGTGGAGGGCCTCAGGAGCCCAGTTAACCGGGCCAATCATAGTTACTTTGATTTCGCCGGTCAACAGGATACTCTGCTACGTCCAGACAAGGAGAAACTGGACGGTCCTGTACCACCGGGATTACTATTCTTTCACAGTGACCTGCGAGTCCGGTCCGGCTGACCTCTTCCCCCTGAACCTTAGCCAAGGACGAAAGCGGCATGGCAGACCATAGCGAGCGGGAGCGCAATAAGGCGCGCAAGCGGGTCAACGACCACATGTCCCGGTATTTGAAATCCGGCGGTGAAGACGGGCACATCTGGGGCGGGGCTCCCACCCTACTCCTTACCACCATCGGAAGGGAGTCAGGGAACCCGAACACCACGCCGCTCATCTACGGGCGGGACGGCAATCACTATATATTGGTGGCTTCCCGCAGCGGAGCTCCCCGAAATCCTGGCTGGTACCGGAACCTGTCCAAGACTCCAGATGTGGAGATTCAGATCAAGACCTGCCACGTCCCGGCCCGTGCCAGAACCGCGACACCCGAAGAAAAGCCTGCCCTTTGGAGCATCATGGCCAATATATGGCCCCCCTTCTTGGAGTATCAGTCCCGCACCGACCGGGATATCCCGGTGGTGGTACTTGAAGTCAAGGGGTAAGATGGGTAGATTGAAACCGGCCTGAATGGCGGGCGGCATCCCAGGAGCGCACCACGATAAAATTACTTCGTCTTCCCCAGCTGCATACCTTTGAATCCCTCATAACCTACAGGAATTACCGCCTTCTCTGGACCGGCAATTTCTTCTCCAACAGCGCCCAATGGCTACAACTACTGTCCATTGGTTGGTTCGTCCGTGAACTAACCGTGGGGTCGTCCACATCTATTTTGCAGGTCGTCACCGTCGGCGGGTTAAGCACCCTGCCCGTGTTGCTGGTTGGCCCTTGGGGCGGGGTGTGGGGAGACCGGGTGGACCGGCGGCAGCTGCTCATGAAAATCCAGACTTTCATGGCGATACTTGCCGTCCTTTTCGCACTACTCATCGTATCTGACCATGGTCTTGGTCTTACCAATCAACTGCGGGTTTGGATCGCCTATACCTACGTCCTGGCCAGCGGCATCAGCCGGTCCATCGCCCAACCGATGCGGCAGGCACTCATCGCCAATACCGTCCCACCGGAATCCTTCGGGAATGCCTTCGCCGCCAACTCCATGAACATCACCGGGACTCGCATCTTCGGCCCCTTCGTCGGCGGAATCATCATCGCCGGTCTGGGATTCACCACCAACTTTCTGGTCGAGGCATCTCTCTACGCCGCCACGGTCCTGGTGTACCTCCCGATGAAGACCCCATACCAGCGGGAGGTAGTCGCCCGCCGCAGGTCGGCTGTCTCCGAATTCGGTGAGGGAGTCCGGTTCATCCGCAGCGAGAAACGAATCATCCTAACCCTCATCCTTTTGGGTCTGATTCCCAACGTAGTCCTGCATCAAGCATGGTTCCTTCTGCCGGTATTCACCGCAGATGTCCTCCGCCAAAACGCCGACGTGGGTGGTTTTCTGTTGTCGGCCACCGGAGTGGGTGGATTTATCTCCTCTGTTGTCATCGCTTCTATCGGGTTTAGCTTTAACAAAGGTCTGGTGGCCCTGGTATCTATCCTGTTCAGTTCGATCTTCGTTATCCTGTTTGCCCTATCCCCGTGGCTATTACCCCTGTATCCACTGCTGCCCGCCCTTATCCTGATCGGGTTCATGTCCTTGGCCCAGGCGCACTTCCGCACCACCAGCGGAACTCTGATACAGTTAAGCACTCCTGACCGGTTCAGGAGCCGGGTCACCAGCCTGGCCAGCTACGGACAGGGTTTCGTGTTCCCTTTCAGCATCCTGGTTGGCATCTTCGCTGAATTCAGTGGAGTGGTCGTTACCATCACCGTTCTGGGACTGATTGGACTCATCCTCTCAATAATCTTCACGTTAACACTCGGCGATGTGCGCCGGGAGCCGTAACGCATTTCGGTACAATCTAACTTCTAGGCAACCAGACAACTACCCAGCGATCGAGGTTTTTATGATCAACGACCACCAGATATTCGACTTGGGCGATATCGACGTTCAGTCCGGACTACGGATCCGCGACGCCAAGCTGGCCTACAAAACCTACGGGGAGTTGAACGCCGCAAAGGACAACGTCATCGTCTTCCCCACCTTCTTCGGTTCCCAGCATCCGGCCAACGAGCCCATGATTGGCTCCGGCATGGCGTTGGACCCAGCGAGATACTTCATCATCATCCCAAACCTTCTGGGCAACGGCTTGTCCTCATCTCCCAGCAACACCCCACCGCCCTACGACCGGGCCCGGTTCCCCGGAACCACTTACTACGACAACATCATGTGCCAGCGCCGCCTTGTTACCGAGCAGTTCGGCATCGAGCGTATCGCCTTGGTGTGCGGTTTCTCCATGGGCGCCCAGCAGACCTTCCACTGGGGCGCATTGTTCCCGGACATGGTTGAGCGCATCGCGCCCTGGTGCGGGTCCGCCAAGACATCCCGCCACAACTTCGTGTTTCTGGAAGGGGTGAAGGCTGCGTTGCGCGGTGACGACGCTTGGAACGGTGGCTGGTACGACAACCCTCCCGATAAGGGCCTCCGGGCGATGGCACGGGTGTACGCCGGATGGGCTCCGTCCCAGGCTTTTTACCGGGAGCGGGTGTATCTCGAGATGGGGTTCTCGTCCCTGGAGGACTACCTGATAACCGGGTGGGAGGGGCGATACTTGCAACTGGACGCCAACGACATCTTGGCCATGGTTTACACCTGGCAGAACGGCGACATAAGCGACAACCCTCTATACAGCGGGGACTTCCATAAAGCCCTGGGCTCGACAAAAGCCAAGGCAATAGTCATGCCCTCAAGAACCGACCAATACTTCCCACCAGAAGACAACGAGATCGAAGTCGGCCACATGCCCAACGCCGAACTTAGGGTCATCCCAACCATCTGGGGACACATCGGCGGCGGTCCGGGCCGCAACCCTGCGGACACTAAGTTCATCGACGATGCCCTGAAAGAGTTGTTGGCTAGTTAAACCGTGGCTGGCTCCGGAGTCTGCACCGACAGTTTCGGCGGAGTGGCGAACAAGGCTAGTACACCTGCTAAAAGAGCCGAACCGGTGAACACCAATAACGCCAGCTGATAAGAGCTGGTCGCGTCGAACAGGAACCCGGCCAACACCGGGCCGACCGCCTGCCCGCCGATCTGCGCCGACATGGTATAGCCACGTATAGCCCCCAGATGCTCCCGGCCATAGTAGTCGGCCCACGCCAGCCTCACCAACAGATGTAGTCCCCCCACCCCCATCCCCACGGTGGCGGCGGCAATCAACGCCGTGGGCAAAGACTCGCTGATCGATGTGCCAAAGGCCGCAGCGGCCACGACGAACGCCGCCGCCGATAGCAGGAACCTCACTGGGAAACGCCTCCCCAAGGCCGCCCAAAACATGGCGCTGAATATCTGAGAGAAGGCGAAGGTGCTGGCGGTCAACGCCGCCGACGGCCCCGGTAGTCCTTGGTTGATGTAGTGGGCAACCTGATGAAGGCTTACCCCCGCCTGCACCATGAATCCCGCTGCCGTGAAGGCTGACAAAAGCCAGAAAGCGCGGGTGCGGAACGCTTGGCGCACCGTGAAATTCGATTCGGTAAACCTGGTCTCGGTAGCCGGAGCCGGGGTAGATGCATCGCCCTTCGAAGCAGCTCCCACCTCTTCTATATGCCGGTCAGGCACCGGGTCGGGCTCCAATCCCATGTCTTCCGGACGCCGGGTCATGAGCAGGACCGGGGGGATCACCCCGATGGCGAAGGTCAAGACACCCAAGGTGATCCATGCGGTGCGCCAGTCCCATCCGGTGATTATGAACTGGGCCAACAAGGGAATCATGGTGAGACCGGCCCCCTTGGCGACAGCGTCGGCGGCGAGACCCAAGGGGCGGCGGCGAATGAACCAGTTGCTTATAGCAGTGGGAATACCCAACTCAAGGGGACCGGAGAAAATCAACCGCCCCGGCACGTACAGGGCATAGAATGCCGCCGGGTTGCCCACGAACGACAATCCAATAGCCAACGCCCCAGTCAACACTGAGGCAACGGTCAGCAGCAGGCCAGAGCCATACCGGTCAAGCCATTTGCCAACCAAGGGGGAGAGGAACACTGCGCACAGGCCGCCGAGACTAACCGCGCCGGAAAACAATCCCCGTGACCACCCCATATCCTGAGTCATAGGAACCACGAACACGGATAAAGTCGCCACCGCCATGATGGTGCGTGTCGATAGGCTGACCGACACCGTGCTGGCGACGATGACCCAACCGTAGTAAAACGGGAGTGATTGTCCTAGTTTGTTGCGCCATTGCGCTGCGTTCAATTCAGGAGATTCCTTTGGCGGGAGATTGCAGCGTTGTGTTTACACCCATCGAAGCCGCCTCCAAGCCGGTATTCACCACATGCACTCACATCGTCATTCTGGTGAAGACCGGCATCCAGCAAAGTTACTTGTCCCTTGCACTTGGCCTTGTCCCGAAGGGTCCCCTGAAGCCCGGCCTGCGCCGGGATGACGTATAGGACGCCGGCTCGACGGTTGTTTTCCCAAATCCTACTAGAGATATGTGATTACCCTGCAAAACGTCCGCATCGTTGGGAAAGATCGCACCGATGCTATACTTGGACTCATTCACCGCAACCTACTGGCATCTGTTTACTACGTCCTGAGAAAAAACGCAATCGCACAGTTGCACCAATAAACCATCCAGCCTGACATCGGAGGTGCGCATCATGCGCCTGGAGAACAAAGTTGCCCTGATAAGCGGCGGCGCAAGAGGAATGGGCGCAGCAGAAGCCATCCTGTTCGCCGGCGAGGGCGCCAAGGTCGTGATTGGCGACGTACTGGAAGACGAGGGCCGTCAGACCGAAGCCCAGATCAACGAGTCCGGCGGCGAGTGCCTGTTCCTTCGGCTGGACGTGACCAGCGAATCCAACTGGCAGGATGCCGTCGCCGCCACCGTCTCCCGATTCGGAAAGCTGGACATCTTGGTGAACAATGCCGGGATATTTCCCCTGGGAACCGTCGAGGACACCAGCGAAGATTTGTGGGACCGGGTGATGGCAATCAACGCTAAGGGCGTTTTCATGGGCACGAAGCACGCCATCCCGGAGATGCGTAAGACCGGTGGCGGCTCCATCATCAACATATCCTCCATCGCCGGACTGATAGGTTCTCGCGGGGCGGCGGCTTACGGCGCGTCGAAGGGAGCAGTGCGCATCTTCACCAAGTCCACCGCAATCCAATATGCCGCCGACGGCATCCGGGCCAACTCGGTCCATCCGGGCATCATCGAAACTCCAATGAGTATTCCAACGATACTCACCACCGAAGAACAACGCGACACTCAAATCAACCGGACACCCCTGGGCCGCATCGGTACCGCCGATGACGTGGCCTCTGGGATTCTGTTCCTGGCCTCGGATGAATCGTCATTCATGACGGGCAGCGAGTTGGTTATCGACGGTGGGTTGACGGCTCAATAGCCCGCCGAAAGCGCTTCGATGAACAAGTTCAACGAAATCAAGATAAAGGAGTCCTGCCATGACCACCAGTTCTGTCGATCCCAACCGGGTACTTCTTACCGGAGAGAACCCCTACATCCGCTTGAGCGAGACGGATGGCGGCCCCAACACCTCCGACGCCAGCTTCTGGCGGATCCTATTCTCTCCGGGCGGCCCGGGCCATGTGCTCTTCCTTCAGAGCGAACTCACCGGCGATGAACCCAGGATATATACGGACAACATAGAGATGACCCGATGGCTCCAGGAGGAGATACAGGGCAGGATAAACCCCACATTCGGCAACCTGCAGATTCCGGCGCAAGAAGCTGACTTCGGAAGTTCGGGAGACCTAAGGTCGTTCTGGACGGAGTCCGTGAGTTCCCAAGACGAAGAGATATCCATGACGTGGCACAACTTGGGTGAACCGTTTCTGAGTCACCGGCTTCCCGGAGGCAACCCGGACCGGCCCCACGGGGTAGCCACGGTTCTGATTCCGGCCGGCGCGGCCCGTCTCATAGTCAATGGCCGATTCGCCAAGGGGACGCCCTTCCCCAGAGACCGGGACGGTAGGGCCCACAGCACCTGCGCTCTCGCTTTCTCCGAGTCCTGGATGCTACCGTACTGAGCCGCACCCATCTCCCGATAAAAAAGCCCCGGTGTAGAGCCGGGGCTTCGTCAACGGTATGGCCTCTTGTTCCGGACTAACCAGCCATAGTCCCTGCCATGATTCCGACCATGATTGCCAGGATGCCCACCGCTGCCATCAGCTCAACCGGGCTTATTCCCCCTGTGCTCCAGAAAGCGGCCCGTGGCCATACCTGTGGTACCTCATCCTTTACATACCCAACCCTCATTTTCATCAACCCTCTTGCAAGCTAGCTCTTCGAAGCGGCTAGCGATCTAATTGAAATATTGCGCCATATCGCGGTTTCGGAGATCACCCGTTCGGGTGATATTTGTGGTGACATCGGGGCTAGCCTAGACCAGGGAATCCCGAAGTAGGCAACCCGGATTACTTGCGGAAGTTACCGGCTATCCGCATGCTTCTTGACAGCCGAACTATGCGACTGTACGCTGCCGCACACACACGGCGAAACAATCCCTTAATCAATACTCTCAGGAGGCGGATCCATGTCGGTTTCTTATAACCCTTCCTCCAAATTCGATATAAAATCCTGGGACGTAGAATACCGGCGCGACCCGGTGCGGACTTTGATGGCCCGCATATACCAACCCCAGGGAACTGGCTCCTTCCCCGTACTCCTGGACGTGCACGGCGGGGCTTGGAACGACCAAGACCGCACCGTCAACTCGCTGGTGGACCAAGAACTTGCGGCCAGCGGAGTCTTGGTGGTGGCGATTGACTTGCGCTTGGCCAGCGAAGCCCCCTATCCGGCCTCGGTAGCCGATACCAGCTATGGCATCCGCTGGGTTAAAGCCAAGGCCCAAGAATGGAACGGCGATCCCACGACGCTTGGTGTCCTAGGCAGCTCCAGCGGCGGACACGTGGTGGAGTTGATTGCCATGCGGCCCAACGACCCACGCTACAACGAGTTTGTCTTGGAAGAGGCTCCCGGCTTGGACACCACCATGAACTACGTCATTGGCCGGTCGCCCATCAGCAATACTGCTGCCCGCTATGAGAACGCCAAGCGCAGACAGCGTCAAAACATGATGCACAACAACGAGACTTACTTTGATCCTTGGGACAGCATCCACGAGGCCAACCCCCAAGAGATTCTGGATCGGGGTGAGCAGGTTTCCTTGCCGCCCATGTTCATCCTGCAAGGTTCCCTGGATGACAATGTGATGCCCGAAACCCAGGCGCATTTCGTAGATAGCTACCGGAACGCCGGTGGCGACATCGAGTTCGAGGTTTTCGCTCGTGCCGAACATCGCTGGGTTCATACCCCCAGTCCTGAGACTGACCGAGCCATCGACATGATGAAGAACTACATCGCCAGCCGGCTAGAGGCGTTGCAGCCAGTGGCATAACCCAAGTAATAGGCAACGGTGGGCATAAATTATGCCCACCGTCCCTGTTTTTGATAGCAACTGTGTATGGATAACATCTTCAAATCGATCGTCGTGGAAGCGTCCGGCATCTCCGCCAATCATCCGCTGGCGGCGGTGTTGGCCGGGCGTGGCGCGGTCATGCAACTGACCCAAGCCTCCCACGACGCCGCCCTCAAACCGGAACCGCCGGGGGGTCTCAGCCACGGCGAAAGAGCCGCCTTGGCCTGCCGGATGGCCCGGCTGAACGATGAAGCAGCGCTGGCGAAGCATTACGAAGCCATGATTCCCGAAGGTAGTGAACCGCTGTTCATGGCCGACCCCCTTTTCATCGGCGGAGATGACAACCGCGCCAAGGCGATTCTGCGTCACACCGACCTTGTGACCACCAACCCCAAACAAGCATCCGAAGGCGACGTTTCGGCCTTAAGATCTGCTGGCATACTGGAACCGGACATCGTCCGACTGTCAGAATTGATTGCTTTCGTGGGTTACCAGGTGCGTGTGGTCAAGGGACTGAGACTCATGGCGAAAGCCACATGACTGACCCGATCACGGATCTCACCACCGTTGTCCCGTTCTGGAAGCCCCGGGTTACTCCGGTGGAGTTGGACAAGGCCAGCGAAGAACAACTTGAAGCCATGAAGGTGACGCCCTCGGACACCGGCGTCGGGGAATACGTGCTGGTCCTTGCTCACGACCCCAAAACGCTGAAAGAGCGGACGCCCCTGTTCAACGGCATCATGTACAGCCACGGTGGCCTGTCTCGAACCGAAACCGAGTTGGGGGCCGTCGCCGCTTCCTTGGTCAACCGGTGCATCTATTGCGCAGCGGTCCACTCCAACCGGTACAACCAATTATCCAAAGACGAAACAGTGATCGAAGGTATCTTCGACTCCGGTGAGGACGCTGACCTGGACCCACGCCAACAAGCAATCTACAACTTCGCCACTAAACTCTCCCAGTGCCCACCCGAGGCGGACGGGGCAGACTTGAAGCAGCTCACGGACGCCGGACTAGCCATGGATGAAATCTTCGACCTGGTGTTGACGGCGTCGCTGTTCGGATGGGCCAACCGCCTGATGCACGTCTTGGGAGACCCGATACCCCGCGAGTCCTAACCGGTAACGCCGAATTACTCTAGCCGAAGTACCCCGTGGTAAGTTGACTCCGCTGAGGGTAATGCCCTCGCAGCGTACTCGATTCACTTCTCGTGATTCCTAGGACACCATCGGCTCCGGACACCTCGCAGTGTCATTGGCGCAACGACTCGCCGGAGGAGATGATGAAAATAGTTGCCGCTTCCAGGTTGATGTACGGCTGGGCAGCATTGTTCGCTCTAATCGCCGAAGTGTCGCTGGTTTCGTGCACGGCGGTCAGCGATCTGGCTCCTAAACCGGTTTCCGTTGAAACTACAACCCCGGTGCCCACTCCAACGCCCTGGAACACCCCGGTTACGGCCCAGCAAAACAAAATCCCGATCGTGACCGTCGGAATCATCGGAAAAATCGATGGCGACACCATTTCCGTCCAGACGTTGCCAGGCGCTATCCCGGTTCATCTGACCGTAGATTCCGTTGTAACGGAATCTGCGAATAGCTCACCAAGAGACTTTGCTGTGGGTCAAAGGGTGACTGTGATGGGCCAGGAGGGTGAGTCTGGATTCGCCGCCCGCGCCGCGATTGTCACCTTGAAGAGCACCAGCCTATTCCAGGACGAGGGCGACTTCCAGATAGGCGAGGCCGTCGCTGATAGGAACCGTAGAACAGATTGACACCGACAGAGTCACGGTTAATACCAAGCTTGGTCCTCGCAGCGCAACGATTGTTGCCGGGGAAACAACCTTCAATACGCCATCTCCAGTCGCGGCGGCGCAACTGTCTGCGAGTTAACTCATTACGGTTACGGGCAGCGATAGCCCGTCGGGCGGCATCGATGCACAATCGGTCTTAATCACGCCAGAACTGGGCGAGCTTATGTCCGCCGGCCGCCAAGGTGGGAGAAGAGGCCGGGGTGGTCTCGCTTGCCGGTGCTGGACCTTGGCCCGTTCCTCCCCCGCGGCGACCACCCCGGCAAAGCCTATCTTCGATACGGAACGAAAGTCTGGCGCATACGACGGGGTGACCTTCGTCGTCACGGATAGATCCAGGGCCACGTTCCAGGTTCGAGAGCAGTTGGGTCTGATTCCTCTGCCCCACCATGCTGAGATGCGTACAACGGCCCTATCCGGCGAGATTCACCTTGATAGCCGTCCTTCTGTGGTTGAGATTGACCTGCACCAGCTATTGGAGGGATGGGACGAGTCCGAAGTGACATGGGAAGAACGCGCCGATGATTTCGAGTGGAGATATGAGGAGGCTGATGGAACGAGCTCCCACAAGGCCACGGCGGTCGGGAAATTCCCGGCTACCAGGAACGGGGCTCAGAACATGGACGTGACATAGACATTACAGAACTGGTCCAACGGAGAGACCAACGGAGGCTGGGTCCTCGCCGACAACTCTAACAACGGAGCGGATTTCGACTCCAGTGAAGCTCGGCGGGACCGGGATCGCCCCAAGCTCACGGTGAACTACACCATGCCCTAACTTGGGCCCCGCGCAGCGAGGCTCTCACGCTATGCTGAGTCGTAGGACTGCAACTTTATCTCGTGCAAAGCGGGAATCACCTCTCGACCCATCAGTTCTATGGACCGCATCACATCCTGATGGGCGATGTTGCCGTCGCTTCCGATAAATATCAGATGGCCGGGGTTAAGCTGCTCCACCGTATTGGTCAGTTTCTGAATCACCGTGTCGGGACTGCCTACCACGATAGCCCCGACTTCCTGTAAATCCTCGTAGGTCATCTTTCTTTCCGGACCACCGGCCCGACGTCTATTCAAGGCACTAGCAACGCGAGACTGGTATCCCGGCGGGTCATTATGCTCCGCCGGCCCTCGCATCCGATGATCCACGTTCCACAAGAAGCCCTTTCCTATCTCCTGGGCTTTCTCATCAGTGTCCGCCACCACCGCCCGGACCTGATAGCCAAAGTGATCCGGCTCGGGGACGAACCCGGCTTGACGAGCGGTATCGATGTAAACCTGCTTCAACTCCAACGTCAGGTCCATCAGCGCGCCCAGATTAACGTAGGTATAACCGCGCTCTGCGGCCCAAGTCACGCTTTCCGGGCTGCTGCCGCCGGGAAACCAGATCGGTGGATGGGGTTTTTGGATGGGCAACACCCAAGGGTTCACGATCCGGTGATGATAGTACTTGCCTTCCCACCGGAATGGGCCGGGGACGGTCCAGCAATTCATTATCAGGTCGTGAGCTTCTTCGAACCGCTCCCGGTTCTCCGTCGGGTCGATACCCGCCGCCAGCGTCTCCACCGCCCCTCCCCGGACGAACCCGGATACCAACCGCCCCCCGGAATAACAGTCCACCATAGCCAGTTCTTCCGCCATCCTTACAGGGTCGTTGATGGGAATGATATTCCCTAATATCGCTATCTTGACATTGTGGGTGATTCGGGCGATGACGGCCGCATCCAGGTTGGCCGATGGCTTCATGTTCCAAAAAGCCGAGTGATGCTCGTTGGTCATAATGCCGTCGATTCCCTCTTCGTCGGCCAAAACATATTGCTCATGGTACTGGTTGTACAGTGCGTGGGCCTTCACCGGGTCGAAGTAGGTGTTGGGAAAACCCAGACGCCCGGAATCGTACCGGCTGATGTCCTCTTCTTTCACGTGAACATAGGGCTGTTGCGAGTGAAAGTAGATGTCAACTTTCTCTTTCATGGTAATCTCCTATAGTTGTCCGGTGGGAACGAACCGATTCTACACCACCGAAGCGGTTCGCAACCGCCCAAGGGAACCATGTACGGCAAGATTCCAAAATCACGGCTAACCAAGCCAAGGATGTTGAGGCTGTTTAATCTTTAACCGACGCTGGCCGGGCGCCTTCCAGATAATGGGTATGATCCGGAGAGTAGGGGTCCAAGGCCGGGAAGAACACCAGCATCTCAGCGTTCTGTTCGCCCACCACCGTGAATCCATGTTCCGCTCCCGGTGGAACGGCGATGGTATGGTTCTTCGAGACTATGTGGGTCTCACCATTGATCCGCACCTCCAGCGTGCCCTCCATGATGACAATCAATTCGTCGATGGTGTGGGTGTGCAAAGGGGCGCCGGTGCCTGGTTCTCCGGTGTTGAGACTGAAGGTGCTGGTGACCCCTTGCTCCCGTCCCGTAACGTCCCATTTACGATAGCCGGGCCTCCATTGAACTTCCGGTGCTTGGCTGTGGTCGATGATTGGCATGATTGTCCTCCTGAACATTCAACTCTGAGTCCCTGATTGGCGGGGTAGGCTCGACCCGACACAAAGACGGAACCCCGTTTAAAGATTCATCGCCGCAAGGCCGAACTTTCCCAGGTCTTCGTCGGCGTTATGGCCGCGTAGTCCGCCAACTCCGATCCCTCCCAGGATAGCTCCGTCCTTGATTATGACAACCCCGCCCTGTTCGTAGGTAATCATCGGATCACCGTTCTCGCTTACACTGTGGCCGATGCCGGTCATGCGCTCTTCCCAAGCCAAGGAGTTGATACCCAGCACGGCGGCGGTATAGGCCTTGCGCACAGCGTGCCGCCGGGTGAACAACCGGGCGTTGTCCATCTTGGCGAAAGCTTCCAGGTTCCCCGCTGCGTCCACGATGGCGAGGCATACCGGTGTGTCGGATACGGATTGAGCCCGGTCCATCATAGCCTTCATCGCCGCTTGTACCTGTTCTAGCTTTAGTTGAACATCGGAGACCCGCATGCAAGGTCTGACTTCGTCTTGCGGTGTTATCATATGTTGCTCTCCTTTCATGAGTAGATTCGATGTTTTGCACCGTGGATTGTAACAGCAGTGGACGGCCATTCAGGCGTGCGCCCGGATGGACCTATTTTGACACTTCCAGCACACGGATTTATAGTTTTCGTCAGGCTCGCAAACTCCGCTTCCCACATCAACTCATCCAACAGGAGAACTATGACAACCCAAGGATTCGCTCATCCGGAATATCTCGTTGACCCAGATCGGGTCCATTCTCACCTGGACGACCCTGGCGTTGTGATCGTGGACATAGACACGCAAGTTGGCTACTCCAGAGGGCATATCCCCGGGGCGGTCATTCTGCCGGACAACTACGAAAGGGATCCGGAAACCGGGTTGGTGCACACATTCCCACCGGAAAGATTCGCCGCCACGTGTGAGGCTCTCGGTATCGGAGATGACACAACGGTTGTCGTCTATGACAACAATATGAGCCTGAGCGCCGCTCGCTTCTGGTGGGTACTGAACTACAACGGTCACCAAAACGTCAAGGTCCTGGATGGAGGTTGGCGCCGCTGGGCCAGTGAAGGCCACCCGGTGAGCTTTGACCCACCCGTGCTGAACCAGAACGCGGCCTTCACTCCCAGAATCGATGAGTCATTGATCGTAGCGTTAGATGACGTCAGGGCGGGTTGCAGCCTCGCCGATGTGGTTAACTGGGACACTCGGACATCAGGGGAATACGACGGCACCGTCACCCGCCGCGACCAGAGGAAGGGGCATATCTCCGGAGCCATCCAATTAGAGTGGTCAGACTTGATGGATCGGGACACCCACCGTTTCAAGACTCCCCAAGAGATGCGGCGTATCCTGGATAGCCTTGGAATCACTGCCGACAAGGCCATCTTCGCTTATTGACAAGCTGGGCTCCGTGCGGCGCACGGCACGTTTATACTTCGGATGCTAGGTTACGAGAACGCCCGGAACTACGATGCGTCCATGTTCGAGTGGGCCAATCTGGAAGACACACCGATGGAAGTGTAAGGCTTATTTACGCTTCACTTCGTTTGGAGAAATAGATGACTGAACCGACTCCCAGCGCCCCGAAAAGACCCCAGGAAATAACGACCCACGGCGACACCCGTATCGACCCTTGGTTCTGGCTTCGCGACGTCGAAGATCCGGCGACATTGGAATATCTCAGAGCGGAGAATGCCCACACCGAAGCGGTCATGGCTCCCGAAGAAGAGCTACAAGAGCGGCTCTTCCTGGAGATGCGAGCCCGTATCAAGGAAGACGATTCCACCGTTCCGGAGAAAGAGGGGGAATACTACTACTACACCCGTTTCGAAGAGGGTAAGCAATACCCCATCCATTGCCGAAAGCGCGGGTCCCCGGACGGTCCGGAAGAAATTCTTATCAACGTGAACGAGTTGGCGGAAGGTAAGGACTACACCCGAGTTGGCAGTTGGGAGAACAGCCCGGACCACAAATGGCTGGCCTATTCCGTTGATAGCGACGGGTCGGAGCAATACACCATTGTGATCAAGAACTTGGAGACCGGTGAACTGCTGGACGAGGCCATTCCCAACTCCTATTACTCTTTGGAATGGGCCAACGACAACCGAACAATCTTCTACGACGTTCTAGACGAGAATCACCGGCCGGTCAAGATATTCCGGCATCAACTGGGAGAAGACCCTTCTAAAGACGAACTGGTCTATGAGGAGAAAGACGAGCGTTTCTTCGTCGGAGTCGCCAAATCGTCCAGCCAACGGTTCATCTTCGTCGCATCTTCGGGCAACAACATGTCCGAATGGTACTTCATGGACGGAAACGATCCGTCCAGCGAATTGACCCTTGTAGAGCCACGCCGCCCGGACTTTGAATACGATATCGACCACCATGGCGAGCGATTTCTGATTCGCAATAACGGCGACGGCGCCAGGGATTTCAAGGTCTCCGAAACGCCGGTCTCCGCGCCGGGCTTTGCGAACTGGAGGGACTTTGTTCCCCACGTACTGGGCAGGCCCATCGGCGGGTTCGGTCTTTCCCAGGATTACTTCGTCCTGTACTACCGCACCAACGGCCTGCCCCAGGTGCAGATGAGGAACCTAGCCTCAGGGGAAACCCATGAGTTAACCCTGGACGAGGAAGACTACGCTGTGAGACTCCAGGGAAACCGGGAGTGGGAAAGTTCTAACCTTCGGTTCTCCTACGCTTCCCTGACAACCCCGGCAACTGTCTACGACTACGATATGGACACCCGGGAGCGGGAGTTCCGGAAACAGACCGAGGTCTTGGGCGATTTCTCATCGGACAAATATCAGTCCCGCAGAGTCTTCGCCACTGCGGAAGATGGCACCCAGATTCCCATATCCCTTCTCTACGCCAAGGACACTCCCCTGGACGGCTCAGCTCCCTTATATCTGTACGGCTACGGGTCCTACGGAATCATAATCGATTCCGACTTCAGTTCTGTTCGGCTGAGCTTGGTAGACCGGGGCTATATCTTCGCCATCACCCACGTCCGAGGCGGTATGGACCTGGGTTGGGATTGGTACGAAGGCGGCAAGTTACTCAACAAGAAGAATACCTTCACCGACTTCATCGCCTGCGCCGAGCACCTGATTCAGGAAGGCTACACCACGAAAGGTAATATCGTTTCCTCAGGAGGCAGCGCCGGAGGGATGCTGATGGGGGCGATCGTGAACCTGCGTCCCGATCTGTTCAAGGCCGTTATCGCCGACGTACCCTTCGTAGACGTGCTGAACACCATGTTGGACGACACCCTGCCCTTAACCACCATGGAGTACAACGAGTGGGGAAACCCCAACGACCCCCAATACTACAACTACATCAAGTCCTATTCGCCTTACGACAACGTGAAAAGCCAGGACTATCCCCACATGCTAATCACCGGTGGCCTCAGCGACCCACGGGTGACTTACTGGGAACCAACAAAGTGGGCGGCGCAACTGCGGGAGTTAAAGACGAACGACAACCTGCTGCTCCTGAAGATCCACATGGACTCCGGGCATGCTGGCGCGTCGGGGCGGTTTGACCGATTGAGGGAAGTGGCGCTGGAGTATGCGTTTATCTTGAAGGTGTTCGCGTTGGAGTAGGGGGCGGGTGGAATATCAGCGCCCTGCCGATCCGATACCGTCACTTATTGCGGCAGCACCGCACCCCCATCCCTTCGGTGCGCTCAGGGCAGGCTCTAACCTTCCCCCTCGATGGGGGAAGGGACTAGTTCTCTCCCCTTGGGAAGGGGGAGAGTTAGAGTGGGGGTGACTAGCCTCGCTGCAGCAGACGTCCGGAGAACGCTACAGGCTACGCCTTAAATCAGACGATCTCCTACAGCCGGCCCCCATCATACAACCCGACAAAGAAGGGCGGAATCTTGCGGTAGATCTGGATGCGGTTCCGCTGGGAGTCTACGATGAAGACTTGGTCTTGGTCGTCGACCACCACGCCCATGGGCCCCCGCAAGAACTTTTCCCGCTCCAGTCCCTGAGCGATGTCCCGCTGCATCTTCATGTCGGGGTTGGCGTCCAACTTGGTTATTCCCCACTTGGACAGAGTGGCGTCGCCGATAATCTCGGTGATGAACCTGCCCTCGGCATCGAAGACCTGGACACGGTCATTGCGCCAGTCGGCGACGTAAATCAGGCCCTCTTTGTCCACGGCCACGTCGGCCGGGCGGTTGAACTGGCCATCCTCCGATCCGGACTCGCCGAACGCCATCAGGAAGCTGCCATCCGGGGCGAATTTCTGAATGCGGTCGTTGCGCCAATCGGCGATGTAAACGTTGTTGTCGGCGTCGAGCCCGATGCCCCAAGGCATGTCGAACTCACCGTCGCCGCTGCCCTGTTGTCCCCACTTGGCCAAGAACTGACCGTCCTTGGTGAACTTCTGGATGCGGTTGTTTCCGGTATCCACCACGTAGAGATTGTCTTCGCTATCGAAGGCTATCCCTGCGGGTTGGTCAACTTCGCCGTCGGCGTCGCCCTGGGTCCCCCAAGCGCCGAGCCATTCGCCGTCTGAGGAGAACATGGCGATGCGGTTGAGCCACTCGTCGGACACGTACACGTTTCCGGCTTTATCCAGAGCAACGGACGTCGGCCAGACCATTGATCCGGGGGCGTCGGACTCTCCCGAGTCCATCATCTCTCCACCCAGGCGGCCGGCGTTGCCAATCTCCCCGATGTAGTCCTCGCCCACCGTGCAGACGGTGATGCGCTTTGAATCGGATCGATAATCATAGGCCCGGCTGACCACATACATCAGGTCGCCTTCACCCCGGGCTACGGAAACCGGGTTCTTGAAGCCGGTTCCGGCCTCTTCACCCCGTCCGATGGTATGGCTATATCGAAAGGTCGCGCCTTGGACTTTAGTAGTCATCATTACCTCTCAAGTTATGTCGTTTGGCTTAAACTCCGGCACAAGTTAAGCCGGTTTTACTTGGTTATGAAGTCGAATTTCTCGAAGCTGCCGTTGACTATGGGCTTGGAGTCCAGGCCCAGCCAGTCTTCCAAGAGGGTCGCGTAGATCCCCCGGAAGTCGTTGTTGAACTTAAGGTCTCCGTCCACCAGGGTTTCCGGGGCCAGAGACGGGTACTCGGCATACAGACCGCCCTTGACGACATCGCCTATCACGAAGGCCGCTCCGCCAGCGCCGTGGTCGGTCCCGGAGCCATTGTCATGGACCCGTCGGCCAAATTCCGTGAACAGCAGCAGCACAACGTTATCGCTGGCGTTGTGTTCCTTCAAGTCCGCGTAGAAATCTCCCACAGTTTGAGACAGATTGGTGGTGAGTCCGGCATGAGCGGACATCTGGGTGGCATGGGTGTCAAAGCTGTTATAGGGAGCAGTGGTGTACAGGATCCGGGTTCCCAGATCCGCGCAATGCACCTGGGCGATGTTCCGCATGTACTGGGACATGGAACTCGACCCGTACTCCACGGACGAGGAATATTTGGCGGTGGCGGTGGCCAGAATGTCAGCGCCGGTCATGGCGTCCATTCCGGTCTGCGACAGGTACTCCATGACCGGGCCGGTGCCCATCGAAGGGGAGTACATGCGAGCGAAGATATCCAAGGCTTGATTCCGCTCTTCTTCCATCTCGATACTCGTGAGCACACCATAGGATTCCAGGCTGCCCACCGAAGCGACGGGTACGCCGGGCGCGGCCAGGGCTTTAGGCAAGCCCCGTCCGAAGTTCACTCCGGTCAGAACGTTTTCCTTGTTGGGGTCCAGATCACGGATCGCCCGCCCCAACCAACCTTCATCGGCCATTTTTGTCGGCTCGCAGGTGTGCCAGATGTCCATGGAGCGGAAGTGGGAGCGGTTGGGAGTGGGATAACCCACGCCCTGGATAACCGCCACTTTCCCGTCGTCGTAAAGCCCCTTCAGGGCGGACATATTGGGGTTGAATCCCAAAGTATCGTTTATCGGCAAGACTTGGTCTTCCGGGATCCGAACGTTGGGGCGATTGTCGTAGTACAGCGGGTTCGTGTAGGGAACCAGCGTATTCAGGATGTCGTTGCCCCCCGATAGTTGCAGGACTACCAGGACCGGGTCTTTCTTGGTGCTGGTCATTAAACCTCCGAGATCATGCTTTCAGCCTTCAGCGATCAGCAGTCAGGCCGAGCTTAGGCGAATTGATATTCCTGGGTTGAGACAATCAACTGGAGAAGTTGCCCGACCAATTGGGCGAACTCGTCCGAACTGGTGTCCAGATCTCCGGCCCCACCCACGTGATTCAGGAGCAATGACCGGGTCTCCTCCATCAGTCCGTAACCTCCAATCATCTCCAAGCAACCTTCAACCAAACGCTCTGCCGACATGGTGGGGCCCTCGGCGCTCAGACGTTTGATGATTGACCGGATGCCGGTGGACTTGATGGCGCCCATCTCGCCCGCTGCGAAGTTGATTCTCTCCAGCAGAGTCCCACTGTCGATCCACTCCTTGCCGGTATGCCAGCCCTCGACGGTGGGTGGGTTCAGCAGGTCCTGCCCCATATAGCGAATCTCCAACGATGCGTCGTACATGCGGGGCCTGGGTTTGGTGAAATCGCCCACCAGACGTAGCGTGCCAGCCACTAATTCGGCAGGGCTCTTAACCTTCGCGAACCGGGCGTTCTTGAAAGCATCGGAGTTGAACAACACTCGGAGCATGGAGCGAATCTCGTATCCAGAGCTGAAATACTCGTCTTCCAGCGCTTTGATTGTGTCCGGGTCTTGGGGCGGTGTGATTTGCCACGCCGCGACCGCAGGCTCATCGGCGACGAAGAAGTTGTATAGGTGCCGGGATATGAACCGGGCGGTACTGGGCTGCTTGGCGATAATCGCGATGATGTCCTCGCCATTGAAATTGCCAGTCTCTCCCAGGAAAGTCTTCTGTTCGTCGTCATGGTCGAACTGGTTATAGAGATAGGTGTTGTTGTGGCGGCCGTAGGGGTACCGGGGTATCGCGTTGGCGATGGTCCATCCGGTGAAGGCCCGGGCGCAATTCTGCACGTCCTCTTCGGAGTAGTTGGCTTGTCCGTCCATGCCGACTCCCATGGAGAAAAGCTCCAACAGCTCCCGCCCCCAGTTCTCGTTCACGGCCTCTTTGTGGCTCAGTTGGTTGTCCAGGTAATAAATCATGGCTGGATCGCTGGCCAGGCCCATGAGCAGGTCGGAGAAGCTGCCGAAGCCGTGGGCACGGAAATTGTTCAATTGAACCAGGATCTGGTTGGCGGCCATGCACTTGGAATCGCCGACGCACAGGATGCCGTGCCAGAACAGGCAAATCTTCTCTTCCAATTGCCGGGGGGAGTTGACCATGCGGTAGGTCCAGTAGCCCTGGTTGGCCATGATGCTGGTCATGTCACGCCAACCGTGCATGTACCGCTCCATCACGTCCATATCCATGTCGGGCTGCTTTTCCGGATGAAGCAACTCTTCAACCGTAGCTTCGTAACCGGCCGCGGCACGGCACTCCAGTTCTCCATAGGACGCACCGAATCCAGCTCTCCGCATCAGGTGGGCCATCAACAAGATATCGTCGCTTGCCATTCCCTTATCTCCTAATTTAAGCCGGCGCCCGGCATTTCTTCAACACTATCTAGAACAACCAGCCCATTCCAACGCAGGCTGGTCTGGTATCTGCCGATATCAGGACGCTCTACATTGTAATGTCTCTCGCAAATATTAGGAATAGCCAGACAATCGATGTGATCAGGGGACATGACTGCTCCGCATGTGCTGTCTTCTGATCCATCGTTTGGGGCTGAGGAACATTCTTGCCGGGGTGGGCTTCCAGGACATTTACCATCACGAAACGGACTTGCCGCCGAATCCTGCGTGGAGTTGGTTCAAGCCAGGAGCGGCGCTTTCGGTTACCGGGCAGGTGTAGGAACCAAAAACCAGGAGCGCCAGACCGGTCTCGGTTAGGTCTGCCGACCGGAAGCGCCCTTCGTCCAATGTCGGTAGGTCAAAGTCAGGTATGCGGTCGCCAGGGCCAAGGTCATCCGTGCCGAAGGACATGTCACCCAGCACCACCGGCATCGAAAGATGCTCGAGGCGGTATCGCCTGCCAGCGGCCACATCTCTATCGGTTGTAGTTGAAAGATCCCTGTCTTCTTGTATCGCGAGTTCCGTCATCGTTAACGCCTCCATCTTTCTGGTATCACTGGGTAAGATGCAGGCGGGTTTTTGGCGATATCATCCGAACGACTGATTTTCCAATCAATCA
This sequence comes from uncultured bacterium, assembly GCA_963997925.1. Classification (GTDB taxonomy): domain Bacteria; phylum Chloroflexota; class Dehalococcoidia; order Lucifugimonadales; family UBA3495; genus UBA11650. The sequence continues at coordinate 28,413 of CAXEOX010000029.1, forward strand.
AAGGGGTGAACCGGAACGATCTGTGCGGATGGGAATTGGGGGCGACTGGGGACCGGGTGTCGAAGCACAGAGGGGTTAGGCCGGACTTACCCGCCCCACGCAGCCAGCTTTTCGTCCAGTTCCATCTTGGTGCGGTCGTATTCTTCGCCCTTGCTGGCAATCAACTCCAGGTCCCGCTGCTCCGAGGCTTCTTCCAGTTCTAGCTGAATCTCTAGAAGGCGCGTTTCGAGACCGTCGATGATTCGAATCATGTGTTCGTCGGCCGCCGGTGAGGGCGATTTCTTTTCTTGTTGGGGCCGTGACCTGGAAGGCCGGGCCTTTTTAGGGGCCGCAGGCTCTTCGGCCTTTTCCTTGTCGCTTTCCAACCACTCTTCGAAGGTGCCGAGGAATTGTTGTAGCTCTCCATCCTCTACGACCCATAGCTCTTGTGCTAACAGCGAGGCGAATTGGCGGTCGTGGGAGACGAAGAGAAGAGTGCCCTCGTAGGCCAACAGCACCTGCTCAAGGGCCTCACGGCTGGGGATGTCCAGGTGGGTGGTGGGCTCGTCGAGAATGAGCAGGTTGGGCTCGTGGACCAGCAGACGTGCTAGAGCCAGCCTGCTGCGCTCCCCACCGCTGCAATCGCCCACCTGCCGGAAAACGTCCTCCCCTTGGAACAGGAACCGGGCCAGATAGGACCGCGCCTCTCCGAATGACATCTCCTTGGCGTCCAGCATGGAGTCGAGTACCGAGGTGTCCAAATCCAGGTCGTCGAGACCCTGCCGGTGATATCCCACCGCCACGTTGCGTCCCAAAGTGATTCTTCCACTGACCGGTGGCAGCAACCCGAGGAGGGTCGCGAGGAGAGTGGTCTTACCGGTACCGTTGGGACCAACCAAGGCGACTCGAGAGCCGCGCTCCAGCTTCATATCCGGGACCGAAAACAACTCGATCGGGGGATCGTTGTCGGGATATCCCACGGTCAACCCGTGGGTTCTGAGAACCGTTTGATCCGACCTTTGGAAAGTCCTGCTTGAGAGCGTGATCGCCCGGTCGTTCTCCACCTGGTCGATTCTTTCCAGACGGTTCAACCGGGTCTGCCGCCCCTTGGCTTCCCGGGCTCTTTGGCCGGCATGGTATCGCCGGATGAAATCTTCTTCCTTGGCTATGAATTCCTGTTGCTTGGCATACTCCCGCTGGCGAGTCAGAGCCCGCTCCGCCTTCAGTGTGCGGAACTTGGAGTAGTTGCCAACGTAGTGTTCTATCCCACCGTGGTCCAGGTCCCACACCTGATTCACCGTTCGGTCCAGGAAATACCTGTCGTGGGAGACGACGACGACGGCTGATGGGTAGTGCGTTAAGAAGCGCTCCAGCCAAGCCAAGCCCTTCATGTCCAGATGGTTGGTAGGCTCATCCAATATCAATAGGTTGGGTTCGCCCAGCAAAGCCTGGGCCAAAGCAACTCTAGCCCGTTCTCCTCCACTGGCATGGGCGGCCGGGGTTTGCAGTGCTCGTTGGGTAAGGCCAAGTCCCTCGACCATCCGGTCCATCGTGTTCTCGTAGGAATAACCGCCCAGCGATTCGTACTCGTCCAACAACGCAGCGTAGCGTTCGCCTACTTGGTCATCGTCATCGGCGTTAGTCTGGTCGAGGTCGCGGGCGCCGGTTTCCATCGCGTCTTCCAGCCACTTCAGCCGGTCGAAAGCGGTCATGATTTCGTCTTTCAAGGAGCCGGACACCGTCATTTCAGGTGCCTGGGGCACGTACCCAACCCGCATCCCTCGAGCCAGTTTCACCGAGCCGGCGCTGGGATCAAGCCCACCGGTGAGTATCTCGAGCAGGGAGGTTTTGCCGCCGCCGTTGGGACCGACGATGCCGATGCGCGCCCGCTCATTAATCTCCACATTTATGTTCGAGAAGATTATGTCCACGCCATAGGTGATGCCGATGCTTGAAGTCGTTAGGAGGGGCATCCGACGGTCAGGTCTCCTTGGAGAGGGATTTAGATATGGTAGGGCGAGGCGAGATAATGTATGGAGATTATCTATAGAATGGTTCTTTAGCACCGGTTGATTGGACCGAAGCCGTTGGTCTGTGGCAAGCACGTTTCCGTCGTCTTACTAGGAGGTTTTTGGGGACAATACCGCCGTGCGAGGGTTGACGGAACCAGTGGTCGAACGTCCCGGAGGGCGTAGGGGAGCAACGAGAGACTGTAGGCGCTGATAATGTTCAAGCGCCGACTCTGTTATCTTCGAGCCCCCTTCAGGTTCTTCTTTAGCCCGTTGGTCCTGACCGCCGACTTATTGATGCGCTCGACGAATTCCTCTACCGTTTCTACCTTCTTTTCCTGCTTGGCCTTGGACTTAACCATGATTGATTTCTCCCTATATTCGCTGCTCAGGAATGGGGGCATGCAACTGCCAAATAACGTACCCCAGGCCTTCCTGATTCTTCTCGAACGTACTCATTAACGGTTCCCGAATATCATACACCAATCGGATCACTCAAACCTACCGAAATCGCCGCAGGGTGTGGGAGCTTAGTCCCGTCAAACAAAACCGCCGATCCCGGATGCGGAAACCATCGGTGGAAATCGAGTATCATGGGCCTTCAAAATATGTGCTGTTATTAGGAGATGAGATGCCAAGAGCAACGGTATATCTAGGAGAAACCTCCGGACAAACGCTGGTAAATGGAACCTGGAAGTATGCTAAGGGTTACGTGCCCGGCCAAGCCAATGAGGGACTGGTGGAGCAGGCCGAGGGCAGCCCCGCCCGCCTGGCCGATTTCGACGATTCGGGATGGGACACCTGCAACGATCTAACAGAGCGCATGTCCCACGGCTTCAGCTTCATGTGGTACCGGATCAAGGTGACGTTCCCCGACCAAGTGGACGGACATCCGGTGAACGGGATGCGCGTCCAGTTCGAGACTTGCATCGACGATTACGGTGAGCTTTGGGTCGACGGCGAGTGCAACCGGGACCGTGGCGCCATCCAGGGCTTCAACGTGCCCCAGCGGGTGCTAATAAGCGGCGACGCCAAGCCCGGCGAGCAACACACCATCGCCATGCTAGCGGCCAACGGCCCCCTAGCCGCCCCCGGCGGCACCGTCTTTGTCCGCTACGCGAACCTAGGCTTCGAGTGGACCGGGGTTTAACGCCGGGAGTCACTTAAGGTCTTCCCAAGGGTCGAGGCCGGGATGCTATACTTGAAAAACCCACTCTAAAAACCTCCTAAGGCATCCCGGCTCTCGCCGACCACCAACGGTCCAACAAGTAGCCGGAATCGCCACCACACCACTCTCCAAGCCGGTGTAGCTCAGTGGCAGAGCAGCTGTTTCGTAAACAGCAGGTCAAGGGTTCGACTCCCCTCACCGGCTCCATTTCTTAGGCACAAATAAGGCCCCTAACCAAGTGGCAGGGGC
>CAXEOX010000030.1:0-31233 GCA_963997925.1 uncultured bacterium
GGGAGTCGAACCCACCTACCCCGCTCGTCACGAGGCACAACGGATTTGAAGTCCGCAAGAGCCACCGGGCCCCTTCCACTCCCCCGATAGGTTGCTGGGCTGTTTAGGCTTCCAGCACCGCTTCGATCTTGCTCTTCAAGACTCCCTTGGGGACGGCGCCGACGATCTGATCCACCGGCTGGCCGCCTTTGAAGAATATCAGGGCGGGGATGCTGCGGATGCCATACTTCATGGCGATGTTGGGGGCGTTGTCCACGTCCACTTTACCGACCATCAGCTTGCCATCAAATTCTTCGGCCATTTCATGGACGGACGGAGCAATCATCTTACAGGGACCGCACCACTCAGCCCAGAAATCGACCAGTACCGGCAGCTCCGATTCCAGGACTTGCGCTTCCCAATTGTCATCAGTAGCTTCAAAGGGTTCCGACATTATCTATGCCTCCATAGCATTTTGGTTTACGTATACTTAGATGCGTCGGGGTCCGTTAAGATTCTCCCGAAGATTAGCCAAGTTTATACCGGTGGTAGACCAAGGTCAATAATGCAGAGTCGCTGTTTGGACTGCAAATCCCCTCCTTATGAAGGAGGGGATTTAGGTGAGATAGTGTTGTTGTGAGGCGGCGACCCCCCTGTGGTACCCCCTTCTAAAGGGGGGACGGATGCGTGGGTTTGGTGACGGTTTGAGGGTGGGCGAGAATCTAATTGGAATGCTTCTTGTTGGCTTCTGAGCCTCCTAACTTGTATATTGGTTTCAGGTACTTATTTGCAAGAGCAGAAATTAGTTAAAGGCCAACAGATATCCCTGTCCCTGACTTCCTGGGGCCGCTTGGGCGAAGCCACGGGCCAATGGGAAGAGACGGACGTTTTCGTGACCGGCGGTATACCCGGAGAGAAGGTCGTTGCCGAGGTCGTCAGGGTCCACCGTAAATACGCTGCGGCAGCGGTGGTTGAGGTGTTGGAGCCGTCGGAATTTAGGGTCGAGCCGCCCTGCCCCTACTACGGCGTGTGCTCCGGATGCCAATGGCAGCACGTGGACTACCACCACCAACTGACCGTCAAGCAGGAAAAAGTGGCCGACGCTTTGCGGCGAGTGGGGGACATAGCTGATCCACCGGTATCGCCGGTGACGCCGTCGCCCATCCATTACGGCTACCGCAACCACGCCAGGTTCACCATCAGCCGGGAGGGCGACCTGGGGTTCGTGAACCGCCAGACCCGGCAGTTCGTCCGCATCGATAGCTGCATGCTGATGCATGATGGAATCAACGGTCCTCTGGCGGAACTGCAAGGTAAATGCGCCGAGACCTCCCAGCTTTCCATAAGGTCGGGCGAGAAAACGGGCGACACCCTCGTGCAGCCGACCCTGATCAACCCGGATATCCCGTTGATTAGCGGCCAGAAGTTCTACGAAGACTCCATCGACGGCCATACCTTCCGGGTGTCTTCTCCCTCCTTCTTCCAGGTCAACGTTGAGCAGACCGTCCAGGTCGTTCAGGTCATCCGGCAGGCCTTGGAGGCGAAGGAAACGGATGTGCTGCTGGACGCTTATTGCGGCGTCGGCACCTTTGCCGTCCTCATGGCGCCCTACGTCCGCAAAGTTATCGCGATAGAAGAATCCTCGGCGGCGGTGTCCGACGCCCGGTTGAATACGGGCGGAGTGGCCAATATCGAGTTGGTTCTGGGCAAGACGGAAGACGTGCTGTCCACCCTGTCGGAGAAACCCGACGTCGCAATCTTGGATCCGCCCCGGGCCGGTTGCCATCCTCGGACGATAGAAACCCTGATAGAGCTGGCGCCGCCCAAGATAGCCTACGTGTCCTGCGACGCAGAGACATTGGGTCGGGACCTGAAACTGCTGTGCGAAAGCGCCTACACCCTGCGGCAAGTGGTCCCCCTGGATATGTTCCCCCAGACGCACCACGTGGAGTGCGTGGCTCTGCTTACTAGAAATGACTCGGCTAACCAACTGATATTGGCGTCAGGGTCGCCCCGCCGGAGGGAGTTGCTTACTGGTGCGGGTATGGATTTCCGGGTCGTCCCTTCTGACATCCCCGAGGATCCGCTGCCCGGAGAACCTCCCGCTAAGATGGCCGAACGCCTATCCCTTGAGAAGGCCCAAGCCGTTGCCGCCCGGTTCAAGGATGGGTTCGTAGTCGCTGCTGACAGCATGGTGGTCCATGACGGCAGGGCCTACGGCAAGCCAGAGGACGCCGATGACGCTCGGAGGATGCTGCGGGAATTGAGAAACACCCGCCACCAGGTGGTTACTGGTATCACCGTGATTGACGTTGCGGGTGGGCGCGTTCTTACCGATAGCTTGGCCAGCGATGTCGTTATTCGGGATTTCTCCGACGCCGAGATTGACGCATCCATCGCCACGGGCACCCCGATGGACAAGGCCGGAGCCTACGCCGTGCAGGACGAAGATTTCCGTCCGGCCGAATCTTGGGACGGTTGCTACACCAACATCATCGGGTTGCCGATGTGCCGCCTAGGACAGATGCTCACTGAACTTGGATTCGACGGAACGTTGGGAGAGCCCATCGCCGGTTCGCCGGAATGCGGTCCCACTTGCCCCCATAGGAGCTCGGACACCCCATGAACATCATGGGAATGGGCATAGTGGAGCTTGCGGTGATTTTCCTGGTGTCGTTCTTGGTTCTGGGACCGTCCAAGTCCATCGACATGGCCAAGACCTTGGGCAAAGTGATTCGGGATCTTAAAAGCGCCATGGCGGACATGACTTCAGCGATCGACTTGGATCAGACGCCCCCTCCGGCGGCCCCCCAGAAAAAAGAGCTACCCGGCACACCGGTAAACCTGGAAGAAAACACTCCGGGCAACTCAGAGGATGAGTGACCACCAGCTAACCCTGGTCCAACACCTGGGGGAGCTTAGGAAGCGCCTTTTTATCTCCGTCTTGGCCCTTCTGGTGGGTAGCGCCGTATCCTTCGCCTTCTTCAAGCAAATCATCGAACTGTTGGTTCGGCCCGCCCGGGACATAGGCGGGGACGCCGGAGCCCAGTTGATATATACCGAGGTCACCGAGTTGCTGACCACCAGTGTCAAGGTGTCTTTCGTTGGCGGAATCATCCTAGCCTCTCCGGTGATTCTCTACCAAGTCATCATGTTCGTTGCGCCGGGGCTCACAGGAAGGGAGAAACGGTACCTGATTGCCTTTCTGCCCGCAGTCCTGGGAGCATTCGCCGCAGGCATCGCTTTCGCCTACTTCGTCATGACCCCTCCGGCGCTCCACTTCCTACTCACCTTTGGCGGCGATGTGGCCACTCCTATGATAAGGGTCAGCAACATCGTCAACCTGATGATTCGGTTGCTCTTCTGGATGGGGCTGGTCTTTGAGACACCCTTGGTTATGTACCTCTTGGCGCTACTGGGTATCGTCAACGCCCGGGTTCTTGGACGGTTTCGGCGTTACTGGGTGATTATCGCTTTCATCCTGGCGGCGATAATCACGCCGACATTCGACCCGTTCAACCAAGCCTTGGTGGCGGTGCCGCTGCTGGTGCTGTACGAACTGGGCGTTCTGCTGGCTCGCTTGGCGGGGCGCAAACGAACTAAATCTGAAGCGATAGTTCCTTTTCCCGAACCTGACTGACTGTTTTGATCTCGCCAGTGCTGCCCACGAAACCGATAGTGTTAATTAAATAAAAGAGACCGGCGTTTGCCGGTCTCTTTTTGTTGCCTGATTCTTGAAGGTTTCTTAGACCCCTGAATAACGGTTTTCTTCGTCCGTCTTGCTGGCGGTCTCGGTCCCAACCGTTGGTTTTTCCTCGTCTTCGCCCGTGACCGAACTCTTGAAGGTCCTGATGCCCTTCCCCAGGGAGGAGCCGATCTCCGGCAGCCGCTTGGCTCCGAATATCAGCATGATTACTAACAATATTATGAGTAGCTCTGGTATTCCCAGCGGGCCGATTCTCATGGCAGTCACTTTCCTTCTAAGCAGATTCTATCTGGCCTTAGGGTTTAATGATAACAAAAATGCCTGTCCCGGCACAATCGTAGAGCCTGCTGGATTGCGCCGTCTTTATCCCGCTGGACAACCCGTGGCCTCCGACGTAATATTTCCTCGTGTCTCCCAACCATCGGACTCTGAGAAACTGTTTGCGTGGTGAAGTTCCATCTGGGCAGGCAGATCTATCTGACCTGAAGCACACAGATCGATTTCCTAGAGGTGGAGAATGGCAAAATTAGCTTTCTATACATTTGCTGTCCTCAAAGAAGCTTTCAGGCATCAACACAGTAGGGGTTTCGTAGACAGAATTACTGGCGTTTTTGAGTCCGCTGAGCAGGCCTCGGGATTCGTGGGGCGTGCGGACTCCGCGCGCCATGAAGGTCAAGATGCACAATGGGGAGACCCACTGGCCACCCCGCGCCTCAACGCCCGGCAAAGGGATGCCCGCCGAGATAACTCTCCCGAAGTGTCTCCCGATGATCATGAAGCCGCGACGCTTTCTCTTTGGGATGATTTGGAATCGGTCTACGCATTTGCCTATTACGGCAGGCATGCCGAAGCGCTGAAGAAACGTGAAGATTGGTTCGTGAAACCGGAGTGGCCTTCGTTCGTAGCCTGGTGGGTGGAGAACGGCCAGATCCCCACGTGGGAAGATGCCTGCAGCCGGTTGGAACTTCTCAACAATGAAGGTCCCACCCCACACGCCTTCGATTTCAAGACACCCTTAGACTCGGCCGGAACACCATGGCGGATGGACCGGTCGAAGATTCAGGAAAAGTCCGATCGGGTGAAGATGTTTGACGAGAATAATCCGACCGGGATATAGTCCGGGCGAAAACGAGGCAGATTCCGGAACAGCCTGGCCTCGATAAATCAGTCAATTTCGGGGAATGCTAGCCTAGCTAGATGAAGTACTTAGGGAGGAACCATGAAATACGATGTTGTGATTGTCGGCGGCGGGGCCGCTGGATCGGTGTTGGCCAGCAGACTGGCTGAAAACCCGAATACCTCTATCCTGGTGCTGGAAGCCGGGAATGATTACCCGGATCCGAATAATATTCCGGACGAGATAAAGTTCGGCGGCACAAGATTCGCGGAATCCCCCGACTCGGAACATAACTGGGCCTTGCGGGCGACTATCACAGAGGAACAAGGGGAGATTCACGTGGCCCAGGGGAAGGTGATTGGCGGAGGGTCGTCGATCAACGGACAGGCGATGCAAAGGGGCCTGCCCGAGGATTTCGAGTCTTGGGCGTCCATGGGCAACGACGAATGGTCCTATACCAAAGTGTTGCCCTTCTTCAGAAAAAGTGAGCATGACCTGGACATTCGGGATGATTTCCATGGCACCGATGGTCCCATGCCGGTAAGACGCCGTCAGACGGGCGACTGGCCCGACATCCAGAAGGCCTTCCGCTCCGCCTGTTTGAAGTCGGGTTTCAGCGTCGTCGAGGACACGAATGGCCCGGACCCCGCCGGAGTTGGCGTGTCTCCGTCCAACAACATAGACGGCTTGAGAATCAGCGCCGCCATATCCCATCTAGCTCCCATGCGCCACTGTCTCAACCTTACAGTGCGGGGCGGGGTGCTGGTCAGGAAGGTCTTGTTTGAGGGTAAGAAGGCCGTAGGCGTGGAAGTAGAGAGCGGCGGCGAGGTCTTCAACGTTGAAGCGGACCGTGTTGTGCTGAGCGCCGGGGCTATCAAGTCGCCCCATCTGCTCATGCTGTCGGGTGTCGGTCCCAAGGACCAACTCGAGCGATTCGGAATACCCCAGGTTCATGAGCTTCCCGGAGTGGGGCAGAACCTCTTTAACCATATGAGCGCCCAGGTAACCTTCAAGGTCAAAGATGGAATCACCCTGGGTGGTGGTGTCGACTCCGCCCACTTCGGTCTGCACTACACCTCCAACGGGTCCAGCGAAGCCAACGACATGTTGTTGAGGACGACGCCGGTCGTCGACGAACGAGAAGAGCGCGTCGCCGGTGTACGGACTAAATACCTGATCGGCGATGTGCCTCCGGAACAAGTCGCGCGCATATCCTGCACTCTCGGGCTGCCCGACGGCGCGGGGACCGTTACCCTGGCCTCCGCCGACCCCAGCGTTCAGCCGGCCTTTAACTACCGCTATCTCCAGCATCCTAACGACATTCGCCGGGTGCGGGAAGGCGTGCGTATGGCCATCGGAGTTCTGGAATCCGACTCGTATAAAGACGTGGCGGATTACCGTATTCTCCCGACGGATGAAGTCTTGGCCGACGATGCCGCTTTGGATCTCTGGCTGCGCCAAACCGTGGGAACAGCCAGACACGTTTCGGGGACCTGCAAGATGGGACCTGATTCAGACCCGATGGCGGTGGTTGATCAATACTGCAGCGTCAAGGGATTGGAAGGGCTGTCGGTCGTCGACGCTTCGGTGATGCCGCGAGTGCCCAGGTCCGGCGGCGCTCACGCGACGGTGCTTATGATAGCGGAAAGGGCCGTTGAGTGGATCGAGCCCAGTTAAATCCGGCTTAAGGCCGTTCAAGACAGGTAGTTGATAGACGGTGGGGCCCCAAAGATTGGTGGCTCCACCTGTTCTTTCAGAGATTATTCAATGCCCGGCGCTCACCGGCGGGATTGCCTGGTGGTTAGTCGATGGTCAGCACGATTTTGCCGAAGTTCGCATTGGTCTCCATGTACCGGTGAGCCTCGGCAACTTCTTCCAGCGCAAAGGTGCGGTCAACAACAGGCTTCATGCTTCCCGAGGCCAGGTGGGGCAATATGTGCCGCTTGAACTGGGCGGTCACAGCCAACTTCTCTTCTAGGGAACGGCCCCTCAAGGTAGTTCCGCACACCTGCAGGCGCTTGGCCATCAGGTCGCGTAGGTCCACTTGGACCTGGCCGCCTCCCATCAATCCGACCTCAACTATCCTGCCCAGGTTGGCCATGGAAGCTATGTTCTGGTCCCAGTAAGGCCCGCCGATGAAGTCGATCAGAACGTCTACTCCCGCCCCGCCGGTTGTTTCTTTCACCACGGCCGCAAAGTCTTGCTCGTGGTAGTTGATTCCCACGTCCATGCCCAGTTCAGCCGCTCCGGCCAGCTTCTCTGCTGAACCGGCGGTGCCGATGACGAACGCTCCGGCATGATAGGCCAACTGGATCGCCGCCGTACCCACTCCGCTGCCTGCCGCATGGACCAACACCCGTTCCCCCATCTGGAGGTTGCCCCGGTTGAATAGGGCGTCATAGGCGGTGAAATAAACCTCCGGAGTCGCCGCAGCTTGCACAAAATCCCAGCCGTCGGGGATGGGTATAGCCATGCGGTGATGGGTGATGGTGCGGCTGGCATAACCGCCGCCCCCTAACAATCCAAAAACCCTGTCTCCCTTCGCCATGCCGAACACCCGCTCCCCGGCCTCAAGAACGACTCCGGCAAATTCCAGGCCCAAGATGTCCGAGGGGATGCCGGGGGGAACGGGGTAGTTGCCCTGACGCTGGAGAGTGTCGGCCCGGTTCAAGGCGGTGGCTTTAACGTCGACCAAAATCTCTTCGGGGCCGGGTCTGGGGTCATCGACCTCCATAACCTTCAGAACGTCGGGACCACCAGGCTCGGTTATAACAGCTGCGCGCATGGATGTTGTCCTTTTATATCGTAGTTTGTGAGATTGGGGAACAGTTTATCACCCTGTAAATATGCGTGTCGGGAAGCCGAGTGCACATCATTACGTACCATTCTAAGTGAGCTAAGTCTGAGGACGAAAACGCAACACCCAAAGCATTAGAGGCGGATGCGTAGATTATCCAGTGGTGCAGTGTCGGACGCTTGTTACGAACGATTCCCAATTGAACCCTATCGGTTTGCTATGGGGTGGATGGCAGGAGAAACTCCGTACAGGGTATGCCCAAGAGAACTGGACGTATGGTACCAGTATCACTAGGATTCTTGACGCACTGGGTATAGATCTGGTCACAAGCGTCTAGGGATCGATGGCGAGTTATGCGGGGAGCGGCATCTTACCATGGATGGCTCAGCGTCAAGGAAGTCCAAACTAAGATTGAACCATATCGACTGATTGCCCCAACCCTTATTGGTCGGGATCTGCTGGCTCAATATGACGTTTGTCTGTCCATTGACAACGCACTCTCATAACAATCACCGCGCAATTCTCCACAAGACATAACTTGTATCCCCCCGAGGCCGCTTGTATACTACACAGCCGTGAGCTACCGGATGATTTGCCCACAGAGCGCAGTCTTCAGGGGATGTCAGACTAGATAATGAGCACGGATTCGAACTACGACTTGGTGGTGATTGGGTCGGGGCCTGGCGGGTATGTTGCGGCGATCCGCGCCGGACAGTTGGGGCTCAAGACTGCGATTATAGAGAAAGAAAGCCTTGGCGGGGTTTGCCTGAACTGGGGCTGCATCCCCAGTAAGGCCCTCCTGAAGAACGCTGAGATACTGTCCTACATCAACCGGGCCGACGACTTTGGATTTAGTTTCGATAATTTCCACGCCGACTATTCGGTGGCTTACACCCGGAGCCGGCGGGTAGTTAACCGCAACACCAGGGGCGTCGCCTTTCTGTTGCGCAAGAACAACGTGGAGCATATACAAGGTACAGGCAAGCTGGTTAGCGAAGGTGTAGTGGAGGTTGCTCCGGACGGTCAGAGGCTCAATGCCAAGAACATTATCCTCGCCACCGGCGCTCGTCCCCGGTCTATCCCCCCTCTTCCCGTTGACGGCGACAAGATTATAACCAGCCGGGAAGCTATCGTTCTCGATCAACTTCCCGCCAGCGTCGTGATTGTTGGCGGGGGCGCCATCGGCGTCGAGTTTGCTTATATCTACCGGATGTACGGGGTGGAAGTTACCATCGTCGAGTTGCTGCCCAGGTTGGTTCCCACTGAAGACGAGGACATCAGCCCCATTCTTGAGCGCAGCTTTGACCGCCACGGGATTAAGATTATGACAGGAGCCGGCGTGACCGGCGCCGTGCCGGGGGCTGACGGTGTGGCGGTTACCGTCGCCAAGGAAGGGGCCGAAGAGGTTCTTAACTGTGAGAAGGTGCTGGTGGCTACCGGGGTTCGATCCAACATAGAGGATATAGGGTTGGAGTCGATGAGCATCGCTGTTCAGGATGGCGGTATCCAAGTAGACGACGTGATGCGAACCAACGTAGCCAACGTTTATGCTATCGGCGACGTCACCGGAAAACTGGCCCTCGCCCACGTGGCCTCGGCACAGGCTGCCATCGCCGTGGAGAATATGGCGGGTCTGGAGACTCAGGCCTTGGATTATGGGTCGATACCCCGGGCAACCTATTGCAATCCGCAGATCGCCAGCTTCGGTCTGACGGAAGCCCAGGCCAAGGAACAGGGGCACGACGTGCAGATCGGGACCTTCAACGTGATGGCCAACGGCAAAGCGCTAGCCATGGGCGAGTCTGAAGGGATAGTTAAGCTGGTGACGGACAGCAAGTATGGCGAGCTATTGGGCGCGCACATGATTGGCCCGGAGGTCACCGAGTTGCTGGGCGAGCTGTCCCTGGCCAAATTATTGGAAGGCACCACATTGGAGTTGGGATGGGCGGTCCATCCCCACCCTTCGATGTCGGAGATGTTGAAAGAAGCTGCACTGGCGGCCCAGGGACGGGCCATCCATATGTAGTTTATCCGGTTCTGGCGGCGTTTCTCCGAGTCAAAGCTCACGAATTACAGCAAGATTGCAATTAAATAAGGCGTGATTCGCCTCGCCTTGCAGCTAGTTTACGGCGGCGGTATACTGGGGGCAACACCACGAAGTTTAATAATTCAGATATTGCGCCAAAGGCCGTGAGCGCGGCTCCCCTTTTCAGCGCAGCGTTTTCGAATCCCGAAGATTGACATAATGCGATCGGATAACCCAGAGGGGTAGCGTGGTCTGACGGGTACTTAATTGGAGCCTCACTAAATCTAAGAAGTTATTCTCTCAAGCCGGGTGACTGCATTTGGATGCTAGAACAGCGATGCCCGGCGAGCCGATGCAAGGAGCGAATCGATGGCCCTGGCAAGTTTTGATTTCGCGATAGCGATCGGAGGTGAAGCCGGACAGGGTATCGCCACTCCGGGCGATATTCTTGCTCGTATCTTCGTTCGGCGCGGACTCCACCTGAACACCTACAACGCCTACCAATCCATCATCCGAGGGGGCCACATCTTCCTGTACGTTCGTGTCTGTGACCAGGAGATACACACTCATGGTGACAAACTCGACCTGCTTGTGTGCCTGAATCAAGATACGATGGACCGGCACTTGCAGCTCATGGGTCCGGGCTCGACGGTACTGTATAACGGCGACAATATCACACCCGGCGAAGCGGCCGATGGTGTGCAGATGTGCCCCTTGCCGGTAGCTGAATTGAGCAACACCCGCAACCGGTTGTCCCAAAACACCATGGCCGTGGGCTCTGCTGCCTATCTGCTGGGTTTGGACTTCGAGGTTCTTGAGGAAAGTTTGACCCTGCGCTTCCAGCGGCAGGGTCAGGCAGTCATAGACGAGAACGTTGGCGTAGCCCGGGCTGGCTACGACCATGCGGTAGCCAACTTCAAAGCCTTTGCCCAGACTGTACCCACAGGGCCCAAGCCGCTGGCGGTTTGGTCGGGCAACGACGCACTGGCTATGGGAGGCGCGGCCGCGGGCGTCAAGTTCTATGCGGCTTATCCGATGAGCCCGGCTACGGGGGTCTTGCATTGGATGGCTCAGAACGCCCGGAACCTGGGCATCATGGTGCGACAGGTTGAAGATGAGATTGGTGTGGCCAACATGGTCATCGGGGCCGCTCACACCGGCTGCCGGTCTATGTGCGCCACTTCCGGGGGCGGATTCGCTCTCATGACCGAGGCCGTGGGCGCAGCGGCGATGATGGAGATTCCGTCGGTTTTCATTAATGTTCAGCGCGCCGGTCCTTCGACCGGAGTGCCTACCAAGACAGAACAGGGTGATTTATGGCAGACCCTGGGGGCCAGCCAGGGCGACTTCGAGCGATTCATCGTGGCGCCGCTTAACTCTCTTGACTGCTTCAACGTCATGCCGGAGTTGTTCAATCTGACGGACAAATATCAATGTCCCGGCATCGTTCTTTCCGACCTGCTGTTGGCGGAAGGACGGTTCAGTGTCGACCCGGACCTCATTGATATGCACCCGAAAATCGACCGGGGTGAGTTGATTACTAAGCCGTCAGCAACCGACGGATATCTGCGATACAAAGACACTGACAGCGGGATATCCCCGCGTGCTCTGCCTGGACTGGAAGGCTACGTCCACATGGTGGTCACCGACGAGCACGATGAAAATTCATCGCTGATCAGCGATGAGTTCACCAATCCGCATAAGCGGCGCAAGATGGTGGAGAAACGGGGGCGCAAATTCAAGCCAGCGATCAAGGATATAAAAGCACCTGAATTGGAAGGCGCGGCCGATGCCGATATCACGCTGGTTGGCTGGGGATCCAGCTATGGGGTGATTAAAGAAGCGGTGGATATTCTGGCTCAGCAGGGAGTTGCCGCGAATCACCTGGCAATCAAGTGGATCGTTCCTTTCCATGGCGAGGAGATAACTGAGATTCTCTCCAAGTGCAAGCAAGTGGTAATTGTGGAGAACAACTATTCCGGTCAGTTCTATCGATACATGAGGAGCGAGACCGGTCTCAGTGTCGCCGGGCATATCCGGAAGTATGATGGGGAGCCATTTATCCCCCATCACATCGTCGATGGTGCCCTGGCTCATTTGGCGGAAAAGATTGAATGCTATGTGCCTTATCAAGAGGCGATTACATAAAGGGGTAGATGCATGACGACGACTGTGTCGACTACCGGCGATAAGCCGGAGATTGAGCTAACGGCAAGGGATTTCAAAGGTCTGGTTGATCCGGACTGGTGTCCTGGGTGTGGGGACTTTGGTGTTCTCAACGCACTGCAGAGGGCCTGTGCGGAGCTTGGACTGAGACCCCATGAAATCATGGCGGTCAGCGGGATAGGTTGTTCATCCAACCTGCCGGGCTACTTTAACTCCTACGGCATGCACACGCTTCACGGCCGGGCTCTGGCCGTGGCAACCGGCGTGAAGATGGGAAACCACCGGCTGCACGTTATCGCCACCGGTGGCGATGGCGACGGGTATGGCATCGGCGGGAATCACTTCACCCACACAGCCCGGAGAAACGTTGACCTGACCTACGTGGTAATGAACAACCAGATATACGGGCTGACAACCGGTCAGATATCGCCCACCAGCACCTTGGGGATGAAGACCAAGAGCACTCCCTTCGGCAGCGTCGAGGCACCGCTAAACCCCATAACGTCGGCGATTATGAACGGGGCAACGTTCGTCGCCCGGGGCTACAGCGGGGACATCAGGCATCTGACCGATCTTATGAAACAGGCGATTCAACATTCCGGGTTCTCCCTGATTGATGTTTTCAGCCCTTGTGTCACCTTCAATCACGACAACGGCCATCCGTTCTTCAAAGAGCGGGTAACCAAGTTGGAGGACGAAGAGCACAACACCAGCGACTGGAAGACAGCTTGTGAGAAAGCGATGCTCTTCGGAGACACTATCTATACCGGGCTGTTCTTCAAAAAGGAAGCTCCTACTCTGGATGGCAGCGAACCGGTTCTCGACCAGAACGAGCCTTTGGGCCACCAAGCCTTGGGTTTGGACAAGGAGCAGGCTCAGCGGATCGTCGACAGAATGATGTAGGCTGGGGCACGGATTTGACTAGCTTTGAAGGCGGCCGCAAGGCCGCCTTTTAATTTTGAAATCTTTACTGGCCACTGCCGGAATCGCAAAAACATGTTGAGCCGCCTTGCCGCGCCAACAGCGGTGCTTTAATATCTATCCTAGAAGGCTTGTTTCGGCATCATATTGACGCGGACTCCGACGCTAAAACGTCATGCTGAGCCAGCCGCAGCGGCGAAGTATCTGGGGTGTGGTTGCTCCAACCATCCTGAGATTCCTCTCCTTCCGCCGAAGGATCGGAATGACGAGGGTGGCCGGGATGACAATAGCCGCCGGGATGACATTGGCCGCCTCCACCTAAAACTCGTACGTGGACAATCTCTGGGAGGACACGTTGGCAACTTCGATAGTTATGCCTCAGATGGGTTACGACATGCACGAGGGTACCGTCGTGCGGTGGCACAAGCAGGAAGGGGACTCCGTAACCCGGGGCGAAGTCCTGGCCGACATAGAAACCGACAAAGCGACGGTAGAGTTTGAAGCTTACGTCGGCGGTGTTCTGCGGAAGATTGTGGCCCAGGAAGGCATGGCAATACCAGTAGGTGACCTGATTGCCGTGATAACCGCCCCCGACGAAGCGCTCCCTGAGGGAATTCTGTCCGGCGCAGAACCGGCTGTAGCTGAAGGTGGATCGAGTGCTAATGGCTCCGCCTCGGTAGCCGAATCGCCAGCAGCCACACCGGCCCCAAGTCCTCAAGTTGCCGCACCCAACGGAGAGGTCAGAGCTTCCCCCATCGCCAAGAGAATCGCCAGAGAACAGGGAATCGACATAACAACGGTCACAGGAACCGGGCCCGGCGGCAGAATCGTTGAGCAGGACGTCTTGGACCACGGTAAGGGATCGGCTCAGCCCGTCTCTCCTAGCGGTGAAGTTCGGGCATCCCCCATCGCCAGGCGGCTGGCCCGGGAACAGGGAATCGATCTTACCAAGGTAACAGGCACGGGGCCTGGCGGCAGAATCGTTGAACAAGATGTGCTGAATCACTCGGATGTTGACGTTCAGTCCAGCCCCACAGCGAGCGGTGGGCCGGCCGCGCCGGAGCGGGTGGACGTTTCCCGGATGCGGCAGACCATAGCCAAGGTGACCAGCGACAGCAAGCGGGAGATTCCCCACTTCTACGTGTCGTCGGAAGTCGATATGACCAAGGCCACGGAGATGCGGGCCGACCTGAACGAGACCATGCCCACGGAAAACCGGGTTTCCGTCAACGATTTGGTAGTGAAGGCCTGCGCTATGGCGCTTCAGAAGTACCCCAAGTTCAACGCCTTCTTCCAAGGCGATCATCTTCAGATGAACCCGGACATTAACATCGGTATCGCGATAGCTCTGGAGACCGGGCTGATTGTTCCCGGCATCAACGGTTGCCAAGCCAAGAGCCTGGTGGAGATTGCCGCCGCTAGCCGGGACCTGATTGCCCGTGCCCACTCAGGAACATTGCGCAACGAAGAGTACAGCGGAACCACCTTCAGCGTTAGCAACCTGGGGATGTTCGATGTCGACAGCTTTACCGGCATCATTTACCCGCCTCATGCCGCCATTCTGGCCGTGGGCCGGGTCAAAGAACAAGCGGTGGCTAGGAATGGACAGGTAACGGTAGCCCAGATGATGACCGCCACTCTGTCCGTAGACCATCGCGTGGCCGACGGCGCAGAAGCCGCCCAAGTTATCGTGGAGATCAAGAACCTACTGGAAAAACCCGTAGTATTGCTTATTTAGCTATCAGTCTTCAGCAGTCAGAAATCAGTTTTTCGTCCCCCTGACAGCTGATGGCTGATAGCTGAGAGACGAATTTAAGGAGGATGTACCTTGCCCAGAATGACCGGAGGCCAAGCCATCACGGAGACCCTGAAAGTCCATGACGTGGATACCATTTTCGGGATTATTTCGATCCATACTTTGGACTTATTCGACTCATTATTCGACAACCAAGATAGTCTCCGGTTCATCGGCGGCCGTCAGGAACTCGGCTGCGGCTTCATGGCCGACGGATACGCGCGGGCCACAGGCAAGCCAGGGATACTCCTCACCAGCACCGGTCCCGGCGCGGCGGATTCGATGGGGGCCCTGGGCGAGGCTTATTTCTCCAGCTCGGCCGTTCTGGAAATCACCACCAACGTGGAGCAGGAATATATAGGCTCCGGCAAGCTGTCTACCCACGAAACCAAGAACCAGTTGCAGATGTTTGAGTCGGTGACCGACTGGAACGCAATGATTAGCCAGGTTGAGTCCATCCCGGACTATTTTGTTGAAGCCTTCCAGAGATTTAAGTCGCGCCGTCCGCGGCCGATCGAGTTGGAACTGCCCACCGACTTGCTGGCGCTACAGGCCGACGTCGAAGTGTTGACTCCCAGGGATCCGGAGATTGCCCAAGGGGATCCGGCGATGGTTGAGAGAGCCCGAAAGACCCTGATAGAGGCTAAGCGGCCGGTTATCTATGTCGGCGAAGAAGTCCAGTCGTTGGGCGGCACTCAGGAGATTATCCAGTTAGCCGAGATGTTGGGCGCGCCAATAGTCACCGGAGACGGGGCCAAGGGAGCCATTCCGGAGGACCATCCCCTATCTTTGGGGCAGGCCATGGGCAAGCGAATCTGGGGCGAAAACCCGCTGCACGAGTGGCTGAGCACCTGCGACGTTATTCTGGTTCTCGGCTCGATCCTTCCCCTGCGGTCCACCACTGGCGTGGGACTCAAGCTGCCCGACACCGTGATCCACGTCCTATTGGACGGAGACGCCATCGGCAAGAATTACGCGACGGGAATCCCCATCGTGGCCGACTCTCGGGCCGTTGCCCGGCAACTGCTTGACGGCATGGCCGGTGTGGATGTCTACAAGGGCGACAAATTTAAAAACGAGATTACATCGGTCAAAGAACAGATCTACCAGACTCTTAAGGACACGTGGGGCAACGAGCTGCGCACCTTTGAAGCGATACGCGCGGTCACGCCCATGGACACTATATTCTCCCTTGATGCCACGGTGGCGACGAGCCGGGCCATCCGGTGCCTTCCGATCAACCAGCCCAGGACCTTCATGTATCCTCACGGTTGGGTCGGGATAGGTTTCGCTTTCCCCGCTGCTTTGGGGGCCAAGGCTGGCAAGCCCAAATCGCCGGTGGTCTGCGTTACCGGCGACGGCGGCTTCCAGTACAACTTCCAAGAGCTGGCCACCGCCGCCCAGTACGGCATCCACCCCATCGTATTGATGTTTAACGACAATGCTTGGGGCGTGCTCAAAGGAATGCAGCAAAATAGCCACAAAGGACGTTTTATGGGGACCGACCTAGTCAACCCCGACTTCGTCAAACTGTTCGAAAGCTACGGTTTCGAAGGGACCAAAGTCACCACGCTGGACCAACTTTCCAAAGCACTGGAAAACGCCGTGGCATCAGACAAGACCCAGCTTATCGAGGTTCAGACACCGGATGGGTTTGGGGCGTTTCGGTAACGTGTCCTGACCCACGGGTCTGAACTCGCCTAGGGCTACCTTGACATAAGCTGTCTACAGGCTCGATGCTTAGACAACTCTCAAAAGCCGGACTTCGGTCAATGTATTTGCCAATTTCCCTTGGCCACATTTCAACAAGAATATGACTGAACCCTTAGAAACTGGACACCGCCGCCGGGTTTATCCTCTGGACGCTCATGAGTTGACCGAGGAGCAGATCGCGGTGGCGTTTGCCATGACTTCCCGTCGCCCGGAGCCTTTCGACGAGATTGCTCAGCAGGTGAGCCAGGAGAAGGCGGCCGACTTCCATGAACGATGGGTCGTGGGATACGGACACGCTTCGGTGGCGGAGCACGCCGTGCTGCATCTGGCGGTGGAGGACATCTCCCGTCTGGCTTGCGACACGTTGGAAGATAACCGGCTGGCTTCGTACACCGAGAAGTCGTCCAGGTATCAGCTGTTTCCCTCCGACTACTTTTTCCTGCCTTCTGAATTGTCGAACGAGCCGAAATTGGTCCAAGCCTTCGGCGATGCTTGCCGGGAGCTTTTCCAGGTCTATCACCGGTTGGTGGAAGGCTGTGTGGATTATCTGAGGGGAGTCTACCCGCAAAGAGAACGGGAACGGGACGCCGCTTACAACCTCCGCCTGCAGCGGGATGCTACGGATAGCTGCCGAGCGGTTCTTCCGGCGGCAACCCTGACTAATGTGGGGGTTACCGCTAACGCCCGGGTGCTGGAACATGCCATCTCTAAGCTGATGTCCTCGGAGCTTGGTGAGGAGCGGGACTTGGGGGGCGATCTCCGTGAGCAAGGCCAGAAGATTGCTCCGACATTGATTAAATACGCCGAGCCAAACACCTACATGGGGGAGATGCCGGACGTCCAGAGGTTGCTAGCGGGCCGGTTCGCGGGTGAGCCAACCTCCGGTGAAGGACGGGAAGTCGGCAGGGGCGCCGGGATGCCTCAGCCGGTCCGGTTGTTGGCCTGTACTGACCAGGCGGAGGAAAAGTTGGCTGCGGCTTTGCTATACCGCCAATCAAGCTTGTCTTACGATGAGATTTGGCGGCGGGTGTTGGACATGTCTGCTGAGGACCGGCAGCAGGTGATCCAGAAATGCGTTGCCGGTATGGGATCCCACGATGCTCCGGTGCGCGAGTTCGAGTTGGTGGATTACACTTTCGAATACATGATGGACTACGGGGCCTACCGGGAGTTCAAACGCCACCGCATGCAGTCATATATCCCCCAGTCGCTGACCACTGCGAACGGATATGGAATTCCTGTGCTGATGGTCCAAGCCGGTCTGAAGGGCCAGTTTGTTGCCGCTATCGAACAAGCGGAGGATGCTTACAGCAAGGTCTATGAGTTCTCTCCGGTGGTGGCCCAGTACCTGGTGACCCACGCCCACTATCGCAGGGTGTTATCCAAGCTGAATCTGAAGGAGTGCTACCACCTCTTCAAGCTTAGAACGTCGGAATTGGCTCATTTCGCGATACGAGAGCCGATGGTGGCAGCGATGAAACTGGCGGTAGAGGCTCATCCGGGGTTGTTCCAGGGACTACAGCTAAGAGATTAGCCCTCGGGTGAGCATTGGCATCGGGACCGCTTCGCTACGGGTCTGAGCAGTCCCGAGTGTAGCCGCAGTTGAGGCAGATGATTTTGCAGTTCCGCTCCATCATGTTTCCGCCGCAGATGTCGCAGACCAAGAGGAAGAGACTCGCTCCCATCACGTTCACCCACATCCCATAATCTTGGAGTCGGCCCAATTATACCAGGGTAGGCCAAGGACTTTTATGCCGGTTCGACTATTCCTACCGGGCGATTCTGTGGTCGACGATCTGGCCCTCTAAAATCATGTCCCCGCGGCCGGGCGCAGGGTCTGCAGCCGGAGCAGGGGTCAACCGGACCATGTCGAACTCGAAGAGCGGCTCGGGCGGATGCAGGGTTACCGCGCCCCAGCCCTTGGAATCTACCTTAAGTTGGCCGGCCCACAGGCTTTGGCCTTGTCTAACTAGCCAGATCTCGTAGCTGGAAGGCGGCTCCAATTCTCTCATCCCTGTGACCATAAGCATGGCGCGGCGGCCATCATCGGCGACAAGGAGAATGCCGCCGGAATTACCGTCGCTAGTGGGCGATTCTAGTATAACGTCGGTGCTTTCGGTTTCAGCGAGAAAGTCGCTGGCTCGACGGAGTTCGTCTAGGCGGTCTATCACTTGAGACTCTTGTGCCGCCAATTTCCCCCAGCGAGTTAGCACGGCGCTTTCCCGTTGTAGGCTTTCCACCCGGGAGGAAAGAACGTAGTTGATATAAACGCTGTAGGACAGCAATGCCAAGACCAGAACGGCGGCCAGGGGCATCAAGACCCTTGTTAGCCGGCCGGGGAAGCGGTTGTAGATGGACGTATTTACAGGAACTGTGGCTTCCACGCCGATGCTGGGCAGCGAGTTCGTTATCCGGGACTGTAATGCAGCCGGTGGTTCCAGATGGTCGACTGATTCACCTAGTATGGCAGCCGAGGTCTGCATGCGCGCGACGGTATCGCGGCACCGGTAACAGGCAAGCAGGTGGGACTCCACCTGAACCGCTTCCGCCTGGTCAAGAATGTCCAGGGCGTAGGCGCCTAGCTGGTCTTCTGGATGTTGTTCGTTGTGTGGATCAGTCGTGAACATCGCCTTCTATTACCAACCTTAGCTTTTGCATCGCCAGCCGAACTCTGGTCTTTACCGTTCCCAGCGGCTGTTTAAGTAGCTCTGACATCTCTGATTGGGTATACCCCTCGAAGTAGGCCATCATAATCACTTGCCGTTGTGGAGGGGGTAAAGTGGCTACTGCTTTCAAGATGCGTTCCCGCTCGATTTTCCTTTCTACTTCCTCTTCGGTGGAGATTTGGGCCGATGGCAACAACTCCAGCGTTTCATAGCCGTCCGGATCTGTCGCCGCCAAGGTCCGCCGCCTTGACCGGATCACGTCCACGATCTTGTGGTGAGCCACGCTCATGATCCAAGCCCTTGGTTCGCCCCGGTCGGTTCTGTAGCTGGAGGCCTTCAGCCAAATGTTCAGAAATATATCCTGCGTGGCCTCTTCGGCCAAGGCCTCCTGCTTGAGCATGTACATAGCCAGGGAATAGACCGAAGATCCATACCTGGTGTAGATAGCTTCCAGCGCGCCCTTGTCTTCCAGGGTCACCCGATGCATAAGCTGGTGATCGTCGAGATCCTGATAGTCGATCACTTCGCTAGGCCTTTGGAGGACAGGGGGCGCGCCCCCTTATTAATGAATACGCATCTTAGAGCAATATGGATTCCTGTAATGTATAGCGATCCGCAGACCGCCTGGTTGCGGGTCTCGATCCCGCATTCGATTCCCGACGTTGATAAATCTAAAGGCACCCTTCCAGGCACCTCGATACCCGGCCAGGTTGAGGTCGGCAAACCGGCGCTCCTCTGAATGTATGAATAGCTTGGTACCGCTATCTGGGTGGGGAGGACTTGTGGTTGCCAAGATTAGATGCAGATTGAGTATGCGGGATTATAACGTAATCCGCGGAAATCAAGCCGGAAACGTAAGTAATGACCTGGCACGCCTAAGGCAGGCAGACCGGGTTAGATCACCATACTGTCAAATAGTGAGTCCAAGTGGGGTGCCTCGTCCAAGGCCCATACCTGCGCTAGCACCTGGTCACACTGATTTGCATTGATCGCATCAGACGCTAAGCCACGGAATTTAGCCTCTAATTCGCCGTCATTCATCGGATTACTGCGGTGGCCTTTGTGATAGGGGGCGTGGGCTTCGTAGACCTTCCCTGACTCGTCGGTAATCTCGATGCGGCAGTTGTATTCTTCCGGATATCTTTGGGTGAAATCGGGGACTTCTTCCATGGTGAACTTCGCTATGAGCGTTCGCAGCGCCGGGTCATGGATGTGTTCATCGTTGAAAGTGTTGGCGTTCACCCGGCCGTCTTGTAAGGCGGCGGCGACGAGATACGGAATGCTATGATCGGCGGTCTCTCTGGTCTTTGGGTCCCACTTCTCCGGCTCTGTCGCGGGCGAACTGACGGCGCTGAGGTAGGATTGGATACGAACCGATCTGATTTGCGCTCCGGCGATCTGAGGGTATAACTCCAAGGCTAAACCGGTGGGGCATTGGGTGTGAATCTGAGCAGGGTAGGCTTTGAAGGTGGTTTCCAGGATGCGGAAATCTTCGCTTTCCCGGCTTTTCTCGAAGGATGGAATCTGCACCGAATCTCCCAGAACCTGCTCCCACAACCCCCGTCGGCCTTCGAAGGGTTCTTTGGGACCGGTCATTCCCTGCTGCGCCAGTTGGGCCGCAAATATTCCGGCTCTGGTGGCGGTGGCGGTGGCGCAACCCTTCCACATGGAAAGCTCGCCGGTACGGGTGACTCCCAGGGGCAGACTGGGGGCGATCGCCAGAGAGATGGCGTGTCCCATCTGCTCCCGGTTCAATCCCAGGAGTTTTCCGGCGGCGCAGGTCGCGCCGACTATTGAGAAGGTCCCCTGATCCCAACCGAAATCGCCGACGACCACCTCATCGCTCAACCGACAGAATACTTCGTAAGCCAAGGCGATGGCGGTGATGACGCTCTTGCCATCGCTGTTGGTGGGTCTGCCCATAGCCAGTGCCGCCGCAATCATGTCGCTGGGATGACCGCCCCCGGGCGAGAAATAAGAGTCGTTGCAATCAAGATAACGGATCATTACCCCGCTGGCGAAACCAGCCATGTCAGGAGAGCTGTATGCCTGCGTGCCGAGTATCCGGGAAGGTGTCGAACTGGTGATGGATCCGGCTAGAGTCCGGGCTATCAATGATGGCTCGGAGTGGAAGCCGCCCGCTGCGCAACCCAAAGTGTCGAGCACCGTGCGCTTGATTTGGTGCACGACTTTTGGACTCAGGTCTTCGTAGGCAAGATCGCAGGCGAAGGCGCTGAGTAGCTCGGTGGTTCGGTCCATAGGTGTCTCTCCTTAAGGTGTGGGGAAATCCCGCCAACCCCCCTTTACCAAACGGGGGCTAGGTTGCGTTTATCGAAGGACTTCTGCGGCGATGCGTTCTAGCTGGTCGCCCATTTCTTTTTCAGTGTCGCAGTGTTCTGGCCGGATGACTACCCGGTTGGCTCCGGCGTTTATGAGGGAATGGACTACCGTCCGGTCCGGATCTTGGCCGTAGACCGTGATGGTCAGCGACTTAGGATCCCGTCCGGCCTCTTCGGCCATGGCGTCTAGTTTGGCCCGGCTCTCCTCGACTTGGGCGGGAGTTACCCTGTTGGGCAGCCAGCCGTCGGCGTGGGCGACCACTCGGCGCAGCACGTTCTTGGCCATGCCGCCCAGAAGGATGGGCGGGTAGGGTTTCTGGGTGGGCTTAGGATAGGATCTGACCAGTGGGAAGTCGAAGAATCTACCGTGATACTCGGCTTCTTCTTTGGTCCAGAGTTCCTTCATGACCTCGATGGACTCTCGGGTCTGTGACCAGCGGTGGTCGAAGTCACCACCCATCAACTCGGTTTCTTCTCTGAGCCAACCGGTGCCGATGCCGAAGACGAACCTGCCGCCACTGACCCGGTCCAAGACGGCAATCTCCTTGGCTAGGAGCAGGGGGTTACGTTCGGGCACCAACGTGATGCCGGTGCACAACTTGATGGTGCTGGTCACAGCGGAAGCCCGGGCCAATGAGATGTAAGGATCGCTGAAGTGGGAGTAGTTTTCGGGGATCGGGCCGCCGGTGGCGGGGAAGGGGCTGGCGCTGTGGACCGGTACGGCGGGATGTTCCGCGTACCAGATCGACTCAAAGCCTAGCTCCTCGGCTTTTTTAGCGACGAATGCGGGGTCCAGGGTATAGGCCGGTAGAGGTATCGACGTTCCAACGTCCATCAATAGAAACTCCTTGATTTACAGCGATCGTCGGACAGGTTTGGGTTGGTATCTGATTGCAGTGCCGATGGCTAATCTTCAGCTGCAGCCTGGTCTAGGTCCTCGGGCGGTTCGCCCCCGGTGAAGCCCCGCCACCAAGTCCGGAAGTTGTCCTCACCGTATTTGTCCCGCAGCGAGGCCAGGTGGGCTTTGGCTGGGGTTAGGACGGGCAACTGGTGCTCGGTGGCGAGACCGTGGGTCCTAGTGGCCCACTCAAGGGCGGCGGACAGGTCGCCTCGGTCTTCGGCTACTTTTCCCAGCTGGCCATAAGTCCGGGCGGTGCGGTCAACGTCGCGAATCTCTTCGAAGATCTCCCTGGCGCGCTGGTACCATCCCTCGGCCTCATCCAGAAGATTTTCTTCATGAAGCAGGACGCCCAACTGGCGGCATTCGTCACCGGCGGCCCGGTGGTCGCCCAGTTGCTCACGCTTTTCCAATGCCAACTCGAACCATTCTTTGGCCACCTCGTATCCCAGTCCCCTGGCCATTGCTAACAGACCCAGGAAATGGAACTCCACGGCCATCTGAGAATCCATGCCCAACCGGTGGGCCAGGCCCAGCGCTTGTTGGTACCAGCTTTCCGCGTCTTGGAACAGGTACCGGGCGTGGAAAACGGTGCCTAATTCGTGGTAAACCAGGGTGGCCATCTCCTCATCCCGGTTGTCTTCCAAGATGGCTTGAGCCCGGTGGTACCAGCTTTCCGCTTCGTCGTATTCGAACTTGTATTGGGAGGCTAAGCCCAAGGCCCGGAAGTCTTTGACCAGCTCCTCTGGGTCTTGGATCCGTTGGTGGATGTCCAGGGCTTTGCTGAACCATTCCTTCGCTTCGGTGTAAAAACGTTGGTTCTGCTTAACCTGTCCGATGCAGTAGTAATCGTCGGCTGTGGACGCTTCGTCTTCCCCGTTCTCGATGATGGCAAGGGACTTCTGGAACCACTCTTCCGCTGCATCCAATCGTAAACGATGCTGTTCCAGAACGCCCATCTGGTGATAAACGGCGGCTGTCCGAGGGTCCGATTCTTTCTCGGGTTGAGACTCCAGGTAGGCCATCAACTGTTGGTTGAGGTCCTGGGCGTATTCCAGATTCAACTGCTCGGTGGCTTCGCTGGCTTCCGTGCCCATAAGATATAGCCACAGCTCGATCGCGCCCTTGGGTTCGGCTTCGGCGGCTCCACCGCCGTCGGGCACGATGTCTTGAAGTAACTGACGGCGCAGGCGGCGCAACTCGGGGAACCGCTTTTGCATCCGGTAGACCTGGGCCAAGGGTTGGACCAATATCTGGGCCGTATCCCACTGCTGGTCTTCCAGTGCCAAGCCCAGGGCCTGGGTCAGGTTGCCTTCCTCTAATAGGACTGCGGTGGTTCCGGAGTCTTGGTTCTCGTACAGGGTTTCCATAAAGTAGTCGGCGGTGTCGGCGTAGACCCGAACGAACTCCTGCTCCAACTGGCGGACAGCGGCAGGGGAGAGTTGTTGATTGATTTGCCGTCCGTAAAACCAGGGCAGCGTGGGGTGGATCTGGTACACGCTGGGCGTAACCGTCTCGATGAATCCGGCGTCCCTGGCGGACCGCAGCAGGGTCCGGCACGCGCCCCATCCCAGTTCCTCACCCATGACCGTGCGGTAGGGCCTCTCCTGGGTGATGTGGGTCAGAATATCCAACATCACCCGTTGCTGGAACATGGACAGGAAGGGCAGATGGGTCCGGCTGCGGCGCGGCATCCGCGAGAATGAATGGTCCATCACGGCGGTCAAGAAAGGGTCGCGGCCGGGTTCCATAGAGGAAGTTCCTAGCTCTTCGACCCGGGTTCGGACCTCCGACAATAAGACCGATGCAGGCACATCTTTCAGTAGTGGCAGGGCTACCTGCATCGCCAGCGGATGCCCCTGAATTAGGTCAAGGAACTCTAGATAGGGAAGGCCAAGTTGGTTGTCGGCTTGTTCGCCCGGAGTGAGTTCCGACGGCCCGGTGTTCTCTTGAATCTTGCAGGCCAATTCCATCCGGTCACCCTGGCCCATCGGGGGGAGTTGGTAGGATTGGTGGGTAGTTGCTAGCCATGGTTCTTCCGGGCGGCGGCTGACCAGAAGGGCCCAGGATCGGCCCCCTACTATCGCGTCGGCCAAAAAGGCGTCCAGTTCCTCCAGTTCGGCCCGGTCCAATATGCCAGTGTTGTCTTCGACCGTGTTTCCGCCAGCGTGCTGCAACGCGTCCCATATAATCAGCGATGGTTGCCCTTGAAGGTAATCGACCACCCACTGACGTTGATTGGGGGCGGACAGATCGGCGAAGGGTAGTCCGGCGACGGCGGTGCCAATCTCGTGGACTACCCGTTCCAGTCCCGCTCCAACTTGGAAAGTCGTGTAGAAGACGCCGCCTGAGCGTGCTCCGGTCTTCTGGATCCATCGGGCCAAACCCAGTGCCAATTCAGTCTTGCCCGAGCCGGTGTTTCCGCTCATCAAGACCACAGGTTGGCTCTGGAAGGTACGCTCCAGTTGGCGAAGCTCGGTGCGGCGTCCAATCAGACCGTATGGGCCTCCTTGAGGGAGGTGCTGGTCGGGACCGGTGTCCGCCTCCGGTTGAGATTGGGGCGTCAGGGGAGCCGGTTGCTCGACTTGAATGGCGGCCGGGTTATATACCCGGGATTGATATACCTGGGGGGTTATCCAATCCCAGAACGGGGCTTTACCGGCGGCGGAAGGCCTTAATGGGTCGTCCATCATGGCTCGCCGGGCCACCGAGGTTGCTGTTGGGACATCTACTCCAGCTACGATTTGCCGGAGTAGATTATCGACGAATATCGATCTGGCTGCGGGAGTCAACGGCGCCGCCACCGAAACCACCAACGGAACACCTGCTTCCGACAACTGGGCTGCCGATTCTTGCCCTCCGCCGGAAGAGCTGGTGTCCCCACCGTTGATTAGAACTGTCGGCACTCCGGCATTCAACAGCAGTTGCGCCACTAAGGACGAGGGAACATTGGCTGCGTCCCCATCAGCGGACTCAATGAGGATTTCACCGCCGCTGGTGTTGGACTGGGCATCGATGTGCACTAGATGGTAATGCCCCGGACGCTCGGCCAGTTGTTCCGTCAATGCTTCAAGAGTCGGCGGTTGCAAACAATCTAGCTGGACCACAACATCCATAGAATCCAAGATCTGCAGGGTTTCGGAGGCGATGCTTCCGGAGTCGCCCGGAGACTGTCCATCGACGTTACGGCTGGGAAGAGCCGGAGATACCTGGAGCACGTTGAATTGCTCCTGGCTTAGATCATTGTCAAAGGGATCCATGGCTCCGGAGGATGTTCGCCGCAATACCGAGGTCAACTGGGACGAAAGGAACCCTTCCTGCGTGGAACTGAGCAGTTCCCAAGGCAGGCTCAAGAACTCGGGGCGTTGGGACACTATCGCTAATCGGTAGTTGGATAGGCCGTCTTCGAGCGCGGACGCGTAACAGGCCTGAGATTCCTCATTGGACTGGAATACGGCTTCGAAAAGTGCTCGGCCCAAGGCATTGAATCTCGCTTCTACCGAACCTGCCCGGTCCTTCGCGTTTCCAAAGGGATTCTGCAGGTATTCGGTGAAGTACCAGCCAATCTCCTGACGGTCCGAGTCTTCCAAGGGATTGTCAAAGGTGGCTGGAGGGGCTGTTTGTCTACCTTGCCCGTTGCTGATTGCCAACTGCACCTGGCCGGTTTCCGCCAGGTCAATTATCTCTAGAAGTCTGTCTTGTGATTGGGTCACCGGCTACTCCTGAGGGGGTCGAGACCGGCCTCTGTTCGGACCGGATATTCTTGTCAACCAGGAGCACCTGGGTTAAAATCGCCCCGTGCCTGGTGGCGGCGGGGTAGACGGCAGAAAATTCGAGAGGACCCCAGGCGTCCGTAGCTGTCGAAGGTCTTGACTGACCGCCCTATATTAACATTCACCAATCTGTCCGTCCAACGTTTCCGGTTAGTCCTCACGCACAGTTAGCATCATTGGGTATCGGTATCCTTTTTGAGCGCAAGTTCTTTGTCGGCGCCGGACATTATTCAGCCAAATAAAGAATACCAGTAGGTTTCATAATGGAGTAACACAAATGATATCAATCACCGATGAAATGAAAGAAAATGTAGATGTTGCACTGGCCGACGGCTACTCGTGTCTTCTGGGTAGCGTATCGAGTAGCGGAGAACCCCAGATCAGCCCTAAGGGCAGCGTTATGGTGTACGACAATGAAACCCTGGCTTACTGGGAGCGAGCTAAGCGTTCGGCTCTGCAGAATGTGGGGGAGAATCCTAACGTGGTTATTTACTATAATCACCAGGCAAATCGATTGCGCTGGCGTTTCCACGGAAAAGCCACTGTATACGAGGATGGTCCCGTTCGTCAGGAAGTGATGGACCGCTGCGTCCAGGCGGAATTGGACCGGGATCCGGAGCTACTAGGAGTGGCGGTCCTCGTCAAGGTTGACAAGATTACCGAGCTGTCTGGCAACGTGCTGCAGCAGCGGGGCTAGGGGCGGCACGCAGATAGCCCGCCGGCGGCTTTTAAGTTCCGTTCGGCGAGCGGTTCATCTATCTATCGATTTTCTCTTCGGGCCCCTAGTCGCCTAAGTCTCACCGGCTCGGCGGGCGTCGGCTCGCCAGTCGTCTGGGCTGGGGCCACGGTCGATCAGCACGTCGATAACGGCGGGTAGGCCGGATGCTTGGGCTTGGCGAATGGCGTCGGGCAGGTCTCGCGAGTCTCCTACTTGGATGCCGAAGGCTCCGAATCCCCTTGCCACTGCACCGTTGTCCGTGGTTACGAATTCCGAAGCGATACGGCGACCCTCAGGCTGGTGCTGCCGGACCATTCCCAGCGCTCCGTCATTGAATACCACACAGATGATTGGCAGGTCGTATTGGACGGCGGTGGACAGGGCGTTCACCGTCATCATGTAGCCGCCGTCTCCGGTGACACATACCACCGGCCGGTCTTTGTAGACTAGTTTGAGTCCTACCGCCGCTGGCAGTCCCCATCCCATCCCGGCAGTCCCGCCCGGACTGAAGAATGTATTGGCCTGGCGGGCTTGGTAGAAGTGAGCCATCCAGGTGCGGTTGTTCCCGGCGTCCAAGGCGAATATCGCATCGGCGCTCATGTTTTCGTGCAGCAGAGCTACCAATCGTTGGGGCGTGACCGGGGAACTGTCTTGGTGCATCGCTGGGTCCTCATAGAAAGACCCATCCTGCTTTCTTTGGGGCAAGGCGTCGGCCCACTCCTTTCGATCAGATGCGGAGTTGGCGGCTACCGGTTGGGACGCCTCAACCAATTGGGAAAGGATACTGCCGGCGTCGCCGATGAGTCCCAAATCCACCGGGAAGGTCCAACCGGCGTTGCGGTCGTCGATGTCGATCTGAATTATTTTCTGGTTGAGCGGGTTGAAGATACTGGGCCGCTCTCGGACCGTGTCCTGGGGAGTCAGTTTGGCGCCGACCACCACCACCGTGTCGGCTTCGCCCACCGACCGGTTGGCGGCTTCCTGGCCGTACACTCCGACCATGCCCACCGACAGGGGATGGGTCTCGGCGATGGCGCTCTTCCCTTTGTAAGAGGTTGCCACCGGCATGTTCCAAAGCTCCGCCAGCTCTTGTAATTGTTGGTGCGACTTGGAGAGGTGAACGCCGTTGCCCGCCACCAGCACGGGGCGCTTTGACTGGGACAGAATCTCAATCGCTTTTTGGATGTCCTGGGGTGCGCTCTGGGGTTTTGCGGTGTTCAAGTATCCAGCGGCATTGTGGATGAACGGGGGTGACTCAACATCCACTTCCCCCGAGATTGCCGCCGACCGCATAACCACGCTGGCCGGACCCGGCCTGCCGCTGGTGGCATGTTTGATGGCCAACTGAGTCGCCATGACCGCTTCTTTAGGAGTGGTTGCCAGTGACGTGTACTTGGTCATCGTCTTCAGTATTGTGGTGATGTCCATGCTGCCGTATTCTCCGGCTCCGGACTGGTTGGCTGCGTGGAAAGCAACCCCGCCGTCGGAGGTGTCGGTTATCACCAGCATGGGCGAACTGCTCAGCATGGCCTCCATGATGCCGAAGGTGGCGTTGGATGCCATGAACAAACCCTGACCCATAATCGCCGCTGGGCGGCCAGTGGCCCGCCCGTAGGCGTCGGCCATGATGGCGGCTATCTGCTCATGCCGGACCAGGATGGTTTTTATCCGGTCTTCTTTACCATAGAGCAGGTTGAATATCTGTCCGGTTCCCCCACCGGGAATCCCGATAACGTATTCGATACCAGCTTCTTCCAGTGTTTGTACAATCAACTCGTCGGCTGTGGGCATGATGTCTCCTTGAAGCTTTCAGGCGTCAGCGGTCAGCTATCAGCTTTTAGCCTGGAACCGCAGCTTTCTGACGATGAGGGGATAATACGACGTGCCTCGCATCCGGTCAAGGAGAATCGTTAGGCAAGCGGTGACACGATCTTTCTTGACCCGCTTCAGGCGTGAGCGTATATTCCAGCAATCAGCCCAGGTTCTCGACCCGGTCGTCCTGATAGCTGACCGCTGACGGCTGATAACTCATACCGAGGAGGCCATGACATGAAAGGCGGAGATGCACTGGTCCGCTGCTTGGAACTGGAAGGAGTGCGCTACATATCCGGATTCGCCGGGGGCGGGCTGAACGTTTTGTGGCCGGCCCTCCGGACTTCAGAGACGATAAAGGTTTTTGCTACCCGCCATGAACGATTGGGCGTGGAAGTGGCTGACGGCTATGCCCGGGCCACCGGCCAAGTGGGCGTTGCCATGACGGGCAGCGGCCCCGGCGCGACCAACACCCTGACGGGAATCGCCGGCGCATTCGCCGACAACATTCCGGTGCTTCTGCTGATGGGGCAGATCGCCCTGAGCAACCTGGGCAAGGAGTACCAACAGGAAGTCCCATCCAGCATCTTCGACAACCTGGTTAAGTGGAAGGCAACGATTAACCGGGTGGACGAGATACCGGACATAATGCGGCGGGCTTTCACCAACCTGCGCTCCGGTTCTCCGGGGCCGGTGGTGATCGAGATGCCTCAAGACGTTATGGCCGGAGAAATCTCCGACGACGCTTTCAATTATCAGCCGGTCGGTCCGGGCAGCAAACCGGCGGCGTCCCAGGCTGATGTTGAGAAGGCGGCCGACCTGTTGGTTAACGCGAAATATCCTGTTTTGAACGTTGGTGGAGGATGTTTGTCAGCGGACGCCGCCGACGAAGTGATGGAGCTGGCCGAGCTGCTGTCCATGCCGGTGGCCAGTTCACTGGTGGCTAAGGGAATATTTCCCGAGGACCACCCTTTGTCTCTGGGGTTGGGAATCTATCCCCGCAGCCGCTATGCCACGGGCCCGGCTGTCCAGATCAATCGCAAGGTTGACGTGGTTCTGGCGGTGGGTAACTCTTACCGACAGCCCAACGGCACCGACGGCAGGCCCTTCCCTCCCGGCGTCAAGCTGATTCATGTAAACGCCGATGCCGCCGACCTGAATAAGACTTACATGGCCGACGTCCCAATCATGGCCGACGCCAAGCTGGCCCTTCGTGACATCATCAACGCCGTGAAGGACCGGGTTGGACCGGGCCGGGGTGGGGCGAAAGAGGAGATCGTCGCCGAGATTCAGCAAGCTAGAGACAAATGGCTGGGCGAGTGGCAATCGGTCTTCACCGACCCGTCCGCCCCAACCAACGGATACCGGGTAGTCCATGACCTGATGCAGGTTGTCGACAATGACCGGACCATAGCCATCCATGACGCCGGCGGCAGCCGGGGCTACGTCTCTCCCTTCTGGGTAACCACCCAGCCTCGCAACTACGTGGGAATGGGCGGGATGGCCGCCATGGGTTGGTCGATGGGAGCCGCAGTGGGAGCCAAACTGGGGAGGCCCGACCATCTTGTGGTCCACCTGCTGGGAGACGCTTCCTTTGGAATGACCGGTATGGAAGTCGAGACCGCCGTGCGGATGGGCCTCCCAACTTTAACCGTAATCGTAAACAACGGCGGAACCGGTGGTGGCTTGATGGGTATGGACCGGCCCGGTGGTCCGCCTCCCGCTGTGTCCGAACTGGGCGGGAATTTCACGATGGTTGCTCAAGGGCTCGGCGCTCATGCTGAGCGGGTTGAGGATCCGGCGGAGATAATCCCCGCTTTCCGGCGGGCCATCCAAGCCACGGAAAACGGGCAGGCGGCGGTGGTAGAAGTGATAATCAAACCCATGCCCACACCAGAAGTATCTGACGATTGGTCATTGTGAGGAGCATTTAACATCCATGAAAAGCATCGAGATAGACCGTAACAAACGGCTGAAGGAAGAACCCGGCAAGGGACACAACCGGTGGCATCCGGATATAACGCCGGTGCTGGAGGCGGATCCGGGAGAGGAAGTCCTGCTGGAAACCCGGGACGCCTCCGACCAGCAAGTTAAGCCCGGTATGTCGGTGGATGACATGGTTGGCTTCGATCCGAAGGTTGCCCACCCGCTGACCGGTCCGGTTTACATAACCGGAGCATCGCCGGGAGATCTGCTGGAAGTCGAGTATGTTGACGTCATTCCCCAGGCCAATGGCTGGACCCGCAGCAGGCCCGGCGCCGGGTTCCTGCGGGACCTGTTCACCGAGCCTTACGTTGCCCATTGGGAAATGAGCGACGGTTGGGCAACTTCGCCCCAACTGCCCCGAGTCCGCATACCGAACGGTTCTTTCATGGGTACCGCCGGTATCGCACCCTCCCACACCCAATTGGATGAGTGGACCCGCCGAGAGGCGGACCTGGTGCGGCGCGGCGGAATCGCCCAGCCCCCGGACGCAGAAGATGCAGTGCCGTCCGGTGGCGACATCGCAAATACCGGCCTGCGTACCATACCCCCTCGGGAAAACTGCGGAAATGTAGATGCCAAGCAATTAACCAAGGGTTCACGCCTGTTGATACCGGTAAATGTGGACGGGGCCTTGTACTCGGCAGGGGACGGACACTTTGCCCAGGGCGATGGGGAGTGCTGTATCACGGCAATCGAGATGGGCGCCACGGCGGTGGTTAAGTTCCATTTGCATAAGGGGGAAGCGGCCCGGCACAACATCAAGTTTCCCCGGTTCGCCCATCCCGGCTATTTCATCTCTCCCGAATGGGCGGCGCCCCGGA
>CAXEOX010000031.1:0-30273 GCA_963997925.1 uncultured bacterium
AAACCCCAACCGCAATTGCCGCTGGATTCTACGTCCACCAGAGTCAGAGGTGACTCACTAGGTCCCTCGTACAGGATTCTGTCGCCGGTGAAACTGTGAATCACCACACCTCGCACGGTGGTCGCTTCCGAATTGATGTGAAGACCCGAAGCCGGTGTGTTGGATCGGCTACCGTCGATGGTCGTCCCGTTGAGATTAAATTCCAGTGGGTTCTGGATGGTGGGTAGAGGTTTGACCAATTGAATAGTCCGGGATTCGGAGGTGATTTTCACCACTCCAGTCGAGACGTGCGCTTCTTGTATGGCGGCCCTCAGAGTGCACACTTCGGTGCGGTCCTCAACCAGTTTCGTGCCGCATTGGCCGTCGCCCAGCCTTACATCGTCCTCGTCGCCATCGGAATCAACGATAAAAGACTTGGTGGTTTGGTTCGATGGTTGGAGGTGTGAATGGGACGACGGTTGTTCCTTGGCGTGGACTAGGTTGGCCGCTTCTCCGTAGGCACTGACGGTCAACACCGCGACTCCGAGAACGAGGACACCCAGAAAGTGGGCGGCAGTGATTCCGTGTTTGTTCGGTCTACCCATCTCAACATTCTACCTCTGTCTATCCGCCGGGCTGGAAAGCAGGCGGGGCAACTTGCCTACAAGTTTTCGCCGAGGAACCGGCCCTGGTAACCCTGGTCCACCGGTTGGGTCAGGTGGAAGAATACTAACTGCATCAGCCGGGCATCCTTCCGCAAGTCGTAGCCATGATTGTTGTGAATAACCAGCAAAGCCTGGGAACGTCCTCGATACCCGGCATCCCAAACGGCCGTGTGGATGCTCACTCCGCTGCGCAATAGGCTGGACCTGGGCCGGCCCAAGGCCATCAGGTTCAGCGGAAGATTCACGACTTCGTTGAAGCTGATGAGGTAGGGTCCTGGAGATAAACGCAGCCAGCCGTCTTGGTCGAACTCCAAGGTCTCGGCGTCAGACAATTTCCGCTGGTCCGGCTCGGAGCCCATGTTGCCCCCGGAGGTCAGCTGGGAGACGTCTTGCAAGCTCAGGTCGAACCCGTTGGGCTGCAGTTGTTCGTCTAGAGATAGGTAGGACTCGATCAAGGGTGGCGAACCGAGAATCAGTTCCGCGATCGAATTTCGGTCCAGAGCATTGGAACGCATGTCGCTTACCATAAATGTGGCCCGGACGTCACCGCCGGTTGGCGATGGCCTTCCGGGCCATTAGTTTCTTTTCCCTGGGTCTCCAAGGGAAGTTTGCCCGTTGCCGGACCTAGTCGTGCATGAAGTCTTGGACGTCTTGGGGCAATGGGACTTCGAAGGGAATCTCGGTGATTACCGCTTGGGTGGTGAGCATCATACCGGCGATGCTACCCGCGTTCTCCAAGGCGGAGCGTGTTACCTTTAGCGGGTCGACGATGCCGCTTTCAATCAGGTGGACAAATTCGCCCTGTTCAGCGTCGAAACCCCAGTCGCCTTCACCGTTGCGAACGTCGTTCAGAATAACCTCACCGCGGTGTCCGGCGTTTTCGCATATCAGTATCAGCGGAGCGCTCAGTGCTTGCCTTACCAACCTGGCACCCAAAGCTTCTTCGCCTTGCAGGGTTGACTCCAGTTTTTGCACGGCGCTTTCGGCCCGAATCATGGCGACACCGCCTCCGGGTACTATGCCTTCCTCAACCGCTGCTTTGGTCGCGGCTAGGGCGTCTTCGGCTCGGGACTTGCGCTCGTTGACCTCGGGTTCGGTGGCCCCGCCAATCTTAATCACAGCCACGCCGCCTACCAGTGAGGCGAGGCGCTCCTCAAGCTTTTCCCTATCGTAGTCTGAAGTGGTTTCTTCGATCTGGACTTTGAGTTGCTCGGCCCGATCCTTGACCGCTTGCTCCGAACCACGACCGTCAATGATTGTCGAATCGTCTTTCTGAGCGACCAACCGTCTGGCTGATCCCAGGTGGGACAACTCCACGCTGTCTAAGCGCAGGCCCACGTCGCTGCTAATCACAGTACTACCGGTCAAGATAGCCATGTCTTCCAGCAGAGCCTTTCGGCGCTCACCGAAGCCGGGGGCTTTGATGGCGACGCACGCGAGGGTGCCCCGCATCTTGTTGACCACCAGGGTTGCCAGGGCTTCACCGTCAACATCCTCAGCGATGATTACCAAGGGCCGGCGGCCTTCCGCGATGACCAACTCCATGGTGGAGACGATATCGCTGGGGGAACTGAGCTTTTGGTCGGTAATCAAGAACAGGGGCTCGTCCAGAGCCACTTCCATGCGGTCCGTGTCGGTAACGAAGTGGGGTGAGAGGTATCCCCGGTCTATCCGGACTCCCTCTACAATTTCCAACTCGTCATCCATGGCTTTGGACTCTTCGATGGTGATGACGCCTTCCCGGCCAACCTTGTCCATGGCGTCGGCCAGGAGTTCGGCGATAGCTTCCTCGTGAGCGGAAAGCGCTGCTACCCGGGCTACTTGGTCCCGGTTCTCCACGGGAATCGCCATTGTTTTCAATTCGGATATGACGGTTGTGACAGCCTTCTCGATACCGCTTTTCAGAGCCATACCACTGGCGCCGGCGGCAACGTTGAGGAATCCTTGGCGCACGATGGCTTGGGTCAGAACAACCGATGTGGTTGTGCCGTCGCCGACCACGTCGTTGGTCTTGGAGGCGGCCTCTTTGACAAGCTGCGCGCCCATGTTTTCGTAAGCATCGGGAAGTTCGATCTCTTTAGCGATGGTAACGCCGTCGCTGCAAACCACCGGCAGGCCGAACATGCGGCTGAACAGAACGTTTCTGCCACTGGGCCCTAAGGTTAGACCAACGACGCGGCAAAGTTCGTCGACTCCCCGCATCAAGCTGGTCCGCGCGTCTTCACTATACGTAAGTTGTTTATCCGGCATTCCTGTCTCCTCGGTGATTTATCATCATGCGCTGTGGCATGCTCCTTAGAATCGGACCGCGAAGAGCGGCGGAAACTCGGGAGATTAGTCGGAAAAATAGACGCTACCAATATGCGATAGCTGAGGGAGATTGTCAACCGGTTTTCAATCGTTCACGCCTGGGGCTCGGACCCGTCCGCTGGAGGGAATCCAAGAGGCGGCCCCCAAAGCCTAACGCCGTCCTTTCCGTCCGCCTTGCCAGCCATTTCCTCAACGGTGGCGCCAAGCACTGGATGGGTCAGATTAGGAGCCAGTTCCGCCAGAGGCACAAGCGCGAAAGCCCGCTGATGCAACCGCAGGTGGGGAACCTGAAGGTCTGTCTCGAAAATGGTCTGGGAGCCGTGGAACAGTATGTCTACGTCGATGATTCGCGGCCCGAATCTTATACCCCACTCCCGGCCCATCTCCCGCTCGACTCCTTGAGTGTGCTCTAAGAGTTGGTCCGGCGGCAGATCGGTCTCCACTTCCAGCACACAGTTAAGGAAGTCGGGCTGTGCGGTATGTCCCCAGGGCGCGGTCTCGTATACAGAGGAAGATCGCAATGGCCGGAGGCGCACGGCCTCTTCTAAGGATGTGCGGAACAACAAACGCGCGGCGTTTTCCAGGTTCTTCTGGCGTTCCCCCAGATTGGTGCCCAGACCCAGATAAGCGGTTAAGATCGCCAACTAGATGGCCTCCAACCTCGAACTATAGCGTCGCTCATTCGGCAGACTTTGACCATGTGTTGAACGTCGTGAACCCGGACGATGTCCGCGCCTCCGGCGATGGCCAGGGCAACCGTGGCGGCGGTGCCCTCAACTCTCTGGTCAACCGGAAGGTCCAACACCAGACCGATGGTCGACTTCCGCGATGTACCGAGAAGCAGGGGATATTCCAGGGACCCGAATTCCCGGAGCCGGTTCAGGACTTCCAGATTGTGGTCCGGAGTTTTGCCGAACCCAATGCCGGGATCCAGAACTATGTTCCCTTTCGGCACACCGGCGTCCAGGGCGGTTTTGGCGCTGGCGGAAAGACTTGAGGCGACATCGGATACAACGTCGTCGTAATCGCGGGTCTTTTGGTTGTGCATCAGGATGAGACCGGCGCCGGTACTGGCGGCCACCGCTGCAATCTCAGGGTCGGCTTGCAGCCCCCATTGGTCGTTGATGATTGCGGCGCCGGCTTGAACAGCGGCGCGGGCGGCCACCGCTTTGCTGGTGTCCACGCTGACCGGCAGGTTGATCTTAGATACGATGGCTTCCAAAGCGGGCATCAGCCGGTCCAGCTCTTCTTCAGCGGTGATGGATTCATGGCCGGGACGGGTGGACTCGGCCCCCACGTCCAGAAAATCAGCCCCCTCTGCCTCGAACCGTAGCGCTTGTTCCACTGCGGCGTTTGCGTCAGTACCCAAACCGTCGCCGGAAAAGGAATCCGGAGTCAGGTTGATGATACCCATGACATAGGTACGCCGCCCCCACACCAGGGGTTCGCCGTTGGATACATTTAGGTCATTCAGAGGAGGCATCCGGAGTCCTAGATTCGTTGATGCGGCTGAAGCCGGTTGCAGGCTATTCTATCACCGAGTGACCCTCGCCTTGCACCGCCTATACCCGTCTGCTAGGATGGGGCCAACCTGCTCGGCGGCAGGAATAGCGAGGGGTTAGTGACTTCAGAAAACCGGTCTATTCAAACGAGAATGGTCACCTTGGAGCAGATGCGCCAGGAGGCCCAAAAGGGCGGCGGCCAAGATCGGATCGACGCCCAGCATGGTCGCGGCAAACTGACGGCTCGGGAGCGGATGGCGCTGCTGATGGACGAAGGATCGTTCGTCGAGATGGACACTTTCGTCACCCACCGGGCAACTGATTTCGGCTTAGCAGACCGCAAGTTTTTGGGAGACGCCGTTGTCACTGGATACGGCCGGGTCGATGGTCGTCAGGTCTTCGCCTTCGCCCAAGACTTCACGGTGTTTGGCGGCTCCCTGTCCGAAGCGGTGAGCCAGAAGATTTGCAAAGTTATGGACTTGGCGGCCAAGACGGGCTGCCCCCTCGTGGGTCTGAATGACTCCGGTGGCGCCCGGATCCAAGAGGGTGTCACCAGTCTGGCTGCCTACGGCGACATCTTCCTGCGTAATACACTGTTCTCCGGAGTGATACCCCAGATATCGGTAATCGTGGGACCGGCGGCGGGCGGCGCGGTTTACTCTCCGGCCATAACCGATTTCGTGTTCATGGTCAGCGGCACCGGGCAGATGTACATCACGGGGCCGGATGTTATCAAGGCAGTTACCGGTGAGGAAGTTACCCACGAAGAGCTGGGTGGGGCGGCCGCTCATGCCACCCGTAGCGGCGTGGCTCAATTCGTTTATGAGACGGAGGAAGAGTGCATCGCCGAGGTCCGGCGGCTGTTGGGCTTCCTCCCCGGCAACAACCTGGATGACGGTCCGTTGGTGGTAACCGGCGATGGGGCAGGACAGGCCGACCCTGATTTGGCCAGCCTGGTTCCTGATGATGCCAACCGGCCCTACGACGTGCGGGACATCATCTACCGAGTCGTCGACGACGAAGAATTCATGGAAGTCCACCAAAGCTTCGCTCCCAATATCGTGGTGGGTTTTGGACGTATGGACAGCCGAACGGTGGGCATCGTAGGCAATCAACCTCAGCATCTAGCTGGAGTCCTAGACATCGACGCTTCCAATAAAGCCGCCCGGTTCGTCCGGTTCTGCGACTGCTTCAACATTCCTCTGGTGACTTTGGTGGACGTTCCCGGATTTATGCCGGGGGTCGACCAGGAGTACGGTGGCATCATTCGCCACGGCGCCAAGCTGATTTACGCTTATGCCGAAGCTACTGTCCCCAAGGTCTGCGTCATCATGCGCAAAGCCTATGGCGGAGCGTACATCGTAATGAGCAGCAAGCACCTGCGGTCCGACGTGAACTTGGTCTGGCCGTCGGCGGAGATTGCCGTGATGGGTGCAGAGGGGGCAGTGAACATAATCTACCGGGGAGAGATTTCCGGATCCGGCGATCCTGATCAAACCAGGAAGGAGTTGGTGGCCGACTACCAGGAGAAGTTCACCAACCCCTTCGTCGCCGCCAACCGGGGATTCGTGGACGACGTTATCGACCCTGCGGAGACTCGCCCCCGCTTGATCAGAGCCCTGGAGATGCTACAGAACAAGCAGGATACTCTGCCGGCTAAGAAGCACGGCAACATACCTTTATAGCAATCAACTTTTAGCCGTCAGCGATCAGGTGAACCGATAACCGGCGGCGTCTACTCAAAGGAGCATATCCGTGGAATTTGGCGTCTTTTACCAATTGCCGTGCGGGCCGGATCAGTCACCGGCGCAGCGATATTCCGATACCATAGCCCAGTCACAACTGGCCGACGAACTGGGTTTCGACTCGGTTTGGCTGGCCGAGCTTCACTTCAATCCGGAATTTTCCATCATGTCGGCCCCGTTGCTGGTGGCTTCGGCCATCGCCCAAACCACCAAGCGAATCAAGGTGGGCACGGCGGTCAATCTGGTGCCCCTGCACAATCCCGTCCGGTTGGCTGAAGAAGCGGCCACGCTGGATGTCATATCCGGCGGGCGAGCTATCTTCGGCATCGGCAGAGGCTCCAACCCCCGCCAGTACGGTGGCTACGGTGTCGACATAGAAGAGGGACGCGAGAGGTTTCTGGAAGGCCTTGATTTCGTCCTGAAAGCCTGGACCTGCGAAGAGCATTCCTACGATGGCAAGTATTTCCAGGTTCAGGACCTCAGAATCACACCCAAGCCGCTGCAAAAGCCCCACCCTCCGGTGTACATAGCCTCCAATAGTCCTGACACCTTCGAGATTGTCGGCTCTTTGGGGCTCAACATCCTGGTAGCGCCGTTGGTTGTTTCGGTGCAGGGAGCCCTGGACGGGCTGGCGTTGTACCGAAAAACACTGGCGGAGC
The DNA here is from genome assembly GCA_963997925.1 of uncultured bacterium. Lineage (GTDB taxonomy): Bacteria > Chloroflexota > Dehalococcoidia > Lucifugimonadales > UBA3495 > UBA11650. The sequence continues at coordinate 6,861 of CAXEOX010000031.1, forward strand.
ATGGCCACGATCAAACCACAGTCAAGGTTAACGTCAACGTTCCCGTGTACGTGACCAAAGACGGAAGCAATGCCAAACGCATGCACCAGGCCAGCATCGACAGTTACCTGGGCCTGATACGCGCCAACCGTACCCGGTCTTTACGGGGCGTGATGGACTTGACCTACGACAGGGTATACGACGACTTCGCCGCCATCGGCGACCCGGACCAATGCGTGGAGAAACTCCGTTCATTGCAGCAGATGTATCAACCTCAGGAAATCATGTGCTGGTTCAACACCGGCGGCTTGCTACCCCACGAAGAAGTGGCAAAGTCGATGAAACTCTTCGCCGAAGAAGTGATGCCTCAGTTGCGCTAGCAATCAGCCGTCAGCTATCAGGCAAGATTGCAAAGTTGGATGCAGGTCGTCTAGGAATATCTCCAAAAGGCTGACAGCTGAGCGCTGATAGCTGAAAGCTAGGTTTAAAATGGCCTCGTCGGAATCGCTATTCGAACACCAACGCCAACAGCAGATGGCGAAGAACGCCCCGCTGGCTGACCGGATGCGCCCTCGCACTTTCGACGAGTTTGTCGGCCAAGAGCATGTGGTTGGGATAGATAGGGTGCTGCGGCGAGCTATACAGGCCGATCGATTGCCCTCCTTCATCCTGTGGGGACCACCGGGCAGCGGTAAGACCACCCTGGCCCGGCTCATAGCTGGAGTTACCCAGGCCTCTTTTCAGTCCGTAAGCGCCGTGACCTCCGGTGTGGCCGACCTGCGGCGTATCGTGTCGGAGGCCCGGGACCGCTCCGGGATGCACCAGGAAAAGACCATCCTGTTCGTCGACGAGATTCATCGTTTCAACAAGTCGCAACAGGACGTGATTCTGCCCCACGTGGAAGACGGCACCGTCACGTTTATTGGAGCCACCACAGAAAACCCGTCCTTCGAAGTCAATGCGCCTTTGCTGTCTCGATGCCGGGTCTTCGCGCTTCAGAACTTAACTCCGGAAGAGGCGGAGAAAATCATCCGCAGCGCCCTGGCTGACGATCAGCGAGGTTTGGGCGAATTGGGTTTGGAGTTGGAGCAACCGGCCCTGGAGCACCTTATAGACATCGCCAACGGGGATGCCCGGGTGGCCTTGAACGCTCTGGAAACCGCAGCCTTCGCCACTGGTGTCGTGGAGGGCGCTACCACGATAGACCTGGCGACAATTTCCGATGCTCTGCAGCGTCGCTCTCCCCTATACGACAAAGCCGGCGAGGGGCATTACGACACCATCTCGGCCTTCATAAAGTCGGTGCGTGGCTCATCTCCCGACGGCGCGCTGTACTGGTTGGCGCGGATGATTGAGTCGGGTGAAGACCCGTTGTTCATCGCCCGCCGGTTGGTCATATTGGCCGCCGAGGATATCGGACTTGCCCAACCGGAAGCCTTGGCCATCGCCGTGGCCGCTCAGCAAGCCGTCCACTTCCTGGGCATGCCCGAAGCGCGTATTCCCTTGGCAGAGGCTACTGTCTACCTCGCCACTGCGCCCAAGAGCAACTCGGCCTACATGGCTCTTGAGCAAGCGCTGGCCGACGTGCGGCAACGAGCCGGTGAGCCAGTCCCCCTGCATCTGCGCAACGCCGTAACAGGCCTCATGCGCAACATGGGCTACGGCAAAGACTACCAATACGCCCACGACCATCCGGGCCACTTCGTTGAGCAAGACTTTTTACCTCCCTCATTAAAGGACCGCCGGTATTACCAACCGACCGAGGAAGGGTCCGAGAAAGAGATTGTTGAAAGGTTGAAGGAGTGGTGGAGGGATGGGGAGCAGCAAGAACCGGGAGATTGACGAAGGGGACGCGTTAGTTCCAGTAAGTAATCTCAGGGATCAGAAACATTGATTCTGCGTGTAGGGGCGGGTTTTAAACCCGCCCCTACGTGTGCTGCAAACATCGGTTCATGTAACGGACCCAACTCCCATCACCGGACTTTCAGCGCATCAATCACATCATCAGACCGGACAACGTCCGTCTGGCGGGGGAAGATTTTCTGGGTGAGGAAGTCGTGGACTTCTGGGTCTTGGTCTGAGCAGCAGTCTTCAACTACCAGCAACCGGTAGTCCAGGTCGGCGGCGTAGCGCACGGTGGATAGGACCACGCCGCTGGTGGCGTAGCCTAGGATTATCAGGGTTTCGATGTTGTTGGACCGCAGCACCATTTCCAGGTCGGTTCCGAACATGGCGTTGACCCGGTGCTTGCCCACTACGACCTCGCCCGGGTCGGGCCGGACCGATGGGTGGATCAGTTGCACCGGGTCGCTGACCGCTTCTTGCCCCGAGTTTTTTCGCTGGCTGAACGTCTTGTTGCGATTGCTCACTTCCAGGTAGCCCGGCCGGAACACGGTGGCCGAGTAGCAGACGAGTATTCCGGCATCCCGCGCCGCCCGCTGCAAGTCGCGGGTCTTGTCCACAACCTTCCGGTCCACCGCATGGGGTAGCGACCGCATCATCTCGGCATAGAAGTCGGCGATGAGCAGGGCGGTTGTTTTGTTGTCTAGCTCAATGTCGGGCATGTCATGCCTATGTGGAAGCCATTAGCATTCGGTTATTTGGCCGGGGGAACTGATATGCGTGGGGCTCGGATAGAGCCCCACGGCTGGCTGTGCTTCGGGCAGCTTGGTGTAGTAAAAAAGCCGCTCCGATATAACTCCTTGGTCGCCTACCTTAATCAGGCCACTGCCCTGTATCGGCGTACCCGGGACTGCCCACGAACACCAGGCGGTGAGGATGCCTCCCTCTTCCTGGGTTACGACCTCGGTGAGATTGAGCAACGGGTCATCGGTCTTGCCACGTATCCCTTCGACGACCTGCCTCATGCCCGCCAGATAATCGGCGAAGCCCTGCTTGTTAATCGTCCCGGTATTCGGGTCGTCCAACTGGTAGGTGTCTGCTAGGGAACCCAAAATGATTTGGGCGTCTCCCTTGGTCCAACCTTCGGCATACTCGCCTAGATGGTCTCCTGCTGGGATAGAAATATCTCCTTGTAGAATATATTCATCTTAGGTCGAGTGCTTGGCGTCCGCTCAGCGCAGCGACTGCACCGCCTTGGATGTACGGCTGAGGGTTTCTTCCACATCCTCATTGGAGATGTGGCGGTGGGTCACCATGCGGATGGACGTGGGTCCCGGCGAGGAAACCTTTACGTCTTCCGAATCCAAAGCAGAAATCAACTTCGCGGATGGGCCCAATGCCGGGTCCACTTCGAAGATGACGATGTTGGTCTGGATGCTTTCGGGGTCCACGGTCAGTCCGTTGATGTTGGCCAGTCCGGTGGCTAGACGGCGGGCGTTGGCGTGGTCGTCGGCCAAACGGTCAATCATGGTGTCCAGGGCGACCAAGCCCGCAGCGGCCAAAACTCCGGCCTGCCGCATGCCGCCGCCCACCATCTTCCGCCATCGGTTGGCGTTTTCAATGAACTCACTGGTGCCGCAGAGCACTGATCCCACCGGGCAACTCAGGGCTTTGGAAAGACAGAAGCTCACGTCGTCCACGTCCTTGACCAACTCCTTGGCGGGAACTTCCAGGGCCACGGCGGCGTTGAACAATCTGGCGCCGTCCAAGTGGACACTGGCTCCGGCTGCATGTGCCACCCGGCCGATCTTGGCGGTGTCTTCCGGGGTCAGAACGCCACCACTACAACGGTTCTGAGTGTTTTCCAGACATACAAGGGACGTGGGGGCCACGTGCACGTTACCTGAGGGCCGTATCGCGGCTTCCACGTCGGCGGGGTTCATGCGGCCCTGATCGTCGTTGGGCACCAGACGGATCTGAGCCCCGGCCAGAGCCGCCGCGCCGCCGCCTTCGTTCCAGAACATGTGGGCTTGGTCGCCCATGACAATCTCGTCGCCGCGATGGCAATAGGTCAGTGCCGCCACCAGATTGCTCATGGTGCCGCTGGCCATCAGCAGGCCGGCCTCTTTGCCCAACATCTCCGCTGAGCGCTCTTGAAGCTTGTTGATGGAAGGGTCTTCGCCGTAAACATCGTCGCCCACTTCGGCACTGGCCATTGCCTGGCGCATCTCGTCGGTGGGTTGGGTGAGGGTGTCGCTACGTAGGTCGATAACGTCCATGGGGACTCCTCTTCTTCTGGATAAGCGGTATTCTACCAAAAATGCGGTCAGCTATCAGCAGTCAGCGTTCAGCTTTTTGTTCTGCCCCGGCCGAACTGTATGCCTTGGAGGGTTTTACGCCGTTTGGTCTTCTGATAGCTGATTGCCGCTGCCTTTCTTGCCAAACCGTACAAGCTCTCCTAATATGGATTAAGCAAACAGGAGGAAGGTTGCCGTGCGTCAGAGTGCAGTATCGTTCAAGACCAAGGGTTTGACTTTTGAGGGAGTGATGGCCCAGCCGGAAGGGGAAGAAAGCGGCCTGCCTGGGGTCGTTATCTGCCATCCGCACCCCCTGTACGGTGGCAACATGGATAACAATGTTGTCCTGGCCGTGTCCTATGGGCTGGTTGAACAGGGCTTTGCGACTCTGCGCTTCAACTTCCGTGGCGTCGGCAACAGCGAAGGGGAGCACACCAAAGGCGAGCAGGAAAGCCAGGAAGTGCTGGCGGCGCTTGAACTGATGAAGGCTTGGCCGTCCGTTGACTCCAAGCGGGTCGGACTGGCGGGGTACTCCTTCGGCTCCGGTGTTGTCCTTGGCAACGCCCCCTTGCACAAGAAGGCCAAGGCGTTCGCCTTGATATCGCCGTCGCTGCAAGCCTTGGAGAACTCGCCGCTGAAGAAGGGCAAGCAACCGGCGTTCATCATCACCGGAGACCAGGACAAGCTGGCCCAGTCGGGGCAGATGGACTCCGTACTGGACACCTTTTCTCAAAGGCCGACGATTCATGTCGTGGCCGGGGCGGACCACTTCTGGGGCGGTCACGAAGACGAGATGGTTCCAGAGGTTTGCCGCCACTTTTCCGAGCACTTGAAGTAACTTTCCATGGCATCAAACCCTGATCTTCCCGGCTCGGAATCTACCGGGCCGCCGGCGATGTACAAGGACTTGGTCCTCCTCCAGTTGGCTGCCCTGATTTTTCTGGTGGACCAGTTCACCAAGTTCCTGACCCGGGAGCTACTAAGTTACGGGGAGTCCTTCCCCCGGTACGGGTTCTTCCGGATAACTCACGCCCAAAACACGGGCAGTGCCTTCGGCCTTTTCCCCGACCAGAACACGGCGCTGATACTTGTGGCCTTTCTCGGCATCACCATCCTGGCGCTCCTCTACCGCAATCTTCGCCCCACCACGACTCTGCTGCGCCTTAGTTTGGGACTTCAGATGGGTGGCGCAGCAGGCAATCTGCTGGACCGCCTGCTTCAGGGACACGTCACCGATTTTGTGGACATCGGCCCATGGCCGGTATTTAATGTGGCCGATTCTTCGATAGTGACCGGACTGGTGATTCTGTTCGTCCTGCACGGTATTCCCTGGGAGCGCTTCGGGCGGCGCATGCCTGGATTGCCGGCCCAAGTGGAACAGTATCAGTCAACGTGGTGCCCGGTGTGCGATGGGGATATGCTCACCGTAACGGGTGGGTGGCGTTGCTCTACCTGCGGGGTCAAAGAGCGGATAGAACAAATAGTTGACGGTTATAAGCCTTTAATCGAAGCACCAGAGTTCGGTGCGATAGCCAATGCCAGATCGGACGGAGATTACGAGGTCGTTCGTGGTGTCGGAGATAATCATTCTCATCGGTATGAAGACGTACCGGACGGGTCAGCATACTTGGGAACGCCTATTTCGAATGAATCTGAAACCCTCGACCCGATTCTTCCGGAAGACCGGGAATCTGTGGAAGGCTTCTCTCCGGATCTCACTCAAGAAGAGAGATTGGAATGACCGCTCCTCCCGAAGCGACTCGAGGGTCTGGTCAGGAAGAGAAATGGGAATTTAAAGTAGAAGCCGGACATGTCCGCTTGGACCAATTCTTGGCTCTTCAATCTACTGAGCTAACCCGTGCCCAACTGCACCGGTTGATAGTGGAAGGTCAGGTGCTGCTCAATGGCCGATCCGCTAAACCCGCACAGAAAGTTCGCTCCGGGGACCTGGTTTCTCTGACCATCCCACCGCCTCGGGAAACCGGTGTGCTACCCCAATGGATGCCGCTGACGGTGATATACCAGGATAGCGACATCGTGGTCATCGATAAACCCGCCGGTCTGTCGGTGCATCCAGGTCCAGGCCACCCCGACCAAACACTGGTGAACGGCCTGCTGGCTCGATGCCCCGATATTCAAGGAGTTGGCGGAGCCATCCGCCCCGGCATCGTCCACCGTCTGGACAAAGACACTTCCGGTCTGATGATGGTCGCCAAGAACCACCACTCCCACCAGGAACTTTCAGACCAGATAAAAAACCGTCAGGTAAACAAAGGCTACCTGGCCCTTGCTACCGGCACCGTGACTCCGGATGCCGGGTTGATCGACCAACCCATCGCCCGGGACCCCCGCCATCGCAAGCGGATGGCTGTCGTGCCGGGAGGACGGGAATCCCGCACCCGGTACAAAGTTCTTGAAACTCCCCCCGGGCATAGTCTGTTGGAGCTTATCCTTGAGACCGGCCGCACCCACCAGATCAGGGTTCACCTGGCCTACCTGGGACACCCGCTCCTAGGCGACGGGGTCTACGGCAGGACCAGCCCCCGCCTAGACCGCCACTTCCTGCACGCCTACAAACTGGGCTTTCAACACCCCCGGACCGGCGAACCATTGGAGTTCCAGTCTGAATTACCGGAAGATTTGGCTGCGGTACTAGAAGAATTAAAGTCATCCAAAGCCCCCCTTTCGTAAAGGGGGGTTGGGGGGATTTCCCCGGCTTCACCCGCGCCATACTTCGGAGTTGCCAGATATTCTCGCTTTACATAAGTTATGCTAAAGGGCCGCAGTGGCTAAAGAAACCAGTTTTGCCGCGTGATGAGTGGCTGAAAACCCCCAACCCCCTTTATGAAAGGGGGCTATTCTTTGTGTTTATTTGCAGGCTTAAAAGAGACTAGCGGTGTTACAATTAGGCTGATTACAAACGGAGGGCCACCGTGGCCGAAAACGTCCGAGTTCGATACGCACCCAGTCCCACCGGCGAACCCCACATCGGCAATGTTCGTACCGCCTTGTTCAACTGGCTTTTTGCCCGTCACCATGGCGGCAAGTTCATCGTCCGCGTGGAGGACACCGACCAGGAGCGTTTGGTTCCCGGTGCGGTGGATGCTGTGTTGGACAGCCTGGAATGGCTAAACATCGACTGGGACGAAGGCCCGCGAGTCGGCGGCCCCTACGCCCCTTACGTCCAGTCTGAGCGACTGAGCAGCTATCAGGAATTGGCAGGAAAGTTGGTTGCGGATGGCCGGGCTTACCGTTGCTATTGCAGCCGGGAGAAGCTGGAGCAGATGCGCCGGGAACGCCGCGAGCAGGGTTTCGCCACCGGTCACGCTTGCCAGTGCCGGGAAATGACTGCACAACAACGCAGCGACGCCGAAGCTGAAACGGGTCCGCCGGTGGTCCGATTCGGGATGCCTACTGAGGGAGTCACCCGGGTCCACGATCTAATTCGCGGCGACGTTGAGTGGCAGAACGACTTGCAGGAAGACTTCATCATCCTGAAGTCTGACGGCTTTCCCACCTATCATCTGGCAGTGGTGGCCGACGACCATTTCATGGAAATCAGCCACATAATGCGGGCTGAGGAGTGGCTTCCCAGCACTCCCAGGCACCTTCAACTGTTCGATGCCTTGGGCTTCGAGCCTCCCCAGTTCGCCCATCTCCCGATGATTCTAGGTCCGGACCGGTCCAAACTGTCCAAGCGCCACGGAGCCACGGCGGTGTCCGAGTACCGGGATAAGGGTTTCTTGCCCGACTCGCTGATTAATTTCATGGTGCTGTTGGGATGGTCTCTGGACGACAAGACCGAAATCATGACCCTGGATACCATCATGGAAAACTTCACCCTGGACCGGGTGACCAAGTCCGCCGCTATCTTTGATCAGGAAAAGCTGGAATGGATGAGCGGCATGTACATCCGAGAGATGTCTGCCAAAGAACTGGCGGGGAACATGCTCCCCTTCCTCGAAAGAGACTTGCCCAAAGAGTTGGTGCCGGTGGACCGGGATTATTTGGAGACCATCGCGCCTTTGATTCAAGAGCGGATCAAGCTGATGGAAACCGCCGCCGACTCGACATCCTACTTCTTTGAAGACCAGCCGGAGTACGACCTGTCTACCCTGATTCAAAAGGGGATGGAGCATCAACAAACTCTGGATGCACTCAAGTCTGCCTTGGTGACTTTGAACGGCGCTTCGTCTTTTAACCACGAATCGCTTGAGGAGTCGCTGAGGGCCACCGGAACCGAGATAGGCGTATCGCCCAGGCAGTTTTTTGGCGCGATACGGACTGCGGTCACCGGCCGTACTGCCACGCCTCCCCTTTTCGAGATGATGGAAGTGCTGGGCCGGGAGCGGGTATTGCGGCGGATGGAGTGGGCGGTGGAACATCTGGCTGGCGCCAACCCTGTTTAATCGATATCGAGGTTTAAGCGTTTGAGCACTCCTGACCCGGCCCCATCCTCCGATTTCATCCGTAGCACCGTTGAAGACGACAACCGATCCGGCAAGTACGACGGCCGGGTCGTCACCCGCTTTCCTCCAGAACCCAACGGATATCTCCACATCGGCCACGCCAAGTCCATCTGCCTAAATTTCGGCATCGCCGCCGAGAATGAAGGCGGCGTCTGCCACCTGCGCTTCGACGACACCAACCCCAGCAGAGAGGACGTTGAGTACGTGGACTCCATCATGGAGGACGTGCGCTGGTTGGGTTGGGATTGGGGCGACAACCTTTTCTACGCCTCGGACTATTTCGAGCAGATTTTCGAGTACGCAGTCCAGTTGATAAAAGACGGCAAGGCTTACGTGTGCGACCTTACCGCTCAGGAGATGAGGGAGTACCGTGGGACTCTGATCGAGCCGGGCAAAGACAGCCCTTACCGTGAGCGTTCGATAGAAGAGAACATGGACCTGTTCCAGCAGATGCGGGATGGGGAGTTTGAAGACGGCTCGAAAACATTGCGGGCCAAGATCGACATGGCCTCGCCCAACGTGAACCTCCGCGACCCGGTCATGTACCGGATTCTCCGGGCCGAGCATCATCGGACGGGGAGTCAGTGGTGCATCTACCCCAGCTATGATTTCGCCCACGGCCAGTCGGACTCCATCGAGAGAATCACCCATTCGGTGTGTACCCTGGAGTTCGAAGACCATAGGCCCTTGTACGACTGGTTTCTGGACTCGCTGAACGTATACCATCCTCAGCAGATCGAGTTCGCCAGGTTGAGCCTTAGCTACACGATGTTGAGCAAGCGACGGCTACTGGAATTGGTGGAGAAGGGTCTGGTGTCGGGTTGGAATGATCCTAGAATGCCCACGATTTCCGGCCTGCGCCGTCGCGGCTACACTCCCCGATCGATCCGAAACTTCTGCGACCGCATCGGTGTGGCCAAGCGGGATTCCACGGTCGAGCTGGCTATGTTGGAACACACCTTGCGGGAAGATCTGAACCAAACCTCACCACGAGTGATGGCGGTGTTGCATCCCCTACGGGTGGTGATAGACAACTATCCCGAGGGCCAATCCCAAGAATTCGAAGCGGTCAACAACCCCGAGGACCCATCCATGGGTTCTCGCAAAGTCCCCTTCTCCAAGGTCATCTACGTCGAACAAGATGACTTTAGAGAGGACCCGCCCCGACGCTTCTACCGGCTCTCGCCTGGGCGTGAAGTGCGGCTGCGCTATGCCTGCTACATCACCTGCACCGATGTGGTTAAAGATGAAAAGACCGGGGAGGTGGTGGAGTTGCACTGCACCTACGACCCGGAATCCCTGGGCGGCTCATCGCCGGACGGACGCCGGGTGCAGGCGACCTTGCATTGGGTATCTGAGGCTCATGCAGTGGAAGCGGAAGTGCGTCTTTACGAGCATCTGTTCACGTCGGACGACCCTGGCAGCGACGAACTAGACGGCGACGACGACAGCAACGGATTGAACCCAGACTCGCTAACCGTGCTAGCTTCCTGCAAGCTTGAGCCAAGTTTGGCCGGAGCAACTCCCGGCAACCGGTACCAGTTTGAGCGGCAGGGATACTTCTGCGTAGACAGTGTGGATTCCACCGATGAGAAGCTGGTGTTTAACCGCACCGTCTCCCTGCGTGATAGTTGGGCACGGATAGAACAGGCAGGTAAGCAGGGGTAGGTAGGGTTCAACGAGAGGCTGGGGTGACTCCCTTTCTAACTCTCCCCCTTCCCAAGGGGGAGAGAATGGGTTCCGAAGGGGCGAATCAGTCCCTTCCCCTTCGATGGGGGAAGGTTGGAGCCTGCCCTGAGAGCGGCCGAAGGGATGGGGGTGATGCGCTTCATCAAGACTATCGCCCGAGACGTGAAATCAGCCAGTTAGGAACCTGTCTTGGCTTAGCAATGGGCGCGAGTGTCCCCAGACTCCCTAACTTCCCCGCTGATATATCTGCAACCGGTGCCGCAAGCTATCTACTATATATATGCGTCCCTGGTCGTCCAGCTTTACGGAGGTCGGTCCCCATAGCAGTTTTTCCACGTTGGCGGAAGTTTCCCGCTGGATGTCGCTCCGGGGGGAGACCTGGGGCTCCAAGTCGGCGGCGAGGCGGGCGGCTCCTTCGTCGGGGTTGGCTTCGAAGTAGGCGGTGGCCCAGGTTGAGGTCACCGAGTCACCTCTGAACGAGTCGAGTACCTGTCCCGAAGGGCTTAACACCTGAACCCGTTCATTTCCCCAGTCACAAACGTATATGTTTCCATCGGGGTCCACAGCAATGCCAGATGGGCGGTTGAATTGTCCTTCTGCATCTCCGGAGCTACCCCATTGGTCGAGATACCGGCCCGAAGGATCGAATTTCTGCACCCGGTCGTTGCGCCAGTCCGACACATAAACGTCTCCGTCACTGTCCAAAGCGATGCCCCAAGGCATGTTGAACTGGCCGGGGCCGTCCCCCTCTTCTCCCCATTTTCCCAGGAACTGGCCGTCCTTGGTGAACTTCTGGACCCGGTTGTTCAATGAGTCGGCGAGGTAGAGGTTGTCCTCGGAATCGATGACCATGGCGGAAGGGCGGTCGATCTGACCGTCACGGGACCCGTGCTCTCCCCATTGTCCCAACAGCTCACCTGACTTGGAAAATATGGAAACGCGTTGCAGAGCTTCGTCGGCGACGTAAAGCCGATCTTCACTATCGAAGGCTACAGAGCTGGGCCACCAGAACTGCCCGTCGCCGGTGCCCCCGGTGCCAAATTCCCCCAGGTACTCTTCGTCAACGGTGCACGTGACGACCCGCTTGTAGGGCAAGCGGATGGCCACCTCCGGACCGGCCCGGTTCAGCACGTAGAGGACGCCTTGAGAATCCAATGCCACATCCACAGGGTTATTGAAACCCCGGCCCTGATTGGCTAAAAATCCGATGGTGTGGCTGTAATTGAAGCTCGTAGTTGTTGTCATATGAGGATACCCATTAGGCGTTAGTATTCAGTATCCCAGGCATGGCCCGGGGCTGACGGCTTCCTTTACGCAAGCTGGTACTCTCGGGTAGCGACAATCAGCTGCAACATGTTGGCGACTCTTTCCTCGGAGCAGGCTACCAACTCGTCGCGGTCGAAGCGGAGGTCTCCTTGGGCCGCTGCGTAGCCGGTCAGGTGCTGGCTGGTCGCCTCACCAACTTTGACGCCGCCCGCCAGATCCAAGCAACGATCAACGAATTCCTGGGGAGATAGTACGTCCTGCCCTTCCCGGATGCGGCGGATGATTTCTTTGACCCCAGGATGGCCGGGGTTTCCGACCTCTTGGGCTGCCGAATTTATCCGTTCGACCAAGCTGCCGGTGTCGATCCACTCGGTGCCGGTGTGCCAGCCTTCCACCGAGGGCGGGTTCAGTATCTCCTGGCCCATGAAATTGGCATCCATGGCCAGGCCAACGATGCTCCAGTCGGTGGATCGGTGGCTACCGGCCAGCCGGGCCGTCCCCGCCACCATCTCCGCCGGGCTCTTGACCCGGGCGAAGCGCACCTTCTCCGACTGAAAGAAGCCGGAAAGGAACATGGTGCGCATCACCGATTCTATGTTGCCGTTGGACCGTTGGAACTCGTCGGCCAGTGTCTGGATAGCCCCTTCGTCGGGTGTATCGGAGACGAAGAAGTTGTAAAGCTTGCTGGCGACGAACCAGGCGCAGGCCGGTTGGGCGCAGATTATATCGATGACATCTTCCCCGTTGAACCGGCCGGTGTGGCCCAGGAAGGTCTTGTCGGTGTCGTCGTGGTCTTCCGGGTCGTAAAGGAATTGCCAGTCGAGCCGCCCGTGGGGCCAGATGGAGTCCCGTGATGCCCGGATGCTCATGTAGTCGGCATTGGCGATCGTCCAACCGGTGAAGGCCCGAGCGCAGGACTTTACATCTGCCTCGGTATAGTTGCCGATGCCCATGGAGAACAGTTCCAGCAACTCGCGTCCGAAGTTTTCGTTGGGAGCGTCCTTGTGGTTGTCCTTGTTGTCCAGCCAAAAAATCATCGCCGGGTCTCTGGCCAGCTCCAGCAGCAGCGTGCGGAAATAACCCAGGCCGCTGCGGCGGAAAATATTGGTCTGGTTGACTACGCCCTTAGCGTGATTCAACTTGCCGTAGGCAGTGGCGAACAGTCCGTGCCAAAAGAGGGTAATCTTCTCTTGCAGGGGGCTAGTGGTGTTAATCATGCGGTACAGCCAGTAGGCTTGGGAGCTTTCGATGAGCATCAGGCTGTTTTGATCGATGTGGTAGCGCCTTACCACATCCTCATCCACTGGCAGATCTTGCGACGGATGGAGCAATTTCTCAACGGTGGCGTCATAACCCAGCTCGAGATATTCGTCCAGTTCCTGGGGAGTGGCTCCGAAGCCCGCCCGCCGGAGTAGATGGGCAGTCAGCGCCCGTTGTTCGTCCATCATATTCTGACTCCTCGTCCGGCGCAGGTTAGAGGCTGCCCGGAACGACATAATAGGGATGGGAATATTGACTTATCTGGCAGGCCCGTAGTATAGCACCAGACCCTCCGCTCCGGTCTTTCCCGAGCCTAGGTGCGCTCCCAAAATAGAAACTTGTCATTTTGCCGAACATAATTTATACTATCGCCAAAATCATGTGAATCCTTATATTAGTTTAAGTAAACATTTGAATATGCGACCAAAATGCCCTTGACAAATACCGACGATCAGCGTTTATCTTAATAATAGCTTGGGGAAGGGGTGTGTTTTGGGGTGGATCGCATCACAGATAGGAGGTGAAGGCTAGAATTATTGCACCTATACAATTTGAGAAAAGTTTAAAAACCCGTCTAATATGGCGGGCCCCGTCCAACGGCGTTCCTGGATAGCTGAAGTGGGTAACCCCCGGTTTTTAAATATAAGTAATTATTAATTTTTCCTCATCCCGGAAAGGGACGGCATCGGCGGGGAGCGAATTCAAAATAATTTCGCAGAAGGGGTTTGGGTGTAAAGATGATGTCGACAGCTGTAAAAGTTCTTAGTGACGGAGTCATAAAACTGGATGGCGGGTCCATGTTTGGGCAGGTGCCCAAGATGGCCTGGGAAAATAGTGTGGTGACGGACCGAAAAAACCGCATGACACTGGGTCTCAACTGTTTGCTACTTCAGATCAGCGGACAGAACATCCTGGTAGATACCGGAGTTGGCACAAAAGACGCCGACAACGACAAGGAAAGCCTGGGCTTGGTACCCAGCCGGTTGCTCAAAGGCCTAAAGAGCGTGGGCATGGGCCCCAAGGATATTCACGCAGTAGTCCTTACCCATCTTCATTTCGACCACAGCGGTGGATGCACGCGCTTGGACCGGGCGGGCAACGTGGTGCCGACCTTCCCGAAGGCCAAATACTACGTTCAAGAGGCCTGCTGGGACGAGGCATGTAATCCCAACGAACGGTGCCACGGCACCAATCGGGCGGACAACTTCCTTCCCATTGAGGAGAGAGGCCAACTGGAGCTTCTAGACGGCGACACCGAAATCATGCCGGGCTTGAATGTTGTGGTCACAGACGGCCACGCCAAGGGTCACCAGATGGTCATGGTCAACCACGGAGGCGAGAGAATCGTCTTCCTTGGGGACATCGTGCCTACGCCGCACCATCTGAACCTGGGAGTTATCTCGGCGTTCGACAACTCTCCGGAGACGACGCTAGAGCGGAAACGGGACCTTCTTGCTCAGGCCGAGAAGCAGGGTTGGTTGCTGGTCTTCTCCCACGGACACGACGTGAAGGCCGGTTACCTGGAACGCAAGGCAGACACCGGATACCTGCGTCCCGTCGATCTGTAAGCCTGATTTGCCCTTGTGGGGCATCTAGAACGATTTTTGCGGCTGCCTACAGGGCTCGAAAAGAGTCTTGAGAGGCAGCCGTGTTTTATTTGGGCCGGATGAGCGGCGCCGGGCTATATAATCTCTACCCGGACCTCGTCTTCCGACAAATCTTCCAGGCGGGCCGGAGTGATTGTGTTGCCCAAGTCGTCCCGGCTGCTGGTGTGGACGCGGATGTAGTTGCCTGTAAGTCCCCGCCACTTGGTGCCGCCTTCATGTTTCGCCGAGGACTCCCACAGCACCGGCACGGTTTTGCCCAACTGCTGATTGCGGAACGACGCAAAACCCTCTTTCGCCATCGCCAATAGTTGGGCGGTGCGCTCTTTCTTCACCGGCTGAGGGACGTCTCCGGAGAGGTAAACGGCGCTGGTGCCGGGCCTGGGAGAGTAGGGAAAGATGTGCATGTCGCTGAACTCCATGGATCTAGCGAACGACAGGCTCTCTTGGAACTCGGTCTCCGTTTCCCCCGGAAAACCGGCAATCAGGTCGGCGGTGACACAGCATCCAGACACGGACCGCCGGACTAGGCCAACCTTTTCCGCGAATAATCCGGTTGTGTAACGGCGGCGCATCTGCTCTAGTATCCGGTTGCTGCCGCTCTGCAATGGGACGTGGAAGTGGCGGCACAGGCGGGCATCCTGCCAAAGCTCCAGCAACTGGGGTGTGATTTCCTGAGGTTGGAGGGACGATACCCTGATGCGCGGGACGGTGGTTTCCGCCAGGATTCTTTCCAGTAGCCCGGTAAGGGTCATTCCCGGCAGGTCGAAGCCGTAGGTCCCTAACTGGGTTCCGGTCAGGACCACCTCCAAGCAACCGTCGGCTGCCCGCTGGTTGATTTGCTCCACCAGCAACTCAGGGGGGATGCTGCGCTCCCGGCCCCGGACCTTGGGGACGATGCAATAGGCGCACACCTGGTCGCAACCTTCCTGAATCTTGACCATGGCCCGGTTGCGGCGGATGTCGGTGGCTAACCTGGTGGTCCCGACTCCTTCTAGTTGAGTACTGTGATCGAGGATCGGTAGGAGATTATCCGGTCTGTTGCCCTTTTGCTCCAGCAAGGACGTCACCATCGATGGCAACTCATCTTTCTCAGTGTTACCCATCACTAGGGACACGCCTTCGACTTGAGCTAGCTCGTCCTTGGAGCGTTCGGCATAGCACCCGGTGGCCACGATAAGGGCGTCTGGGTTCGCTCTGGAGGCGGCTCTCAGGGCTTGCCGGGCTTTGGAGTCGGCGGTGGCGGTCACGGTGCAGGAGTTGAGGACGAAGACATCGGCTTTGGCTGGAGATTGCACCAGGCGGTAACCGGCAGCGATGAACCGGCGAGCCAGCGTGTCGCTGTCGGCTTGGTTCAGCTTGCAGCCCTGGGTCCGGATCGCCACCGTGCCCCGGAATCCGGTTTCGTCCGGCGATGTCTCAGGCGCTTGGACCGGCGGAAAGTCCAGTCTTACCTGGCTATTCTTCGTATTCAACGGGCACCAAGTCCCAGAGCACTTCCACGGCCGAGGTCACATCATCGAGGATCGAGAATAGACGGTCCAACCTGCCCCGGGACTCTCGGATTCTTTGCAGAGTCTCACCGAAGGACGCTAGGCGCTCAAAGGACTCCCTGATTCTTTTGTCCCGGCGCTCTTTCCCCAGGTTGACTGCAAACTCCCGGATCGATTGGTCATCGCTAAGGCTTTGTCCCTGGCTCAGAGCCACCGCCTTGACCGCCAAGGTCAGGCTACCCCAAAGGAGGTCTTCAGATTGACCCCACCGTCCGCCCCGCATGTCGCCAAGGGCGTTGTCCAACAGCCTGAGGCTTTGGGAGCGGTAGCGGTTGATGCGGGCTGTATCGGTGGCCATGTCAGCTATTATCCGTGCCTGAAAAGATAACCAATTCTAGCATAGTAATGCTTACGCGCTGATTCCTTCCACGGTGGGAGGAGGTATCTGGAAGGGCGGCGTTAGGTTGGGGATGGGCACTTCGATGACCACCGGGCGTTCGGCCCTAAAAGCAGTTCGCAGGGCATCGCCCAGTTCCTGATGGCTGCCAAGCTTGACGCCCATGGCGCCGTAAACCTCGGCCAGTTGGGCGAAGTCGGGGTTGTGCAGCCTGGTGCCGATGACCCGGCCTCCCAGTCGGTTCTGCTGCTCTATGTGGGACGCCCCCAGCAACTCATTGTTGAAGACCACGGTCACTACGTTGATGCCCTCTTGGACCGCCGTGGCCAGTTCGCTGGAACAATACCCGAAGCCGCCGTCCCCACTGGTCGCTACGACCTGGCGGTTGGGGTTCCCTACCTTGGCTCCCAGGGCGGTGGGGAAGGCGTAACCCAGGGTGGCGAAATAGCTGGACGTTAGATACGAGCGGGGTTTGAGGGATGGGAAGGCCAGATGGCTCCAGTAGCCGATGTCCGTGGTTCCCGCCACCATGATGGCGTCGTCGTCCATCTCCCGGCGCAGGGTCTCGATAATCTCGACCTGCATCGGGGCCATCTCCCTGATGCGCTGGCTGGACTCTTGGCGGATGGACGACATCTCGCTGTCCGTCCATTCGCTGGTGGTTTTGCCGCCCAACTCAGCCAGCAGGGCTTCTACTCCCAGACGGCCGTCGGAGTTGATGCCAACCGTGGTTGGGTAGTTGCGGCCCACCTCTTCCGGGTCGGCGTCGATCTGTATCAGCTTTTGGTGGGGTTGGATCGCCCACGGGACCTTGGGTGCTAGATGGAGGCGGCTGCCCACGACCAGAATCACGTCGGCTTGGGGAAGGGCAAGATAGCCAGGGCCGTGGGCGTAAGTGAAGCAGCCCAACGAATGGGGGTCGTCTTCCGGAATAGCTCCCTTTCCCTCGGCGGTGGTGATGACAGGAGCATTCAGCGACCTGGCCAACTCCAGTAATTCGGTGGACATATCGGCTTCCCGTGCCCCGCCCCCGACCCATATGACGGGGCGGCGAGCCTTAGCCAGAAGTTCGGCGGCCTGTTTTATCTGCGTGGGGTCGGGCGAGGTCTTGGCGAATACTTCCGGCTCCGGCAGGTCGGTGTTGCCCTTGCCCGGAAGCATGTCCCAGGGAATCTCAATCTCCACCGGCCTGGGCCTGCCCGTGCCCATCTGCTCCATGGCGGTTTGGACCATACCTGGGATTTCCTCAACTTTGTCAGCCCTGGCGCACCACTTGGTCAGGTGTTGAAACACGTCCAGGGATTCCCCAATCTCGTGCAACGCGCCCCGGTTCATGCCCAGGTTGTAGCTCTCGATCTGGCCGGACACCAGCAGCACCGGCGACGAAGTGGCGAAAGCGGTGCCCAATGCGGCGGTTGTGTTGAGAGCGCCGGGTCCGGGGACTACCATCCCCACACCGGGCTTGCCGGTGGTGCGGGCGTATCCGTCGGCCATATATGCGACGCCCTGTTCGTGACGAGCCAGAATCAGGCGGATGCTGGGTTCATGATAGAAGGCATCGAAGGCGTCCATAATTTGGACGCCGGGAAGGGCGAAGACAACCTCCACGCCGTTGCGGGCCAAGGAACCGACCAGGGCTTGAGCGCCGCTCATCTCAGGCATGGCACACCTCTACAGAACTAGGTTGAGTACAGTCTAAGCCACGCAACGTGCGTGTCAACCTGAAATATGAAGCCCGGTGTCCTGAGACATTCATCTCGCGAACGATCCCTGGATTCTGGCCTGCGCCGGAAAGACGGAGCATGGCGCTACCCTATCGTCATTCCCGTCTGCACGGGAATCCAGACGACTGGCTGGAAGGAACGTAGCATCTGGAAAACGAGCTTCCCTGGGTTTCGGCCATCGCTGGCAATGACGGAAGATTGGCCGGTGAATAGCTCAATCTTCGGGTTTGTTGCCAAAACCAAAGCTGGGTGGCAACATATGGGTCGATGCCCGCATCTCCCTGGATGTTGCTGGGCAGTTCTTGAACAGCGTCCGGTTGGGTACATCCAATCGGGTAAATGGAGGCGGGTATTGGCTTCAAGTAGCTCTTTCCGGTCGGTAACCACGGCAGTCCGGGTTCATGGCGGACCCAATGTCATCGCGCACTTAAGCGACGAGGTGGACCGCCTTCGGGCCAAGAGGGTATTTGTGGTCTGCGGCCAGACCGTGGCACATAAGACCGATCTGCTGGACCGGGTGAAGCAATCTTTGGGCGAAAGATTTGCCGGAGTATTTGACGGCGCTCAGGCCAGTTCTCCCCTGCCTTCGGTTGAATTGGGTACGGCCCAAGCAAGGGAAGCGGAAGCCGACCTTATCTTGGCATTGGGCGGGGGCAGCGCCATCGTAACGACTCGCGCCATCATCATCTTGCTGGCGGAGGGGGGACGGGCCCAGGACCATGCTACCCAGTACCCACCCGGCCAGCCGCCGGTTAGCCCACGCTTGATGAAACCCAAGATTCCCAACATCGTCGTGTTAACCACCCCAACGACAGCGGTTACCCGGTCAGGAACGGCGGTGTTGGACCCGGAGACCGGGCACCGAGTAGAGCTATTCGATCCCAAGACCCGCCCAACCGCAGTGTTCATGGACACCGATGCATTACTGACCGCTCCGGACTGGCTTTGCCTCAGCGCCGCCGCATCCTGTTTCAGCGGCGTTGTAGGAGCGTTGCAGGCACCGAATCAACTCAACCCGCTGGCCGAGGGTGACCTGCTCCAGGCTCTTAATCTGCTGCGGCGTGACATGCCACTGGTTAAGTCCCAGCCGGACAACGGACAGATTCGCATCGACCTTTGCTCCGCTGCCTTTCTGATGAACCGGGCGATGGATAGCGGAGCCAGCGGCAGCGCCCTAGGCGTTGTGAGTTCATTGGCTCACTCATTGGACAGCGGCTACCCGGAGTGCAGCCACGGCGACGCCTACGCCATCCTCACGGCTCCTGGGATAACCTTCAACCGGGATTTCAATCTCTCGGGACAAGCCCGGCTGGCATCGGCTATGGGAGTTATGAAGGAAGGGATGGACGACCGGCAGGGAGCCGACGCTGCAGCCATTGCCGTGGCGGAAATATACCGGGGATTGGATATGCCGTCCAAGCTGCGGGAAGTGGGCGTGCCAGAAGATGGCATAAATCAGATCGCCGTCGACACCATGACCGACTTCGGTATATCCCGCAACATTCGTCCGGTGAAGGACTCGGTTGAACTGGATGAGATGCTCAAGCAGATCTGGTAGCCTGACCAGTTAGTTCAAGGGCGGCCCCTCGCCAAAAAAGGAGGAATCAACGATGAAATATGACTATATAGTGGTTGGGGCAGGCTCCGCCGGTTGCGTGGTGGCTACTCGATTGTCCGAGGACAGCAGCAAGTCGGTCCTTCTTCTTGAGGCCGGACCGGACTATCCCGAATATGAGAATCTGCCCATCGACCTGAAGCAAGGCAACAACGTTTGGCGGTCGGCTTACGGTCCCCATAGCTGGGATTACCGGGCCACTGCGACGCCGCTGCAACCGGAGCCGATAGTCATACCCAGAGGCAAAGCCACCGGCGGCTCCAGCGCCATCAATGGGCAGGTGCTCTTCAGGGGCGTTCCGGAGGACTACGACAACTGGGCCGCTTGGGGCAACACCGAGTGGGAATTCACCAAGGTGCTGCCCTATTTCCGTAAGCTGGAAAACGATCTGGACTTTCAAGGGGACGATTTCCACGGGATGGATGGGCCCATCCCGGTGCGGCGCTACAAGCGGCAAGATCTTCTGCCGTCATTCCAAGCTTTCTACGACACCTGCGTCGAGATGGGATTTCCGGTAGACCCGGACCAGAATCATCCTGATTCTAACGGGATCGCCTTCCGGCCCTTGAACAACATCGACGGTGTGCGGATGAGCGCGGCCCTGACCTATCTCACCTTGGCGCGGCACCGGTTGAACGTCACCATACGAGGCGGCGTTACGGCCCAGCGCATCATCTTTGAGGGAAAGACGGCGGTGGGCATCGAGGCGGAGAGTGGCGGGGAAGTCTTCACCGTTTACGGCGACCAGATAATCGTGAGCAGCGGCGCCGTCGCTTCGCCCCAACTGCTGATGTTGTCCGGCGTCGGTCCGGCGGCTCATCTAGCCGAGATGGGAATCGGTTTAGTCCACGATATGCCGGGAGTGGGGCAGAACCTGCGCGACCACCCGGCGGCGTTCGTCTTGCTAAAAGGAATCGGGGACCCTCCGGATGAAGACGCACCCAACATCCAGCTGGGACTGCGGTTCAGCAACCCTGGTTCGCCTACTCGGGCGGATTTCCAATTAAGTCCCATACTCATGAGCAGCGAGCACCGCCCGTCCAGCGTCCAGATCGATAACGATGATTTTCATTTCGGTCTGAGTGTCGCTCTTCAGAACGCCACGTCGGCGGGCCAACTGAGGCTAACGTCCACTGACCCTCGCGTTCAGCCCGACCTGAACTACGACTACCTGTCCGACCCGGACGACCGGGCCAGGATGCGTGAGGCCCTGCGGTTGGCTCTGAGCATCGCCGAACATCCTTCATTCTCCGGTATGGTGGTGGAAAGGTTGAACCCCACCGATGAAGATTTGGCGTCGGACGATGCACTGGACAACTGGATGCTGCGCAACGCGTACACCCAGCACCACACGTCCGGTACCTGCAAGATGGGCGACGCGTCGGATCCGATGGCGGTGGTTGATCAGTATTCCCACGTTCATGGGATGCAGAACCTGCGGGTGGTGGACGCCTCTGTTATGCCCGACGTTATCCGGGCCAACACCAACGCGACGACCCTGATGATTGCCGAGAGGGTGTCCGACTGGATAAAAGAGGGAAAGTAGGGTATCCAAGTCCGGCCCCAGCCGATAAGATTATTAGGCGAAATTTTCACAGGACGGTTCTAACATGACCACGGGCAATTCGAATGTCAGAGTCGAGCGGGATTCCATGGGCCCCATGGACGTCCCCGCCGAAGCGCTGTACGGCGCATCAACCATGAGGGCGGTGTTGAACTTCCCCATCAGCAATCTCAGGTTCCCCCGTGCCTTCATCCGGGCGCTGGGTCTGGTTAAGCTGGCGGCGGCCAAGACGAACATGAGCTTGGGTCTGCTGGACCAAAAGATTGGCGACGCCATCGTAGCCGCTGCCCAGGAAGTCAGCGACGGCAATCTGGACGAGCATTTTGTTCTGGACATCTTCCAGACCGGTTCCGGCACGTCCACCAACACTAACGCCAACGAAGTCATCGCCAACCGCGCCTCCCAGATTCTCGGCGGCGACCTGGGTTCCCGCTTGGTTCACCCCAACGACCACGTAAACATGGGACAGTCTTCCAACGACGTTATCCCGACGTCGATACATCTGGCGGCGCTGCTGGCTATAAAAGAAGACCTGATTCCCGGACTGAACCGGTTGACTTCAGAGCTAAAAGCCAAGTCCGAGAAATTCTGGCCGGTTATCAAAACCGGGCGGACTCACCTGCAAGACGCTACCCCTATCAGGTTGGGGCAAGTGTTCCTGGGATTTGCCGGGCAGGCGGAGAACAGCGTCCGGCGTTTGGGTCGTGCGGAGGATGCCCTGGCTGAAGTCGCTCTGGGCGGCACCGCCGTGGGAACCGGCGTAAATACTCATCCAGAATTTTCCGCTAAGACCTGCCAGTTGCTGTCTGAGATGACCGGGGTTCGCATCAGGGAAACCGATAATCATTTTCAGGCCCAGGCAACCCTGGACGCCCTGGTGGAAGCCAGCGGCACTCTCAAGACCGTGGCAGTCAGCATGCACAAGATTGCCAACGACGTTCGCTTGATGGCTTGCGGTCCTCGGGCCGGACTTGGTGAGATTACCGTTCCTGAGGTCCAACCGGGCAGTTCAATCATGCCGGGAAAGGTGAACCCGGTGATATCCGAGTCGGTTATCCAGGTGGTGGCCCAAGTCTTCGGCAACCATGAGGCGGTCGCGATGGCCGGCCATGGCAGCTACTTCGAGTTGAACACCATGATGCCGGTGGCCGCCCATAACGTCCTTGAGTCCATCTCATTGCTGGCTGCGTCGGCCAATAACTTCGCCGAACAGTGTGTCATGGGAATCGAGGCGACGGATGTGGGACCGGATATGCTGGAGAAGGGATTGATGCTAGGCACCGGTCTGGCGCCGGAGATTGGTTACGATGCCGCAGCGGCCATAGCCAAGGAAGCGGCGGCTACCGGGAAGACTATACGGGAAGTGGCTAAGGAAAAGTCCAATCTGTCGGATGCCGATCTGGACCGGTTGTTGGATGCGGGAGCGATGACCGAGCCGGGGTTGGGATCGGGTGGCGGCGGGGGCTAGGCGGTCCTACTCCCCTCAACATCTAATCCCAGAGAGGTAGTTCCCGTTCCTTGGCGATGTCGGTGCACTTGGGGCACCGGTCTTCCATAGTGTGGTTTTTGGCATCCCAAACGTTCTGACCTTTGAGCCCGCATAGGTAGAGCGGCTCGATCTCTTCGATGCCAATGTCCTCTACGTAGTGGACTGAGCCGCTCATCTCCGCCGTGGGCCACCACCAGGGAGTGATGCTGGCTGACAGGTTGTTGAGGGACGCTCGGAAGCTGTCGACCCACCCTGCCTCTGGAATCTCAACCATCCATCGCCGGCCTTCGGGGCCCGCTTCACGGGACGCCTTCAGCTCTCCGTTCCTTATACAATCCCGAATGGCCGCTTGGGACAGGTTCAGCCGGTAACTGGCGTCCTGAATACTTAACTTTTCCACCGTGCCTCCGGTTCTATCCGCAGTCAGCCAACGGTGCCCACGTGGATCCGTCTACGCCGGCCGATGATGCTGTGCTCAATACAATATTAAGAGTCTAGGCGATTCCCAGAATCTGCGCAACCCAGATGGTTTCCATGTAGCAGGTTTGGTCGGTCGCCTTCATTCCGGCGGAGGCCGGAATCCAGAAAAGGTCGGCGGGAACATTGACCTAGAACACCGTCGGGAACCTTTATCCCATTAGGTCCGTCTATATTGGTAGAATACAAGACCGAGGTGAGGTTATGCGGAAACTAATGGTACTTCTGGGGATGTCACTCCTTTTGGT
>CAXEOX010000032.1:0-29910 GCA_963997925.1 uncultured bacterium
CCGCCCAAGAACCCAGAATGAAAGTTTTGGGCAAGCACAGCACTAAGGTGTTCTACTCAAACGTTCGAGCCTGTAACAACTGTCATAAGCCCTATTAACTCGCCTTTCCTCGTCAATGATGGCGTCCGAATCGGTACCTCTACGGCCATCCCGAGAACGGCTTGTACCCCACTGGTCCTCCGCATTCGAGGACGATACCTAAATAGTCCCTTCGGATGATGCCGCAATCCCTAAAATACCCGGTTACAACAGGGGATGACGCCGGTACAGTAGGTTCAACATTCATCAAAGATGCTCATAGGAGTTTGTCATGGAAATTGTTGTGTTATCGATGGCCACGGTTTGCTTCATGTTCGGATTGATAGCTATCACCCGTGTCGACAAGGTCGTGGAAGAAGACCAGCAGTTTGGAAGCTCGCTGGGCATATTTAGAAAAACATGGGGTCAACCGATTCAGAACCACGAGTGTAATACCGGGGTAATTAAGAGCTAGGTAAGATGGGTTCACTCCGTAATAGGGTTGGGAGGAAGTACCATGAACCATGCCAGCAATCGCTTGCAGCACCCGCACTGTCCGAAATGCGGCAGTTGCACGTCCAGGATAGGACGGTGGTGGGCTTGTCTGTTCTGTTACCAGTGGTGACCTATGCCGGGAGCCGGTGACTGACTTCTATCTGACTGTTTATAAGGAGCGGATCTGTGGAGCAACACCAATTTGAGTGCGTCAAATGTTCCGGGACGGAATATAAAGCTGGAGAAATCAGAACCACGGGATCAGGTATTTCCAGGTTCTTGAATGTTCAGAACCAGAAGTTCGCCACGGTGTCGTGCGGCGGCTGTGGTTACAAGGAACTGTACCGGATGGGCGGTCGCGGTGTGGGCAATATCTTCGATATCCTGACCAACTGACAATCTCTAGCGGTTGCCCATATCCGTATTGGATTCTACGTATGCCCCCATCGTGTCCGGATATGGCAATACCGGCATCTAGTCCCTGCTCTGAAGAATGAACGAACAAGAGCCCCGGTATACCGGGGCTCTTGTCTTTGTTGCTGTTTCCTGACCGGCCTACTGGATTAGACCTTTTCCTCTTCCTTGGCCCTCTTTGCTTCCTCAATGACTCTGGGCTGCTGGTCTGGAGGCAGCGGTTCGTAATGGTCAAATTCCAACCGGTAGACGCCCCGGCCTTGGCTCACCGACCGAAGGTCCTGGGAGTAGCGTTGGACCGCTCCCTGGGGAACCTCGGCCTCAATCTCGGTGGTTCCATCATGGGGTGTCATGCCTAGAATCTTGGCCCGTTTGCCGTTCAGGTCGCTCATCACCTCTCCGGTGTAGGCGTCGGGCACGGTAACGTGCAACTTCATGATTGGCTCTAATAATATGGGGCCGGCGTCGGCCACGCCTTTACGCATAGCCTGATTTCCGGCAATCTCAAAGGACATGCCCGACGAGTCCACGTCGTGGAAGCTTCCGTCGCAAAGTACGGCTTTCATGTCTACCATGGGGAATCCGGCGAGAACGCCCTCATCCATGGCTTTCATCACGCCCTTCTCTACCGACGGGAAATACTCCCGTGGCACCTTTCCTCCAACAACCTCGGTGCCAAACTCGAACCCTGTGGTGCGCTCCATCGGCTCCAGCCGGATGATTACATGGCCGTACTGACCGTGACCACCGGACTGCTTTTTGTGCCGGTACTCGGACTTGATGGTCTGGGTGATGGTCTCTTTGTAGGCGACCTTGGGCATCTTCACTTTCAGGTCGGCGCCAAACTTGCGGCGTATCTTGTCCATGGCAACGTCGATCTGGGCGTCTCCCAATCCGGAGATCAGAGATTCCGCAGTATCGGGGTCGCGTGAGTATCTCAACGTGGGGTCTTCTTCCACGATACGGGCCAGGGAGGTCGACATCTTGTCCAAGTCGGCCTTGGTTGCGGGGGATACTGCCACCCGGTAGAACCCGACCGGGAAGTCGATGGCCTCAAAGCTAACGGGCTGTTCCCGTAGACATAGGGTGTCACCGGTCAAGGTATCAGAAAGCTTGCCGATGGCGCCAATGTCTCCAGCGCTGACCTCGGTTACGTTCTCCTGGGATTTGCCCCGGGGCAGGTACAACTGACCGATACGCTCGGCCGTCTCCCTGCCGCTGTTCCAAACCTCTGAGTTGCTCTTTATCACGCCGCGATAAACCCGGAAGACGGACAGTTTACCCACGAATGGGTCTGCAGTTGTCTTGAATACGAAAGCGGCCAGAGGTCCGTTGGGGTCGGCTTCAAAGCCGTCTCCGCCGGTGGCCAGTTCAGGTTTAACACCGTCCTTGGGCGAAGGGAAGAATTCCCTAACCAACGCCATACACTCTTCCACACCCACGTTATCGGTGGATGAAGCGGCAACGATGGGCACCAGGTTGCCGCTCAAGATTCCGGCGCGGACAGCTTCTTCAACCTCTTGGTTGGTGAGCTCTTCCCCTTCCAGGTACCGGTCTGCCAGGGCATCGTCAGTCTCGGCCACGGCCTCGATCAACCGCTCTCTCGCAGCCTCCATCTGGTCGGCTACCTCTGCGGGAACGTCGGCTGGGGGATGAATCACGCTGACTACACCCTTGAAATCCTGGGCGTTTCCGATGGGTATTTGGAAGGGAACGCACTGGTTGCCGAAGGCCGCTTGAATCTCTGACACGCAGCGGTCGAAATCGGCGTTCTCGCGGTCCATCTTGTTGACTAGGAACATCCTGGGCAGGCCATGATCCGTGGACATGTTCCATGCCCGCTCGGTACCCACGTCTACGCCTGAAGGGGCGGCCAACAGAATCATTGAGGATTCAACTACCCGCAATGCTGCGGTGACTTCGCCCTGGAAGTCGTCATATCCCGGAGTATCCAGGAAATTGACTTTGTAGCCGTCGGCTTCGCAGGCAATCAGAGTAGTCTGGACGCTGCTGCTACGCTTGACCTCTTCAGGCTCGAAGTCGGAGACGGTGTTCCCGTCCTCGATCCGTCCCAGACGGGTCACGTGCTTGGCATTGAAAATCATTGCTTCGCTGAGTGACGTCTTCCCGGCGCCGCTGTGCGAAAGTAGAACCACGTTCCTGATGTTTCCGACATCTACGCTGGCCATCTAGTTCCCCCTTCGATATAGGGTTTTTGTATGCTAGGTTGCCTTAATTGACCCGGACTATTCCCAGTGTTCAGTTCTGCGCCCATTGTAGCTGTTCATGTAGGGTGGCGCAATACATTTTGGACACGGGCTGGTCTCCTCGTAATAGCCTGGCCTTTGGAGATCGGATCGACTCCGTCCCACCGCCTAACCGGGGGCGTTTGACACGTTGGAACTCAGGGATATAATAAGACTTCGCATTCGGCGGGCCTAGGTTTTTGAAGCTGATAAGCGAGGTATAGGAATGCCCAAGAAAGAGATTATCTCCAGCGATAAATTGGCTCCTGGCAGGGGTCTGCTTTCGCAAGCGACCAGGTTCGGAAACATGGTGTTTGTCCAAGGTTGCACCGGTCGTCACCCCACGACCAACGACACCGGAAAGGACATCCGAGAGCAGACCCGGTTCACCCTCGACCGGATCAGTCTGATCTTGGAAGCAGCCGGGACGTCCCTGGACAACGTGATGACCAATACCTGCTACCTGGCTCGCAAAGAGGACCTGGAGGGGTTCAACGAGATCTACGCCGAGTATTTCAAAGACGATCGTCCGGCTCGCACCGCCATCATCGTTGAGTTCGGCGCAGCGGACAACTTGGTAGAGATTACCTCGACGGCTTGCATCCCGGGGTAGGCGCCCCGAATCACACCAGGCAGGAGTAGCCCATGGGAACAAGGGCCTACATACTGATTGAAACTCAGGTTGGCATGTCCAGGAATGTTGCTGCATCCTTGCGGTCGTTCGACAAGGTGATGAACGTGGACGTCATAACCGGGCCGTTCGACGTCATCGCCCTTATCGAGGCCCCGGACATGGCGGCGGTGGCCGATCTGGTGACCGGTCAGGTGCAGGGGTTGAAGGGTATACTGCGCACAATTACGTGCGTAGCAGCGGGTTAGGCGGGCGCCTGGCAACTGCTGAACTGGGACTTTTCCGGCCCTTCGGCATGCTCCGGGTTAACGCCCCCCGTTCGTGGTGAGCTTGTCGAACCACAGCGCTGGCTGGGCAATCGCCTTCGATGCCCAAGTCTTGACTGGACTGTATGCTTACAGGAATCCCAGTTGTTCGAAGATTCCACCCACCACGGGCACGGGGTCCAATCCTAGCCAACGCTCCACCATGGTCCCGTAGACCCCTCTGAAGTCGATGTTGAAGTGCAAGTCGCCTTCCAACAAGTCCTCCTCTTTCAACGAAGGGTACTCGCTGTGCATGCCGCCGTTGACCGGGTCTCCGATGGCCATCGCCATCCCGCCGGAGCCGTGGTCGGTGCCGGAACCGTTGTCCTTTACCCGCCTTCCGAACTCAGTGAACACGAACATCAGCACGTTGTTCGAGGCATTATGCTCTCTAAGATCGGCGTAAAAGTCGCCGATACCCTGGGACAGTTGTCCAAGCAGCATTGGTTGGGTGGGTACTTGGTTGGCGTGGGTATCGAATCCGCTTTGTTGGGTGTAGAAGATGCGGGTGC
The DNA here is from genome assembly GCA_963997925.1 of uncultured bacterium. GTDB lineage: Bacteria > Chloroflexota > Dehalococcoidia > Lucifugimonadales > UBA3495 > UBA11650. The sequence goes on from CAXEOX010000032.1 coordinate 4,622, forward strand.
CCAGGTCTGCCAGTAGCACCTGGGCGATTCCTTTAAGGTTCTGGGAGATGGGGTCGTCTCCGTATTCGACTGTCGATGAGTACTTGGCGGGAGCCGTTTTCAGGATGTCAGCGCCTTTCAGGGCGTTCAACCCGGTTTGACCCAGATAATCCATAACCGGCCCGGTCCCTGAAACCGGTGTATACATGCGAGCGAAGATATCCAACGCCGCTGTCCGGCGCTCCTGATCCGAGATTCCCGTTAACACCCCGTAGGACGCCAGGTTCCCCACCGATGCCACGGGAACGCCGGGTAGGGCCAAGGCCCGGGGAAGACCGCGACCGAAATTGACGCCCGTCAACACGTTTTCGGCATGGGGGTCCAGGTCACGGATGACCCGGCCCAACCAGCCTTCGGTAGCTATCTTTTCCGGCTCACAGGTATGCCAGATGTCCATGGATCGGAAGTGGGACCGGTTGGGGTCAGGGTAGCCGATACCGTTGATGATAGCGACGTTCCCCTGGTCGTAAAGTTCTTTGATAGAACCCATCGCCGGATTAAAACCCACCTGATCGTCGATGGGCAAGACTTGGTCTTGGGGTATTCCCACGGTTGGACGGTTGTCATGGTATAAGCCGTTGGTGTAGGGAATCACCGTGTTCATGTAGTCGTTGGCGCCGGTCAACTGCACTACAACCAAAACCGGGTCTTTCTTCGTCGAAGTCACTGGCTCAGCTCCTAGGCGGTGATGGAATCACTGTAGCAGCGGGGATGGAGACCGTCAATGCAGGCGTGGCAGGCGTTCCGTTAAACCCTGTAACAGGCCACAAAGTGCCCGCCGCCCCGGTCTTCTAGCGGAGGATGGGGGTTGATGCGGCACTCGTCACCGGCGATGGGGCACCTGTCGTGAAAGCGGCATCTGGGCTCCGGATCCACAGGTATGGAAAGGTCTCCGATAATATTCACCGGTTCACGCTGGAAACCGGGCTCAGGTACCGGAACGGCCGACAACAAGGCCCGAGTGTAAGGGTGCAAAGGATTCGCCAGAAGCTCCTCGGTTTCGGCCACCTCGACAATCTTTCCCAGGTACATCACGGCGATCCGCTGGCACATGTGCCTGGCCACTGCCAGGTCGTGGGTGATGTAAAGGTATGTAACGCCCAAGCGCTGGGCCAAGTCCAGCATCAGCATCATTATCCCGGTACTGATGGATACGTCTAACATGGACGTGGGCTCATCGGCCACCACGAAACTGGGTTCTATGATAAGCGCTCTGGCGATGGCAACCCTTTGGCGTTGGCCGCCGGACAACTCATGGGGGTACCGGAACAGCATGGTCTGCGGCGGGGTCAGGCCTACCAACTCTAATAATTTGGTCACTCGGTCCAAGCGGTCCAGGGAACTGCCCATACCCTGCACCATCAGCGGCTCGGCTATCGTGTCGAAAATGGTCCTTCGGGGATTCATCGACTCATAGGGGTCCTGAAAGACCATCTGAGTCCGGCGTCGGAACTCTTTTAGCTGCCGGCCTTTGGTCTGGGACAGGTCGGCGAACTCGGCGACGTTATTCGTGTCACTTGAATCACGGTTGGATTCGCGGAAAAGTATCCTCCCGCTGGTGGGCTCTTGTAGTTTCACCAACAGCTTGCCGATGGTTGTTTTGCCGCACCCCGACTCGCCGACAAGCCCGAGGGATTGCCCCTCAAAAAGGTCGAAGGACACGTCTTCTACTGCGTGGATGTAGCCTTTGGGTCCCCGAAACAGGCTGCTAGCCACGGGAAATAACTTGGTTAGTCCTTCTACCTGGACCAAGGGCGTGGTGGTAGTCATAGGGATGCCTGGCCGAAATCCCCCCAACCTCCCTTTACAAAGGGGGGCGACGCAGGGTTAGTGGTTAGCTTAGTTAACATAAAAGACTCAGTTTACCGGGTTCCAGCAGTTTGCCCAGTGGCCATCTCGGTCAACAACCGGAGGTTCTTCCCGCTGGCAGATGTCGGTGGCGTAGGGGCAGCGGGGATGGAACCGGCATCCCGATGGAGGGTCCACTAGGTTGGGCGGCTCTCCGCCTAGGGTGGCCAAGGGGCGCTTTTCCCCACGTATGCTTGGGAAAACCGATAGCAGAGCTTTGGTATAGGGATGGATGGGGCTATTGAACACTTGGGCGGTGCTGCCCAGTTCCACCAGCTTTCCGGCGTACATCACTCCGATACGGTCCGTGACCTCGGCCACGACGGCAATATCGTGGGTGATGTAAATCATGCTCATGTTCAAGTCGCGCTGAATCTCTTTTATCTGCCGCAGGATGCGGTCCTGAACGATAACGTCCAGCGCGGTGGTGGGTTCGTCGGCAATCACCACGTCGGGCTGACACGCCAGGGCCATCGCGATTACCGCCCGCTGTCTCATTCCCCCGCTGAACTCGTGGGGATATTGGCCGGTTAGCCTGGGGTCTAAGCCCACCAAGCGGAACAGGCGGTCTACGGTCTCCCGCGCCTCCGCCATCGTGGTAAACATGTCGTGGGCTTCGAGCGCCTCGATTATCTGGTCCCCCACCCGGTGGACCGGGTCCAGCGAGTTCATGGCGGCCTGGAATATCATCGATATTCGGCGCCACCGGTAATCCCGCAACGTGCCGTCGTCCATGGTCAACAGATCCTGGCCGTCCAACAGCACCTGTCCCTTGATGACCCGGGCGTTGTCCGGCAGGAGCTTCATGAAGGAAATCGCCACCGAGGTCTTGCCGCAACCGGACTCTCCCACCAACCCCAAAACTTCGCCCCGCGCCAGGTCGAAGCTGATACCATCCACGGCCTTCACCGCACCCTGGCGGGTCTGGTAATGCATGGTGAGGTCTTTCACCTGGAGTATCGGCCCGGTTGAATTCTCCGTGGTCATCGGCGTCTGAGCCTGGGGTTGGCGACTTCATCCAAAGCCCGGCCAACCAGGTAAAAGGTGCTGCACAGCAGGGTTATGGACGTGCCAGCCGGGACGATTAACCACCAATAACGGACCCCTCCCAAGAGATACCCGCCCGTGCTGGCGGTGTGAATCATGATTCCCCAGCTCATCCGGATGTTCAGCAACCCGAAGAAAGACAATACCGCTTCAGAAAAGATGGCTGCGGTGACCGTGAACATCATGTACAGGAAAGACAAGGGCAACAGATTGGGGACGATGTGGGTGAAGATGATATGGAACCGGCCGCCCCCGGCCACCTTGGCTGCTTCGATGTAGGGCTTCACGGTGATGCCAAGGGCTTGCGATTTGAGAACTATGGCAGTGCCGCCGAATCCGCCCAGGGTCCCCAATACCAAGGCTAGCATGAAGAGATTTAGGTCGATGAGGGCGCTGAGCACAATGAGCAGGGAGATTCCGGGTAGGGAAACCACTAGGTCGGCCAAGCGCATGAAGATGGTATCCACCGGCCCGCCAAAGTAGGCGGCGATGGCGCCCACGGTTGTGGCGATGGAAACGGTTACGACCGCAGCAACGATTCCCAGGATGAACTCGGATGAAGTGCTGGACAGCAATTGGCTCAAGACATCCCGGCCCAGGGGGTCGGTGCCCAGAAGATGCTTCCACGATGGCGCCGCCGGTTGCTCGGTCTGGTCGAATGCATAACCGGTAACCGGGTCGTAGGTGGCGTCGTCCCAAACCGTGGCCATCAAGATTGGATGAGATACGGCCATGAGGGCAAAGATTATGATTACAACCAAGCCGACTATCCCGATGCGGCTTTCCAAGAAGATGGACCAGCCTTCGCGGAAACCCCTCATTGCCAGACGCATCTTGGCAGCCCGGATCTGCCGTTGGGTCAAAGTAACCGAACCAGCTCGGGGCTGCGGGGAATCCATGCCGGTTGGTTGTGTCATCGGTAGCGAATCCTGGGATCCAGGAAGGCGTAGAGTATGTCGGCCACCAGATGGGCACCCAAGGCAAAGATGCCGATGAATACGAACGCTCCCATGGCCAAGGGCAAGTCCTCAGATCGCACCGCCTGCAGCAGGGTCAACCCCATGCCGGGCCAGGAGAAGATTGTCTCTGTGATTATCCCGCCGTCGATGGCGAATGCCAGGCTGTAGACAAGGCTGGTCACTACGGGAAGGAGGGCGTTGCGGGCGGCGTGTTTGTCCCGGACCACGTTTTCTGGCAACCCCTTAGCCCGTGCCGCCATGACGAAGTCTTCCCGTAGGGTCTCCAACATACTGTTCCGAGTTAGCAACATGGTGCCGGCGAAGGATATCAGCGTAAGGGTGCCGATGGGGAGAACCATGTGTTTAAGGATGTCCAAGGCCAGGTACCCGGTTCCGGAAAGCCCCCAGGCTATCGGCACCACGACTCCGCCAGCGATCGCAGCGGGAATCAGCCAGGTGCGCCACTTTCGCCCACCCGCTTTCTTTGACACCAGAATGGCCAGGAAGATGAACACGGTGAATGCTCCGGCGGTAAGGAGCATGTCGTTGAACACGCTGTTGGCGGCGACGGGAGCTTCCCTCCACACCAGCGGGTCTAGGAACTTTCCCAAGGGGAACCAACCCAGCTTGAAAGCAAAGACCCAAATCATCATCAGAGCGAACCAAGGAGTGAACACGGTGAACAGAGTCGCCCCTGAAATGGTGGCGGTGTACTCCATCAACCCGCCCCGGCGCCAGGCCATGGCCTTTCCCAGCACAAACCCCAGGTAGAACGAGATGATGGTGGCGGTCAGGAACAGCACTGCGGTTCGGGGCAATCGCTCCTTTATCACGTCCATCACGCTCCGGGGATAGTGACCGAACGAAACGCCGAAGTTTCCGGTGAACGAGTTCTTGATGTGGAGCAAGTACTGTTCGCCCAGGGGCTTGTCCAGGCCGAATTGAGCCTGTATCTGGGTCCTGACTTCGGGAGGGAGGTCCGGGTTCTGGGCGTACGCGGAGGTGTAGTCGCCGGGCTGAGCCTGGACCAGAAAAAAGGCCAGGCTCACGATCAAGAACAGCGTGAATAGAATCTGTCCGAGGCGGCGGATGAGGTAGCCGGTCATAAGGATCTAGCTCCCACACGAGCTAACAGCCGTCAGCGGTCAGCAGGTCAGCAGGTTGGCTGTGGGAGCCAGAGCTGAAAGCCGATAGCTGATAGCTGACAGCTATTTGATTACCACCGCTGAGGCCATTCCGTTGGTGCTCTGCAGCCCGCCCAAGGTTTTGGTGTAGGGGTAGGTTAGGCGGTCACTGCGATATGATTCCAAAAGAGGAGTCGTAAACAGCACCACGTAGGGCAAGTCGTCTGCCAGAAACTCCTGCATTTTGAAAACCTGGTCACGCGCTGCGTTCAGATCGGTTTCGGACAAAAGTTGTTCTGCCAAGGCGTCGAACTCGGGATTGGAGTAGCCGCCCCGGTTGAGGCCGTCACCTTCGGCATGGCGGGAGTGGAAGAAGGATTCCAGGTAGTCGGGGAAATTGGTTAGTCCCCATCCCAATATGAAGATATCGAAGCCTTCCGGGTCTGCGATTTTTTCGACGATGACGTTAAAGTCAGTTAGTTTCGCTTTGACCGGGATACCCACATCGTTGAGCCATCGCTCGATCCAAATGGCAAAGGTAGAGCGTAAGGGGTCGTAACCCGGGCTGGGCGAGAGTAACTCTAGCTCGGGCATCGGGTCGCCGTTGGGGAGCCGCAAGCCTTCGCCCTCAACCTCTACGGTGCCGTTCTCGCTGACCTTGGGTTCCTTTTCCCAAGTGAACCCTGCGTCCTTAAGAAGTTTCACCGCTTGCTCGGTGCGGTCCGGTCTGCTAAGACCTTTGCCAATCAATGACACATCCGGGTTGTACCAGAAGCCGTTTCCCTCGGGAACCGTGGTGTACATGGGTATCGCTACGCCTTGCAGCACCGTGCTGGCCAGGAATTCTTTGTCGATCAGGATCGCTATCGCCTGACGGAAGGCCTTGTTGTCCATGGGAGCGCGCCGCATGTTAAAGGACAGATACCGGAACCCGTTATTGGAGTTCTCCAGGGTTTCCAGCCCTTCCTGGCCTTTCAACTGCTGCTGCAGACCCCGCTGCAGGCCCAGGGGATTCAGCATGTAGTCGATGTCGCCCTTCTTCAATGCCAAGACTGCCGTTTCTTGGTTGCCGAAGATGCTGTAGATCGAACTGTCCGCGAAGGGACCGATACCGAACTCTAAGGTTGTCTCGCCGGAGGCATCGCCGTAGGCATCGAAATCAAAAACGCCGGGTTTGGACTCGGAGTAGGCTCCGTTGGAATATTGTTTGATTGACGACCCCTCGAAATAGTAGTCCGGGTTCTTCACCTTCTCCGCGAAGGCCCCGTTCTCCCACTTGTTGAATATGTAGCCGCCGGCGGAGGGTTCGTTCTCAGGAACGTGGGCGTACAGGGCTCGCTGTTGTTCGACGATCGTGCCCTGGGTTTTGGCATCTTCGACCACCGGCTCCCAGAATGCTTTGGACAGGATAGGCATGAAGGCCAGGCCGAACTGCCAACGGGCAAGACCGGGTTTCTGCTTGAAGTAAATCTTCAGTTTGTAGGGGTCCAACGCTTCGGCGTGGTCGAAGTACTCGGTATCGACGGAACTCGACCAGTTCCCGGTTAGCTCCATGTCTCGTACGGTGTGCGCCGTGAAGATAAAGTCTTCGGCTGTTACGTCATTACCGTCGCTCCACTTCATACCCTTTTTCATGGGCACTTCCGTGGTCCAGAGGGTTGTCCCGCCGACTGTTTCCTCAACGACCGGCGTCGGAAATTCGGATGCCGCGGATGGGATCCAGTCGAATCGTTGATCGGAAAGACTGTACAGGCCTGGCTTGCCGCCAGCCAGTACATAGGAATTCCAGATGGTTGTGTCCGGACCCAGATAGGACCAATAGTTTGTGGTGGTCAGGTCCTCAAATATTCCCAACTTGTATATCTTGGGTCCAGTATCCTCGGTTGCGGCCGGCGCCACGGTAGCTTCGCCTTGCTCCGCAGGTTTCTCGATGAAAACTTCTTTGATAACCTCTTTCTCTACAATCTTCTCGACTGTGACCTCTTTGGTACATGCCGAGGCCAGAGTCAAAACTATGGCTAAGGTGAGGCTCATCATGAGCTTGTTGGCAACGGGACTGAGAATCATCCGCTCTCCCTTGGCTTACCGAGAAACCTTGAAATGGTTAAAAAATCAGATGCGCTTACTCTGAGTTCAGAGGCAGTTCATCTGGCATCTGCGTCAGTGCAGCTATGAAGCATGATACGCATCGCCGCACCGATGTGGCAAGGCCGGAACGTTTATCACGACCGTTGCTACTTCAAGAGCTACGACGAATCGGCATTACCGGTTTGCCGCCCTACTGAATCCGATCCTGCTCAGGGAACGTTGGGCCTAGCTTCGCAATCGGACGCCGCGAAGTCGTCATCGCCTTCTTGGCCGTTGCAAACGTCCATCCCTGAGCCACCGAACATGGTATCGTCGCCTGCACCGCCGCGGAGGACGTCGGTTTCGGAGCCTCCGGCCAATGTGTCGTTGCCTGGGCCGCCCTCCAATACATCTTGGCCGGCCGATCCAAAGATGAGATCCCTTTCGCCGCCGCCCCTCAAAAAATCCCGGCCATCCCGTCCGATTATGACGTCATCGCCGTCGCCGCCCATAATCATGTCGTTGCCCAGGCCGCCGATGAGGATGTCTTTTCCGCCAAGGCCGGCAATCACCACGTTGGCGGTGGTTCCCCGGCAGTCGATCAGGTCGTCTCCTGGCGTGCCAAAGAACGATAAACCCAGACTCCTGGCGTGACCTATGCACGTCACTTGAGCCTGCACCGGGTCACCTTGGCTGAACAACATAAATGTCATCAGCAGGGCTAACGCCGCTGTTACCGTGAATCTGCTCAACGATCGACTCCTTCCTGATAGTATTGTACGCACATCTGGAAAAGATTTTCCAACTCCGGGAGTTTCGATTACCTCGACAATCCCAGACGTTGCGGCGTAACATGTTCAGGCTATGGACCGATTAATAAAACAACCGGTGATTCAAGGCGTCCGGTATCAACTGGGGCATGCTCCAGGCCTAGTGCGCCACGGATCCAAGCCGTCCCGAGAGATCGAAAAGGACCCGGCGCTGCTCCAGAACATCACTGCTCATCTACGGCCTTATTCCGAAGCGGTCGCTTATGCCCCCAACCGCGCTTTCTTGGGCGGCCTCTATCCAGATGACTTGGCTGATATGGAGCGTCCTTGGTTCCCAGGCAACGGCGAAACCCAACGCTGGCTCCCCCACGGCGAAATCATGCCTGAGGAGGAGTTGATTGGTCTTCTGAAGATATCCGACGCCTTTGAGCTAGTCTGGCTGGAAGAAGGATTCACCGGCCGCGTCCGGAAGATGTTGGTGGATCACCCTCTTATCCAGTCCAACGACCTGGATGCTTTGGGTAACGGGAGAAACCTGTCGGACATCGAAGCTGAAGTGGCTAAGGGCGAAGGCGCCCTGCCATTGTGCCTGCGAGACGGTAGCTTGGTGGGATGTGTCAACCGCGCCCATGACGAAGATGCTTCTCTGACCGCCGACGTCATACTGGAGAACCTGGCCTGCAAGGCCACGGCTGCGATGGCCCTACGAACTCTGCTGCGAGACCAGGGGCTGGACGGTTCTAGTATCGAATACGTGCTGAATACCGGGGAAGAGGCGGTGGGAGAGCGTTACCAAAGAGGCGGAGGCAACCTGGCGAAGGCCGTCGCCGAGATGTGCGGACTGGAGAACGCCACGGGTTGCGACGTTAAAGCATTCTGTTGCGGGCCGGTTCATGCCCTAGTCATGGCCGGGGCGCTGGTGAGTTCGGGATTATATCGCCAAGTGGCGGTCGTTGGCGGCTGTTCCCTGGCCAAGCTGGGCATGAAGTTTCAGGGACATCTAGAGCATGACCAGCCAATATTGGAAGACATACTGGCTTCGGTGGCCGTTCTCGTGGGCGAAGACGACGGGGTTAGTCCGGTGCTGCGGTTGGACTCGGTGGGCCGCCACACCGTGGGGGCCGGCTCCAGCCAGCAGGCCATCTTCGAGCAGTTGATTTCCCTCCCCCTCCAGAACCTTGGATTGGGTTATCGCGACGTGGACAAGTACGCCACAGAATTGCACAATCCCGAGGTAACCGAGCCTTCCGGAAGCGGAAACGTGCCCAATCTGAACTACCGGCTCATCGGCGCATTGGCCGTGCGCCATAACGAGATTGAAAGAGCCGCCTTGGCGGGCTTTGTGGAAACCCACGGCATGCCCGGCTTCTCTCCTACTCAGGGACACATAGCCTCCGCCGTTCCGTTCCTGGGCCACGCAGTTGAGCGCATGCAGGATGGTAGAATGAACCGAGCCATGTTCCTGGCCAAAGGGAGTCTGTTCCTGGGCCGCATGACCCAGATGTCCGACGGGATGTCCTTTGTCCTAGAGGCGAATCCAAGTAAATAGTGGCGACCCCCTTCCTAGCCTTCCCCCTTCTAAAGGGAGAAGGAAATGATTCTCTTCCCTTGGGAAGGGGAGAGTTAGAGAGGGGTCGTCCCCAGGAAGGACTTAACCTATGCAACTTAAAGGTATGAGAGTTATTGCTCTGGGAGAGCGGGACGGGGTCCAAGGGACCGCCATCGCCAACTGCGCCCGCAGCTCCGGAGCGGAAGTGGTTCTGGAGATGACCCACTGCTTCGTTTGAACCGCCGCTGGTGCCCTTGACCTGGAAGGTCAAGAAGATATCAAGCGGATGGTAGACCAGATAGGCACCGAGAACCTGGTTGTTCTCTTAGGCACCCCCACCCCCGAAAGCACCAAGCTCTACGCCACAACGGTCACCGACGGCGACCCCTCATGGGCGGGAGCTCTAGCCGGAGAAGCCCTAGGCCTCCCCGCCTACCACATCACCGAACCTGAGATAAAAGAACAGATAGACGCAGCCACCTACGACCTGGAAGTCGGCTTGGCGGATATTGCGTTGGATTCTGAAGAGATAGCCAGGGCGATTAAAGAGGTCAGGGGCTCTTAACCCAAGGAAACGATACGGCGCTCGGCTGCATGAAACCTCGGGAACTTGTCGCAGTCCAGCGCGGGTGGTTCGACAGGCTCACCACGAACGGCGATGCATAACCTCATCACGAACAAGGCTAGTGCCGTCCTCGCTACCCCAACCTCAGGCCACCGGCAGGTTTTTCTGGAACCAGTCTATTATCTCAGATCCCGTGGCTGCCCATACTCCGCCACGGCGCGTCATGTGAGCTAGGGCGGCGTCCAGGTAGCCGATGCGGAAGGGTTGGCCGATCAGCCAGGGGTGCAGGTTCAGCGTCATCAGCCGCCCGGTCTGGTTGCCGTCCTGGTATAAGGTGTCAAAGCCCTCGGTAATCATGTCCCGGTAGCGGCCCACAGTGACCCGCCGTTGCCACAGGGACACTACGTCGTCTAGTTCCAGCATCATCGGTAGGGCGAACATATCTCCGTGGGGACTTTCCAGCTTGTAGGGTTGTTCGTCGTTGACCCAGTCGCATACGTAGCGAATACCGGCTTCGGACAGTAATTGGGGAGTCCGGGCCGACTCGCCGTACTCGGGGCTAAGCCAGCCAGTGGGAGCTTTGCCGGTGGCTTGGAGAAGACTGTCCATGGATGATTGGATATAGTTCCGCTCTTCCTGCTCCGTCATCCTGCTGCTTATCATGCGGCTTGCGGAGATACCGTGGCCGATGATTTCGCAACCACGTTTCAGGCAATGGTCTACTAGATACGGGTAATTCTCAGCGGTCACGGCGTCCATGGCCACGGTCGCTTTGATTCCGTGACTCTCCAGGGTATCTAGCACCCGGAAGATGCCCACCCGGTGTCCGTATTCCCGGTGTGATGTCCTAGCGAAGTCGGGAGTTCCCCGAGAACCCATGCCGCCGGCCAGAAGGTGAGTGAAACTGCCTTCCGGATCGGTCCACTCCATATGTTCCAGGTTCACGACGACGCAGAGGGCAACCCTGGCGTCGTTCGGCCAACGCAACTTTCCCCGGTTGACGATGGGTGACCACTGGTAATGAGGGTGGTCCATGCCGAAACGGCGTTCTGCGGGCATTTGTAAGAGCCTCCTAGAATCGCGAGGTGATTAGGGCGTTGTAGGGGCAGGGTTTAAACCTGCCCCTACTCAGGGTGTCTAAGGCACGGGTTACTTATTGAACTGCGCTGCGTGGGTTACTGCTTCATCGTAGTGGTTGGCGATGTAGTAGTCGGCGATATCGTCGGCGGTGGTTTGCCACACGCCTTCGTGGGACATGATGTAGCTCAAGACTTCGTCCAGGTACTTGACGCGATGTGGCTGGCCGGTCAAATAGGGGTGGAGGGCGATGCACATGACCCGGCCGCTTTCGGCGCCCTCTTTGTAGAGTTGGTCGAATTGAGCTTTGCACATCTCCGCGAAGTAGTCGCCCTCGTAGTGGTGCCGGTACACAGGGGCGTCGTTCAGTTCGATGGAGTAGGGAACGGAGATGAGCTTGCCAGACTTCACCTTGATGGGCACCGGTTGGTCGTCGTGCATCCAATCGGTGTGGTAAATCAGGCCCGCTTCGGCCATCAGGTCAGGGGTGGCTTCGGTGCCGGAAATGGCCGGACCTAGCATGCCCTTCAATTGTTTGCCGGTCTCCCGGCGCAGGGTTTCGATGCAGTCCACGTAGAATTCGCGTTCCTGCTCTTCCGACATGGGATTCAGATAGCGAGTGTTGTAGATGCCGTGGCTCATGAAGTCCCAGTTCCGCTCGACCATGGCGTCTTTAATCTCCGGGTAGTGTTCCAGCACGGCCACGTTCAGGGAAACACAGCAACGGATGTTGTGCTTATCCAGAACCTCCAGCATTCGCCAGAAGCCGACCCGGTTGCCGTAGTCGCGGTAGGAATATTGTTGGACATCTGGGTAGGGCATGCGGGGCCAGGGATCCCGCTGTCCGTCGAATTCCGGCTCGTACTCATAGTGCTCCACGTTGGGCGCGATCCACAGCGCGACCCTAGCGCCGTTGGGCCACTTGATGGGAGGCCGTTCTATGATGGGACTATATGCGACTCGGTTTGGCTCCAACGGCATGATGAAACGTCTCCTTGGGTAATTAATCTCCTGCGCTCAGCCTAGTGTTCCGGCAAGGGCGGTTAGATCGGTCATCTCCGGCGAAGATTCGTCCCCGCCACTCCAACCGTCAATGGCTTCTTTTAGGGTGGATCTGGCCGGTCCGGTCTCTCCGTTGCTGGCCTGAACGCGTCCCATCCAAAAAGTGTCTCGTACGGACGCGCGGCGGCCCAATCGCTCCCGAAGCATGTCTTCGGCCTTGTCGAACTGCTCAGCCCGAAGATAGGCTTCCAGCAGAGTGTCTTCGAAGACCTCTCGTTGGGCATGGCTGCCGCCGATCCGGGCAAGCTGTGGGGCCAGGGGTTCCATCAATCGCGCGGCCTCACCGTACGAGCCTTCAGCGAAGGCGGAGATTCCTTGCAACAAGGGCAGAGTCATCTCCCTGGCGACGCCGCTCCCCTTGTCAGCCAGCTTCTGGGTGCCGTCGATGAGCCGGCTCATCGATTCATCGTCTCCAGCGGCGGCAAAGGCCAATGCGGCATGAGCGTCCCGGAAGGCAGGGCCCGGGTTGGCGGCGGCGGGAACCGCCTGATCGCTTACCTCCTTCCAGGGCATGGGAGAAGGTGAATCAGAGTAAAGCTTTAGCCGCCACAACAGGGAGGCGCTGTTGGCGAGGTCCCCTATGGTTTTCTCTACCACTGACGGCCGGATGTCTGACTCGTAGAGATCCAGGGCCGACTGGTACCGTCCCAGCGCCAACTCGAACAGAGCCAGGTGCCAGGAGAGGTGGACGTGGTAGGCGGCCCGTCTATCAAAGCCCTCCAGCCAGTCGCCAAGGAATAGGCCGCCGTCCGAGGCATTACCTTGTTCGAAGTAGGCATGGGTTACACTGTGGCACGCCGTGGCGTTGGTGGGGTATAGGTCCAAAGACCGCCGGGCCAGCGTCATAGCTTCGTCCAGCCGCCCAGTTTCGTGGTTGGCGAAGGCGAACTGGCCGAGGAAAGACCATTCGTCGGAGCAATGCTTTTCGATGCTTTTGCACAGAGCGTAGAGTTCATCAGGGAAGTTTGGCACTCCGGAACCGTAGCACCCCAGCATGTACAGCCGTTGGGCTAGGCGTAGCATCAACGCGTCCCGTGGGAATTCGTCCAAGTGTTCCCGAACGAGGATCACGGACCTTGGACCATCGCCGCTGATCCACAACGCCACCGCCTCTATCTGTTGCCGCTCACGCTTGCTAGCGCCCGACGAAAGAGACTGGACGCCCTTGATAATCTCCCTGGCCTCGGCCCCCCGGCCTCGCTGCATGGCTACATACGCCATGCAGCTGGTCGCAATGGCGAACCCTTCGTCCGCTTCGACTGCTTTCTGGAGCTCCTCTTCGGCCCCGAAGTTCTGGGAAAGCACCAGGTCTAGGCCTTTCTGGTAATGCTCGGCCGCCGTGGCCGACGAGGTGGTGATGGGAAGCCCGAAACGGTCTTGCAAAGTGGTACCTCCTACCGATGGTGTGCCGCTGTCAGGGTCTGATCGCTGATAACAGAACCGAAAACATTTAGCTGAGTGGGTTAATTGGGAGTGTAAAGGGGCCTCTAACCTCTGTCAACGCTGGCCTCCGCCCTCGTTGCTCCCGTTGACCGACTCTCGGTTACCACCTACACTGGCGCGGAAAACCGAAAGGATATGGGGGTAAGCGCATGGGGTTCAAGCTGGTGATTTGCCCACCCAACTATCAAGAAGAGTGGCCCGATAGACTCAGAGAAGCGATACCGGACATTGAGGTGCAGCTGTGCCCCACCGTGGGAGAGGCTATGGAGGTGATTGGAGACGCCGACGCCGCTTTCGGCGATATCGTGCCGGAATTACTGGAACGGGCGGGCAACCTGAAGTGGATCTCCTGTCCCCAGGCCGGTCCTCACTCGGGATACTACCACCAGGCGTTGATCGATAGCGACCTAGTGGTGACCAACACACGGGAGATTTACAACGACCATATCAGCGCCCACATAATGTCCTTCCTATTGGCCTTCGCCCGGGGTTTTCACGTGTACATCCCTCAACAACTCGAGTCCAACTGGCAACAAGGTTTCGATACGATCTACCTGCCGGAAGCGACCGCAGTCATCGTTGGGGTGGGCGGGATAGGAGCTGAGACGGCCCGGCTGTGCGCCGAATTTGGCATGACGGTTATCGGTGTTGACCCCCGCCTGGAACAAGCGCCCAAGGGAGTGGCTCAGTTGGTCCGCCCTGATGACCTGGCGTCGGTGTTGCCCCAGGGAGACTTCGTGATTGTGACCGTGCCGGAGACCCCGGAAACGCAAGGCATGTTCGCCGCCGCCCAATTCAAGGCGATGAAGAATACGGCGTTCTTCATCAACATCGGCCGAGGGGCCACCGTGGAGTTGGACGACTTGGTGGACGCTCTACGGGCAGGGGAAATCGCCGGGGCAGGGTTGGATGTGTTCCAAGAAGAGCCGTTGCCAGCTACCCATCCCCTTTGGACACTCCCCGGCGTCCTAATCACGCCCCACGTAGCCGGTGAAGGTCCCTACCTGCAAGAACGCCGCACCGAACTATTTATAGACAATTGCGTCAGGTTCAACGAAGGCCGCCAGTTGCGGAATGTTGTAGATAAGGCGAACTGGTTCTAGAGAAATGGTTCGGAACCGAAGGTAAGTCCCCTCCTTACGAAGGAGGGGATACAGGGGAGGTCGTTGCCTCGCGTGAACACGACTCCACTGTAGTCTCCCCGCCGCAATGGGGCACTGGTTTGCCTGAGCTAGTTGCTGGATGTGAGTGGGGAAATCCCCCAACCCCCGTTTACGAAAGGGGGGCTTTTTGTTCGGCTGGAGTTTAGTTGCCGTTCTGGATGAAGTCGCTGACGCGCTCACCAATCATTAGCGTTGTGACGTTGGTGTTGGCGCGGATGCAGTCTGGCATGATGGATGCGTCGACTACCCGGAGACCCTCCAAACCGTGGACTTTGCCGTACTGATCCACCACCGCCATCGGGTCGGACGACGGGCCCATCTTGCAGGTGCAGGAGATGTGCTGGGAAGTTGTTACTACCCGCTGTATCCACTCGTCCAAAGCGTCGTCGGACTCTAGCTCGGCGTCGGTGGGGGCGATCCGCTCTTGGATGATGTCTTTGAAGGATTCGTGTTCGCCAAGTTCGACGCAGATACGTACTGACTCCCGCAACCGGCGAACGTCGCTTTCTTCTTTAAGATAATTGTAATCCAAGATTGGCTGCACCGCTGGGTCGGCAGACTCAAGACGAAGCTCACCCGCTCCCGCCGCCAGATAGATGCCGCTGGTCATGCGTATACCCAAGGGCTCCATGCGGCCGCCACCCTGGTTAACCGGCTCGGTGGCGAAGGACTGCATGGAAATTTTCATGTCGTTACGCAGGTCCGAATTTTCGGCAGTGTAACGGAGGGTTAATTGCATCCGGGGCGCCAAACCGTCCAGTGGGAAGCCTTCCTTGGTGCGCCAGGTGATCCACACGGCTGGGTGGTCCCGCAGGTTCTGCCCCACGCCGGGCGCGTCTTTCACCACGGGGATGCCGATGCTGTCCAGGTGACTGGCAGGGCCGACTCCGGAGAGCATGAGTATCTGAGGAGAGCCGATGGCTCCGGCGCTCAAGATAATCTCATCTGCCTCGACGACGAAGGTCTCTCCGCCGCTCTCCAGTTCCACTCCGGTCGCCCGGTTGCCGTCGAACAGGATGCGGTGGACCAGGCACTCGGGCCGGATGGTCAGGTTGAGGCGGTGCCTTGACTGGTCCAGGTAGCCCATGGCGGTGCTGATACGGATGCCGCCGGGATTGTTCAGGGGAGTGGGGCCGACTCCCGTGGAATCGGGGTTGTTATGGTCCGGGCAGTCTTCATATCCGGAGTCTAGGCAGGCTGTGTAGAAGGCCGTCTGGGCGGGCAGCCAAGTGTCCGGTTTGAAGCGGTGCATGACTATGGGCCCGTCGCTGCCGTGAAAGTCGTCCCGAAAGTCGGGGTCCGATTCTACTTTGTTGAAGAAGGGTATCAGCTTCTGAAAGTTCCACTGATCGTTGCCTTCTGAAGCCCAGGAGTCGTAGTCCTCGGGCACTCCCCGCAGGAAGACTTGGCCGTTGATGGCGCTGGAGCCGCCGGTTACCTTTCCGCGGGGGACCATCATCGGCCCGGCGGTGTCGGTGGCCTTGCCGGTGAACTGCCAGTTGTGGTCGCTGGTCATAACGTCCGCTTCGGTGGCGTAACCGAATTTCACCTCGTCAGGCAGGTCGTCGAAGTTGGGGTAGTCTTTACCCGCTTCCAAGAGCAGCACCGAGCGGTTGGGATCCTCCGTCAATCGAGTAGCCAGGATGGCCCCCGCCGAGCCTGCTCCGATAATCACAACGTCATACTTCATTACTGTTCCTCCCAGACAAAATGAGATTTGCAACGGGAAACGGGCGGCTCTTCGTCCGCCCGTCTCCACACCCTGATAGCTTGTTGAACTGCTTGAATCGGCTAGATGAGGGCTTCTGGAGTTACGATACCCTCCGTTTGCGCCTCGGTAACCGGGTTCAGAGGGACGATGCCCAAGCCCTCTTCCATGTGCCAGTACATCTGTTTCAGATGGTGGGTGCTGTGGCTCAAGATGATGTTTAGCAACTCCACGACCGTTACTTCCCCACCGTAGTGGGCGGGCACAACCCGGTCGAAGGATGGATCGTTGCCGCTCTTAAGGAACGCGTCGATGTCAGCCATGACCCGTTGGCCGTACTGGCTGATGGTCTCGACGGTGGCGACATCTTTGATGCGTACGTTGGAGGCCGCCATATCGTCAGGGGTCATGCTGCCTTGTTTATGGCTAAGCCAGGCAAGCTCGGGGAAAGAAATGATGTGAACGATGCAGTCCCGAACGCTCCAGGGGCGCCAAGGCACCTCTTGCTGAAGCTGGACATCCGTAAGCTGTTGGGTGGCCCGAATGGCGCCGTTAAGCACGATGTCATACTTTTCCGCCAGCCAATCTGTCTTTCTGGATAGGTCAACCGTTACGTTCAGGTTCAGCGCCGGAATCAGTTTCTTGGGGTAGTAGCCGATGATGACCTCATCCTCGTCGATGATGGTCACCGGAACCGACTTTATGTTGCGGCCTCTCAGGTACTCTACCGCTGCTGGATCAGTAGCTAAGCTGTGGTGCTCATACTGAACACCGTTAGACGACAGAAATTCTTCTAACGTCCGGCAGCTGAATCAACCAGGGTTTGTATATACATGAACGTTCATGGCTCTCTCCTTGGGGCGTTACCGGGCTAGAATAATGGTGTTGAAGGACGGTGTCAACTTAAAAACAGGCCGGACTCACCCCTCGTAAACCGTCTTCCCGCCCACGATAGTCATCTCAACTGGGATGTCCTTGATGGATTCCGGGTCTACTTGGGTTGGGTCGGCGCCTAGAACTACCAGGTCGGCCAGCTTGCCTGCCTTTATTGAGCCTTTGGTGGCCTCTTCAAACGAGGCGTAGGCTCCGTTGATGGTGTAAATCTTCAGTGCCTCTTCCACTGTCACCCGTTGGTTGGCGCCCCAGAGCTTGCCAGAGCTGTCGATCCTAGTGACGCAGCTCTGGATGCCCAGCAGGGGTTCGAAGGGGCCGGGCGGATAGTCGGTGGCCCCGGTGGCCACCACTCCATAGTCCAGGAATGAGCGCTGGGCAAACATACGAGACAGCCGCTCCTCGCCGTAGAAAGCCATCTTTTCGCCGTGGTAGTAGACGTAGGTGCAGAAGGGCGTCGCCACGGCCCCCAGGGCCTTCATTCGGTTGAGCAGATCGGGATTGACTAGGGTGCAGTGCTCGACGCGGTGCCTAGGGTCGGGTCTGGGGAAGGCGGACTGGGCTTTCTCATACGCCGACAAGACCATGTCGATGGTCAAGTCTCCGTTGGCGTGGATGCAGACCTGGAACCCGGCTTTGTGAATCTCCATGACCTGCCGGTCTATCTCTTCCGCCGGGATAGCTAGGATGCCGTGGTCGCAGGTGGTGCCTTCGTAAGGTTCGGATAAGTAGGCGGTGCGGGAGGCGATGGCTCCGTCGGCCACCATCTTGATCCCGCCCAATCGAACCTGGTCGTCGCCGAACCCGGTCTTCAGCCCGGCGTCTCGCAAAGCGGGGAAATGGTTATAAGCCATCAGCAGATATGCCCGTAGAGTCAGGTCTCCCGCGTCGCGGCCCTCCTGGTAGGTCAACAACTCGTCGTTCGTTACCATAGCGTCGTGAACGCTGGTCAACCCGACGGGCGTCAGCATCTGGCAGATGCGTTGGAGACCTTTGCGGCGGTCTTCGGCAGTAACCGGTGGCAGGTGGTTGTAGCGCACCGGGTCGATGGCCCTCTCGTAGACCACACCGTCAAGCTCACCTGATGAAGGGTCGCGACCGAAGCGGCCGCCATCGGGGTCCGGCGTATCCCGGTTGAAACCCGCCGTTTCCAGCGCCTTGCTGTTCATGTAGTAGACGTGGCCGGCCCGGTGAGACACTAGGATCGGTTGCTCGGTGCTAACCTCGTCCAAGTCCTGCCTGGTGAGAAAACGGTTCTCAAGGGTCTTTGTATCGTCGAACTTGAACCCCTGGACCCACTCGCCGGGTTGGGATTGGGCGGCCTGTTGGCGCATCGCGTCCTTGATGGCTGATATGGATGGAAGGGAGCAGTCCGCAGCCATCACGTGGCGGATGCCGCTGCTCAATACATGGATGTGAGCGTCGATAAATCCAGGAAGGACAGTCTTGCCGCTAAGGTCCAGCAGCTTGGTTCCGGGTCCTGCTAACGTGGCAATCTCGCTGTTGTTCCCCACGGCGATGAATCTGCCATGGCGCATGGCCAAGGCCTGCGCCCGAGGCTGGCTGGGATTGATGGTGATGATGTTAGCGTTGCGAATGATGGTGTCCGCGTGGGCGGTTGAATCCGGCATGTTGGCCTCCCATTTTCCGCTTGCTGTAACTAACTTAATCTGGCCAAGCGATCGGTGGTGAATGGCGTTCAATTCTACCATGCCTGATGCCGGATTCCGCGTACGCGGACTGGCATCGTCTAACTCATAAAATCGTCAACGGGCTCCGGACTCTTTATAATATCGGTGCTGAACCAAGGCCATGTTCCGAGTCCATCTTGGTCGATGGAGAGGAAGATTTAGATGAAAAGAATGCTTGTTGTTGCGATACTGGCGGCGGTTGCGGCCTTGGCTTCCCCGGGGCAAGAAAACTTGGCCCATGCCGCGATTGTCTGTACCGGACACGCCAGGCAGTTTGGTAATGGAGTGGTTGGAACTTTGGGGAACGATCTGATCGATTGCAGCGCCTCTACCGTGGGGGTTAATATCATCGGCCTGGACGGCGACGACTTTCTCATCGGCGGACGTGGCAAAGACTATATAGACGCGGGTGCTGGCGACGACTGGATCTTCAGCCGGGAAGGGGACGACATCTTGATTGGCGGCGATGGCAAAGACGGTCTCTTCGCCGGACCCGGAAACGACTGGCTGCGAGGCGGTGACCAGAACGATACCCTGTTCGGCGACAATGGCGACGACATGCTCTTCGGGGGTAAGGGCGATGACCCCCTCTTCGGCGCTAACGGCAAAGATTTATGCGATGGGCAGGAAGGAAAAGGGGATTGGGCCAGTTTTACCTGCGAGCTAACAGTGCACGTGCCCTAGCAAGGGGTTGTCGGCCGTGACGGAATCTCTTTTAACGTAAGGAAAATCTTCCCGTTGCCACTGATTGCGAGACGGGATCAGCTGGCTTCGGCTGGCGCCTGTCTAACGTGCTCCGACGCCGTGCCCACGGTTATCCTATTGCACATCTACTCACTGCGAGATTTGCTAAGGCGGTCCACCAAGGTAGAGGTGGTGGAGAACCGTCGCGCTACGATAGTCATTGCTGGCTAATTGTAACTACGCGCCGGCACCGGGTTCTGCAGTCAAGAATTCCCGGTACTTGCGGTCATGTCTGACGGCTTCATTGCGATTGCCTCCCGCTAAGTGGGCATGGATGAGAGAATCATGTGCGCTTGAATTTTGATGAGGCAAAAATAAGTCCTCCCGGCGCTCTCTTTTTCGAAGAAAGCAACAGGAGGAAATAGTAGACCGCTAGTCTCCTGGCGGGCTAATGCCCCGGCCTACAGATTTATGGAGTGTTCTTCGTAGTCCTTCACCTTGTTGTAGATCTGTAGCCGGTGCCGTGCCGCTTCCAGGACGAAGATGCGGTCGTTGGCGTCGACGTTCACGGCCACCGGACGGCGGAATCGCCATTCGGGTTCCATGTTGGCCCGGCGGCGCGCCTTAATGATGTCCGGGTTGGCGTCGATGTAGGTCTGGGTCCACGGGGACGGCGTTTGAGCGTCGCCCACCAGGGAAGTTACGAATTTGCCATCGGGACCGTATACCTGGACGCGGTGGTTGGACCAGTCGGTGATGTAAACGTCGCCTTCCGAGTCTACCGCTACCCCTGAGGGGTGGTCCAAGTCCCCGGCTTTGGCGTCGGCGCTGCCGAATTGCACTAAGAACTTGCCGTCGGGGGAGAATTTCTGTACACGGTTGTTGGCCCAATCGGCTATGTAGACATCGCCCTTGGCGTCTACGCAGATACCCCAAGGAGTGTCTAGCTCCCCTTGGCCGCTGCCCTGGCTTCCGAATGCGGAGATGAACTTACCGTCCTTGGTGAATAGCTGCACCCGGTGGTTCTGGCTGTCGACTATATAGAGGTTGTCGTCGGCGTCGAATGCCATGCCTGACGGTCCGTTGAATTCACCGTCGCCGCTGCCCGGAGTGCCCCACTTGCTCAAGAATTTGCCTTCTTTATCGAAGACCGACACGCGGTTGAGCCGTTCGTCGGTGGCGTAGACGTTTTCGTCTTTGTCCAAGTCTATGGATACTGGCCAGATGAACTGACCGTCTCCAGCTCCGAACCCGCCGAACTGCCCAAGGAAATCATGATCCAGGGTTACTCTTGAGATGCGTTGGCCTACTTCTTCAACACCGCGGTTGATTATGTAGATGATGCCACCTGACCCCAACGCAAAGTCTTGAGGGGTCCATAACCCCTGCCCGTTCATTGCGTACATGCCGATGCAATAGTTGTAGTCGAAGACCCGCCCTGCGGCGACCGTAGTCAGCATTGCTTCCTCCTGTCAGCCGATCCGATTCGTCACTTCATACATAGTGACGCAACCAGTTCTTGTTTGATGACTTTGTTGTGGGGAGCCAGCCTCCCATTCTAACCTTCCTCCATCGATGGGGAAGGGACAAAATGCCCTCTCCCCTTACGAAGGGGGAGAGGGGGGCGTTTCGGCTAGATGTATGCCATCTGTTCGAAGTTTCCGCCAACTATGGGAACCGGGTCCAAGCCCAACCACTTCTCCACTACGGTGGAGTAGAAGCCCCGGAAGTCGTAATTAGGATCCAGGTCGCCCTGGTTCAAGTCTTCGGCTTTGAGGGACGGGTAGGTCCCGTACATGCCGCCCTTGACGTTATTGCCGATGACGAAAGCACCGCCGGCGGCCCCGTGGTCTGTGCCGGTACCGTTGTCCCGAACCCGTCGGCCGAACTCGGTGAACATAATCATGATTAGGTTGTCGCCAGCGTCGTGCTCTTTCAGGTCGTCGAAGAAATCGCTGACGGCGTTGGACACATCGGTCCACAGCTTTTGATGCATGGGCGGCTGGTTAAAGTGGGTGTCGAAGGGACCGTGGGAGGTGTAGAAGACCTGAGTGCCCAGGTCTGCCAGGTGTACCCGCGCCACGTCCCTCAGGTACTTGGCGATGGGTGTCTCC
Organism: uncultured bacterium; assembly: GCA_963997925.1. Classification (GTDB taxonomy): domain Bacteria; phylum Chloroflexota; class Dehalococcoidia; order Lucifugimonadales; family UBA3495; genus UBA11650. The sequence goes on from CAXEOX010000032.1 coordinate 26,423, forward strand.
GCATATTCGACGGTGGAACTATACTTCTCAGGGGCGACCTTGAGAATGTCTGCGCCTTTCAGGGCGTCACGTCCGGTCTGGCCCAAGTAGTCCATGGTTGCGCCGGTGCCGATGGCTGGGGCGTACATGCGGGCGAACCGGTCTAGGATCTGCGTCCGGTCCTGTTCTGCGCTGATCCCAGGTACGGTGGATAGCACGCCGTAGTTCTCCAGGTTGGAGACGGACGTGATTGGGACGCCGCGAAGCGCCAAAGCTCGGGGTAGCCCCTGACCGAAGTTGATGGTTTTCAATACGTTTTCGCCGGTGGGATCCAGGTCTCGGGTTACTTTGGCAACCCAGCCTTCCGTTCCGACGATGTCCGGCTCACAGGTGTGCCAGATGTCCATGGCGCGGAAGTGGGACCGGGGGGAATTCTCGAACCCTATGCCGTGGATGATGGCCATCTTGCCATCGTCGTACATCTTCTTCAACGGCGCCATGTTGGGGTTAAAAGCCAACTGGTCGTCGATGGGCAGTACCTTGTCCTGGGGAATGTTCACCTTGGGACGGTTGTCCCAGTATTCCCCGGTGTTGTAGGGAATTATCGTGTTTAGGATGTCGTTGGCTCCGGTGAGTTGCAGAACCACCACCACCGGGTCCTTCTTGGTTGAAGCCATCTTCAAGTCCTCCTGACGTTTTGGGTTGCAGCGGCCGGTTGGCGGCTACGCGAACTGATAGTCTCTGGAGGCGGCGATCAGCGCCAGCATGATGCCCACCCGTTTTTCGGAAGTGGATCGTTCGTCTTCAGTGCCCCAACTCAGGTTGCCGCCCTCTTGGGCTTGAGCCAGAAGCTCGCCGTGGGTGGATTCGCTTACTTCCAAGGGTCCGAGGGCATCTAGGCATACGGACACGAAATCGGCCGGAGCCAAGCTGCCCTTGGATTCGATCCGTCCAACCACCGACCGGACGCCAGGAAGAGACGTGTCTCCCAAGAGGCCTGCGGCGAAGTTGACCCTTCGCACCAGCGCGCCGCCATCAATCCACTCGGAACCGGTGTGCCAGCTTTCCACGCTGGGGGGATTCAGAAGTTCCTGTCCCTGCCAGTTACATTCCATCGCCAAGGCAGTGAGTCCAGGCCTTGGCGCGTTGTAATTGCCAGCCATGCGCACCGTGCTCACAACCAGCTCGGCGGGACTCTTCACGTGCTCAAAGCGAGCGCTCTTGAAGAAGTCGGACTTGAACAAGACCCGTAGCATTGTACGTATGTCGCCGTCGGATTCGTTGTAGGCTTTTACTAGCGCTTCAATAGCTTCCGGGTCCCGTGGCGGCGTGATGTTCCAGGCCGGAACCTGAGCTTCGTCGGCGACGAAGAAGTTGTACAGGTGACGCGCCAGGAACCGGGGCGTAGCCTCTTGGTCGGCAAGAATCTCGATGATGTCTTCCCCGTTCAAGTTTCCGGTATGCCCCAGGAACGTCTTTTCGCCGTCGTCGTGGTCTTCGGGCTTGTACTCGAAGTTCCAGTAGAATCTGCCGAGGGGGTTACGCGGTATCTTGGGCTCTATCGTCCAGCCGGTGAATGCCCTCGATGCCTCTTTTATGTCATCTTCGGAGTAGTTGCCCACGCCTAGGGAGAACAACTCCATCAGCTCACGGCCCCAGTTCTCGTTGATGGCGCCGTCATGGTTGCCGTTATTGTCCAGCCAGTAAATCATCGCGGGATTCTTGGCCAACTCCACCAGCAGTTCTTTGAAGCTGCCAAGACCGTATTCGCGGAACATCTTAATCTGCCGCGTCAATTCGGGAGGATTGTCCACTTTTGAGTTACCAGTAGCGAACAACTGGTGCCAGAATAGCGCCATCTTTTCTTCCAGGGGCCGTTTGGTGTTAATCATCCGGTACACCCAATCGGCCTGGTTGATAGGCGGTCCCAAAGCACCTTCGTAGCCTGGGTAATACCGGTAAAAGACATTTTCGTCCATCGCGGGTTGTTCTTCGGGGTGCAGCAGTTCTTCGACGGTAGCGTCGTATCCCTTGGCTGACCTGGTTTCAATCTCCTCCTGTGGAGCCCCGAAGCCAGCGCGGCGAATCAGGTGGCCCATCAATGCGATGTCGTCTTGACCTGGCATCCTCTTCCCTCCTATGTCTTATCCCAGGATCAACGTGCTGTTGCACGTTATGTTCAGAATGAGAAACTGGTTGTTGCCGGTCCGAGATAGGCGATCAGAAATTTACCTACGCCACGCTCCAGCCCATATTAAAGCGGAATACGGACTATCCTACCCTATGATTTGATTGGATAACATGCTACTTGCGCCGGTCTACCATGTCAAGAATTGGCATGTCCAATCAGCTTTGTTTACTAAGGAGTGTACGATTCACTGAATCTTCTGTCCGGACGATAGTGCTCGAGGACCGGAGACACGTTGCCGGAGGTAATCTCTTCAGCCACAGTCTGGCCTACGATCGCCGCCAGGGAGACGCCACTGTGCATGGTGGCTACATAGGCTCCCTGGACGCCGGGTACCGGGCCGACGATGGGCATTCCGTCGGCGGGCATGGGCCGAGCGCCTACCCGGAGTTCCTCAAACTGACTTCCGCTTAGCGCGGGACAATCAGGGCTGGCCATCTCTAGAAGCTGATTCATCCAGGATGGCGGGCTGGAAGCGTCGGTATCCTCATCAACCATGAAGTCCATGTCACGGCAGCCGATGGCAACGCGGCCGTCGCTGGTGGGGCGGACATGGTAGCGGCCAGGATAGAGAACTCTCGACACCGTGCCTGCTGGTGCTGACACAACTCCCAGGATTCCCACTACTCTTCCCAAAGGTAGTTGGTAACCCAAAGGAGCCAGCAAACCCACACAGGCAGTCCCGGCGGCGACTACCACGTTACCGGCGGGCAAGAAGCCGTCAGAGGTTGCAACGCCAGTGACCCGAGACCCGAAGGTGACAACCTCACGCACCGAAACCGGAGAGGCCAGCGACGCGCCGTACTCCACGGCCTGCTTGACCAAAGCGGCGGAGAGCAGGTCGCCATCGGCCCACCGTTCGATGGGCGCGTACAGTATCCCTCCGTCGACCCCATCAACCCGCACGTTAGGCTCCAACTCGGCGGCCTCTTGAGCCGTCAGCAGGCTGTACGGATAGTTGAATTCGTCTAAATCACGTACCAGAGCGGCCATCTCCGACCGGCCTTCAAGTCCGGATGACGGCCAGTGGATAGCTCCGCCCCGGCCGATTCCGGACCCAGGCCCCAGTTCTTCTTCAAGTTGGGTGTAGGCGTCCACACCCAGGCGGCTGAGCCGGTGGTAATGCTCCGGTCGTTTGCCCAACGCATTGATCCACCCGAAGGAAACCCTGGATGTTCGACCTCCCGGAGCGTCCCGGTCCACAATCGTAACCTTCGCCCCGCTCTTAGCCAGGTAGAACCCGATTGCGGCCCCCACCACCCCCGCGCCAACCACCACAACATCACTGCTACTACTGGTCAATGGATACCTCTACTAAAAA
>CAXEOX010000033.1:0-28408 GCA_963997925.1 uncultured bacterium
GCTTTATTGGCTGAAGTAATACCATAGAGACGCATCGCCGAGAGGAACATGCCAAGCCTTACTTGGAAATGATATAGACCAGAGGTGCCGTCCTGAGTTACACGAAACACAACCTATACACGAATAACTACTTATTGAGTGACCAAGGCGTGTGTAACCCGCCCGATGCCAGCAAATGGGACGTCTTGGCCCACGTCGGGGAGCATGAGGGAGGCGGTCATTTTGCCGAGGTTGATGGCCGGGCGGATTCTATCTGTTTAGTCCTACGAGACGAGGAGTCCTGGCCGGTAATGAGCTTCATTACCCCTACCGAAGCACGGCTACTTGCCCACACGTTGTTGGAAGCTGTAAGGCAGGAATAAGCAACGATTTCGGTACTTCCTATTAGGCCATGGCCGTAACGTCCGAAATGTGGACGCGCGTCCACATTTGCCCATGGGCAACCGGCGGTGCCGTGGGTTCGTGGACTTCCTGGACCTGGACGACGACGAGCTGCTCGACGGCGAAGGATGGGCCGAACTGGCCGGCGGGCGTCAACCATGGTTGACTGGAGGAGGCGGCGGTGCCAACAAGTAGGAGCCTTACGACCCGGCGTAATCCTCGGGGCCGGTTAAGGGTGTCCAGCAGATAGTCGGGCAGAAGTATCCCGCAATCGGCAGATTGCGCCGACTTCGAGTTGGTTGAGCGGTCAAGCTTAGTGGTCTGAGACTGGCATTATAACCGTGAGCGGCGCGATAGCAAACTTCACTAAGGCCGGTGGGGGTTGTAGAATAGTCTTTCGCCAGCCTTCGATACCGGGAGTGATTAATGCAAGACACGACTCCGAATATGCAAGATTACGCGGAGACATATCGGGATTTTAAACTTGATGTGCCCGAACACTTTAACTTTGCCTTTGACGTTGTAGACAAGTGGGCCGAGGACCGCACCAAGCTGGCTCTTATCTCGCTGGACCCCGCCGGCGAGAACGCCCAGCACCATACTTTCTGGGATTTAAAAGTCCAGTCGAACCGGTTCGCCAACGTTCTGAAAGGTTTGGGCGTCGGCAAGGGCACCCGGGCTTTCGTGATGCTGCCCAGGATTCCCCAGTGGTATGTTGCTATGTTGGGATTGATGAAAGTGGGAGCCGTGCCCATGCCCGCTACCACCTTGTGTACTCCCGGCGACATCGAATACCGGGTCAATGAGGCCGAGGCCACGCTGGCGATTACCGACTTGGAGAACTCGGACAAGGTGGCCGAGGCTGCCGGAAACTGCCCATCCCTGGAGCATCTGTTGTTGGTGGGAGACGAGCGGAAAGGCTGGATTTCCTACGATGAGCAGATGGGTCAGGCGTCAACCGCTCTTGAGAATGTGGAACCCACCCGAAGCGACGATCCTCTCCTAATCTACTTCACATCGGGCACCGTGGGTTACCCCAAGATGGTGCTGCACACTCATGCGTCCTACGGACTGGCCCATGTGATTACTGCCAAATTCTGGCAAGACCTCAAGGACACCGATCTGCAATGGACTCTGTCGGATACAGGCTGGGCCAAGGCCGCCTACGGCAAGCTGTTCGGGCAATGGACTCAAGGGGCAGCGGTGCTTCAGCATGACGCCAGGGGCCGCTTCGACCCGGCGTTGACTTTGAAGATTGTGGAACGGTACGGAGTGACTTGCTTCTGTGCGCCTCCTACGGCCTACCGCATGTTGGTTCTGGAAGACTTGGCTAAATACGACCTAGGTAGCCTAAGACACTGCACGGGCGCCGGTGAGCCGCTAAATCCCGAGGTGATGAAGATTTGGGAAGATGGCACCGGACTGACCATCTACGATGGCTACGGACAGACCGAAACCGTCTTGCTTGTAGGAAACTTTCGATGTTTGCCGGTGCGGCCTGGCTCCATGGGTAAACCATCACCCGGATTCACTGTTGCCATCGTGGACGAAGATGGAGAAGAATTGCCTTACGGCCAAGAAGGTCAGATAGCGGTCAAAGTTAAACCTGAGAGACCGGTGGGACTCCTTCGCGAGTATTGGAAGTACCCGGAAGGGATGGAAGCATCCTTCTTCGGCGACTGGTATCTCACCGGGGACAAGGCCTATAAGGATGAGGACGGGTACTTCTGGTTCGTCGGTCGAGCCGATGACGTGATAATTTCCGCAGGATACCGTATCGGACCCTTCGAAGTGGAAAGCGCTCTTATCGAGCATCCAGCCGTGGCCGAGTCAGCGGTGGTGGCCAGCCCCGACCCAGTGCGAGGCGACGTGGTCAAAGCCTTCGTAATCTTAACTCCAGGCTACGTCCCCTCGGACGAGTTGGTGGTTAGCATTCAAGATCACGTTAGGCAGTCCACCGCGCCTTACAAATATCCGCGGGTCGTTGAATTCGTTACCGAGTTGCCCAAGACCATCAGCGGCAAGATACGCCGCGTGGAGCTTCGTGCGTTGGAAGTGGAGAAAGTCGTTCAGGACTCCTAAAGGTGAGCCCCGCCATGTTGTTCTAGATTGCCAGATACGCTGTTAGAACATCTCGTCATAACCCTCGGACGGGCGCCCCTCATCCGAAAGGCCAGAACCCGGAAGGCACCGAGGCGACTTTACTCGCTATGGAGTTGGCCGGTACTGTGCCGGCCCGTGACCTCCTGGCGGGCACCTGTATACACGGCGGCGACGGGTACGCTTACACCGTGGTAAACCGTCAGGTAAACGGAGTCGGGGCGTATTCGTGTTAAACGCTACGGAACCGGTATATAGAGATGGTTACTAATCTTCTAGGTATATCATCCATTCTAGGAGGTTCTGGTCTGGGTCGCGGGCGTATAGACTCACGGCTGGCAGCCCGCCACCGCCTCTAGCGCCGCGGCGGGGGCCGGGGGTGAGGGCCCCCTAGCACCCAGGCTTGTTAGCTATCGTCTGGTCAACCTTGCGGCTCAGGAACTTGCCGCCGCCAAGTTTGGCTTTAAGCTCTCCGTCTTCCACCGCTACGGCTCCCCTCAGGATCGTCATGACCGGCCAGCCTTCGATGTCGAAACCGTCCCAGATGCTGTAATCGGTGATGTGGAAGTCCGCGGCGGTTAGCTTTTTCTTGATGCTGGGGTCAATCAAAACTATGTCGGCGTCGCTGCCTGGAGCGATGACTCCCTTCTGGGGATAGAGACCCATTATCTTGGCGGCGTTGGCTGAGGTAACGTCAACGAACCGCTGTAGGGACATCCCTCGCCTGGAAACGCCCTCACTGTAGGTGATGCCGACTCTCGTCTCGGCGCCATTGTGCCCGCCGGTGACGTCGGAGATAGTGCGGCCTTCGATCTTGACGTCCCACGACGTGCAGTACTCGTCGGTGGCCATGGTGTGCAGTCCACCGTCGACGATGCCTTTCCAAAGCATCTGCCGGTCTTCTTCGGACTTCAATGAAGGGTAGGTGTGGTACTTCATGCCGTTCTCTTCCCGGTAGTTGTCCGCGCTGAAGCAGCAGTAGTTGTGCAGAGTTTCGCCGTAAACCGGCATGCCCTTGGCCCGTGCCTCGGCGATGGCGTCGATACCCTGCTTGGCGGAAACGTGGACGAAATACACCGGCGCGCCGGTCCATTCGGCCACTCGCAGCACCCGGCGGAAGGAAACGTCCTCAGACTCGTTGCTGTGGACCAGAGGCATGTTCCACCACTCGGTCCGTTCTTCGTCGGTCAGCTTGCGGTACATGTGCTGGACCATATCGTCGTCTTCGGAGTGGACCAACAGCATGGCGCCCAACCGTTGGATCTGCTCCATCAGGTCGTGCAGATGCCCAGTTCCGACCATGCGAGGCTCTCCGGACATGGCGGGCGGGCGGATGTTGGTGGTGAAAATCTTGACGCTGGCGAAGCCGTCTTGGACATGCTCACCAAGCTGGCCCAGGATATTGTCCGGAATGGCCCCCAGCATCATCAGATGGTGGGCGTAGTCGGAGTAGGAGTTGCCACGCCATACCGACGTGCGCTCTTGTATCGCCTGGTTGATGTCGATGCCGGGCCACTGGATGGCGAAGTCCATCAGCGTGGTTGTGCCGCCGAACAAGGCCGCCCGGCTTACTTGCTCCGGCGGAGCCGTGGTCAGGTCGCCATGTCCCATGATTGGGGCGGCGATATGCGCGTGGGGCTCGATACCCCCAGGAATAACAATCTTACCGGCGGCGTCGATGGTTCTGCCCACATCATCGGTGATTGTGCCCGGAGCGGCCACTGCGACAATCTTTTCCCCCTGGATCGCGATATCCCAATCACCGACACCCCACGGGGTTACAACCTGGCCTCCACGAATCATCAGATCTAACATCAACCGGCCTCCTCAGTGTCATTTATTAGTTTTCGCGGTTCGGCCCGGCGGGAGCGAATCGCCCTTTGCCAGGCCTCTATATGCAAGATCAAGCTAGCCGGTGGAACGGGCCTCTTGGGGTAGCGCGTCTTCCCAATCGGGTAGCAGCTGGTGAGACGTGGTCGGCAGCAGGTAGATCGTTGCGACCCCTATTCCGCTTAACGCCAAAGACGCCAGTATCGTCACGTCGAAATTTCCGGTCAGATTCCGCAGAATCCCTCCGATTATTGCCCCGGCCGCCATACCGATCCCGGCCCCCATCATCTGCCAGCCGTAGGCAGTTCCGATGGGCGCGCTGCCGTAGTATTGGCGATTGATGATGGGGAAAGCACTCATCTCTCCGCCGAATCCGATGCCGAAGAGAACAGCAAACGCATAGAACGTCCAGATGTCATGGGCGAAGAAAAGTAGGATAAGAGGAGCGCACTGCAAGAAGAAGCATACGGCCATGACACCCTTGCTACCGAATTTGTCAGCGGCGATGGGTACCCCGAATCTCGTCAGGGTACTGACCACCGACATGACCACAAAGACACCGGCCGCTGCCCCCTTGGATAAACCCCGCTCTTCCGCTATCGCTACAAGGAACACAACCAAGATGGCATGTCCGGCGCATCCCCAGAAGTGAATCCCGATCAGGTTCCAGAACGCGCTGGTATGTTTGGCTTGATTCAGGAATACTTTGGTCCTGATCTGAGCCGTTTCCCCTTGGTGTACCCTCCGAATCGGCTCATCCCCGGTCGCACCGTAAGGTCTCAGCCCTATCTGAGCCGGTTCGTCATAGAAAAACTTGACGAATACGACCAAGGCCAATCCTCCGGCGATACCGGTGACCCAGAACGCCGCGCGAAGTCCGGCATCCTGACCTTCGGCCTGAACACCGGTCACCCACTGACCTACCCTCATACCCGATTCGGAATCTCCGAACCAACTGATTATGAACAGCACCAAGGGAACGAACAGCAGTGGGCCCACGCCTTGCGAAGATTGCAGGATGCCCATGCCCAGCCCCAGATTACGTTGAAACCACATGGTTACCGCCGCAGTCAGAGGAACTTGGAAAATGGCCATCGCAAAGCTGAGCAAGACACCGTAATACAGGTAGAGCTGCCAGAATTCGGTCATGCGGCTGGTCATGACCATGGCGACCGTGAACACCAAGGCGCCTAGCAGCATGGTCCGGCGAACCCCATAACGATCGCCCAGCCATCCGGCTACCGGGCCGAATATGCCGCCAAAAGCCCATTGAAGGGCCAACCCGACTCCAATGGTGAAATGGCTCCAGCCAAAACTCTCTACGAGCCGAGGCTCCAATATGGAAAATGAAGAGCGCACTGCCGAAGCGCTAAGGCGCATTCCCGCAGCCACGAAAACGATTACCCACCCGTAATGGATGCCCACATTTCCCACGGCTAGCCGGTCCGGGTGGAGGTCAAGTTTTAGCATGCCAGAGGGTAAACCAACCTATATATGAATCACCAAACCATGCTGGACTGAGGGAGATACTATGTCAATAGATTTATTCCAGATTAGGCCTTGGAATTCCATTGACAATTAATGCGTAATATGCTTGACAACAAGCGGGTTAAGCGTATAATCAAAGGTTACTGCACTATGCCTCAAGTGTCGAATTGCGTCATTTCTCCGAACGACTCCAGCCCATTAGCACCTTTTTTTGCCTCGATTCTGGCCGCCCGGCCAACCGCCTTAGTCATCCGCAGTCATCCGAAGGAGAACTAGAATGGTAGTTCCTGCCACGCAGAACGGTCATGCCCTGGCGCTTCCCCAAACTAAGTCCTATGCCCGCATCCCGCAGGTTTTGGACGTGCCGAACCTGATTCAGAGCCAGCTCCAGTCATACGAATGGTTCAGGAACGACGCATTGCGGGAAGTCTACGAAGAGATTTCCCCCATAGCCGACTACACCAGCAAGAAGTACGAACTGCATTTCGCAGAGCACTATTTCCGAACCCCCAAATATTCTCCCCAGGAGTGCAAGGAGCGGGAAATAACCTTTTCCCAGCCTCTATATGTAAGGACTCGCCTGGTTATGAAGGAAACCGGGGAGATTAAAGAGCAGGAAATCTTCATGGGGGACATCCCCATGATGACGCCCAACGGCACGTTTATCATCAACGGTGCCGAGCGGGTGGTAGTCAGCCAGCTTGTCCGTTCACCCGGCATCTATTTCGTCTACGAGAGAAACGCCGCCAGCAACAGGAACCTATGCTATGCCAAGCTGATTCCTTCCAGGGGCGCTTGGCTGGAGTTTGAAACCAGCGCCAAGGACATCTTGTCGGTCAAAGTCGACCGCAAGCGCAAGGTTTCAGCCACCACATTCCTGCGTGCCCTGGGAATCGCTTCCGACGACAAGATTCTTGAGATGTTCGCCGACGTGGACATAGACGAGAACCATCAATACATCAAGTCCACTCTGAACAAAGACCCGGTGATTGAGACTAAAGAACTGAACTATAAAGAAGATGACTTGCGCGCCCTTTGGGAGTGGTTGCACCCCGACGACGCATACGACGTTGACCAAGCCAAGCGGATAGCCAACGCCCAGATCGAGTTTTACCGCCGGCTACGGCCCGGCGAGCCTCCCAGCTTGGAGAATTCCCGGAATCTCATCCGGAACCTGTTCTTCGTCGCCCGCCGTTACGACCTTGGCAGGGTGGGCCGGTACAAGTTGAACCGCAGGTTGAGCCAAACCGATAACGCGGAACTGATGACCCTAACCGTGGATGACGTAATCTCGGTCATCCGGCACATAATCCTGATTAACCATGGCGATGGAAAACCGGATGACATAGACCATCTGGGTAACCGTCGCGTACGAGCCGTAGGCGAATTGGTCCAGAACCAGGTAAGGGTTGGCCTACTGCGAATGGAGCGGATGGTCAAAGAGAAAATGACTTTGGTGGACCCGGAAGCGGCAGCGCCTCAGGGTCTGGTTAACATCCGCCCAGTGGTTGCCGCCGTTCGGGAGTTCTTCGGCGGTTCCCAGTTGTCCCAGTTCATGGACCAGACCAACCCGCTGGCGGAATTGACCCACAAGCGCCGCTTGTCGGCCTTGGGACCGGGCGGATTGTCACGGGAAAGAGCCGGGTTCGACGTTCGGGACGTCCACTTCTCCCACTACGGACGGATCTGTCCCATTGAAACACCTGAAGGTCCTAACATCGGACTGCTTAGTTCCCTGGCGTCTTATGCCCGGATCAACCCATACGGCTTCATCGAATCCCCGTATCGCCGGGTATACAAGTCCCTGTCCTGTACATCGGCTGACCTGAAGGGCCGCACCGTTACTGAAACAGTGGTGGACCAAGAAGGCAAAGCCATCGTCAACAAGGGGAGGGCCATCGGCGCCAATAGGATAGCTGCTTTGAACCAGCTTCCCAAGGGGACGATGATTAACGTACGTCCGTTCGTCGGCGCGATAGGGGAGGACATACTCTATCTCTCCGCTGACCAAGAGGAGACATACCGGGTAGCCCAGGCCAACTCGGTCCTAGACGAACTGAATCAGTTCGCTGAAGATCGGGTAGAACTCCGGGTTGGTGAGGAGTACATGCAGGATGCCTCCAGCACCGTGGACCTGATGGACGTATCGCCCATGCAAATCATGAGCGTGTCGGCGGCCTTGATACCCTTCTTGGAGCACGACGACGCGAACCGCGCCCTGATGGGTTCCAACATGCAACGCCAAGCCGTGCCGCTGCTGCGCCCGCAAGCGCCCATCATCGGCACCGGCATCGAAGGCCGGGTGGCCCGGGACAGCGGCCAAGTGGTCCTAGCCCTGGCCTCAGGTGTGGTGACCTCGGTTACCGGTAGAGAAATCGTCGTAACCGACGCCGAAGGGGTTGAACACAACCACACGCTCATTAAATTCGCCCGTACCAACCAGGGCACCTGCTTCGACCAGCGCCCCAGCGTAGCCCGGGGTGACATAGTCGAACAGGGCGGCGTTCTGGCCGATAGCTCATCCACCGAGGACGGCGATCTGGCCCTGGGTCAGAACGTATTAGTAGCCTTCATGTCCTGGGAGGGCTACAACTATGAGGACGCCATCATTCTCAGCGAACGGTTGGTGAAGGATGATTACTTCACCTCCACTCACATCGAAAAGCACGAGATGGAAGCACGGGAGACCAAGCTGGGCCCCGAGGAAATAACCCGGGACATCCCCAACGTTGGGGAGACCAGCCTGCGGGACCTGGACGAACGGGGCATCATTCGTATCGGCGCTGACGTTGGGCCGGGAGACATCCTGGTGGGCAAGGTCACACCCAAGGGCGAGACCGAGCTAACGGCCGAAGAGAAGCTGCTGCGAGCCATATTCGGCGAAAAATCCCGCGACGTGAAGGACACTTCCCTAAGGGTCCCCCACGGGGAACGGGGTAAAGTCATCGAAGTTAAGGTCTTGAACCGGGGCAACCGGGACGACCTGCCCCCCGGCGTCAACGAAGCCGTCAGAGTCTGGATAGCCCAGACCCGTAAGATATCCGTGGGCGACAAGATGGCCGGACGCCACGGGAACAAGGGCGTCGTAGCCCGGATCCTGCCCGAAGAAGACATGCCCTACATGGCCGATGGTACGCCGGTAGACATCATCCTGAACCCCATCGGTGTGCCCTCCCGAATGAACCTGGGACAGGTGCTGGAGACCCACCTGGGCTGGGCAGCCAAGGTACTCAATTTCAAAGCTAAAACTCCGGTGTTCGACGGTGCCCGGGACGACTCCATCGAGGACGCCTTGGCCCGGGCATGGTTCGTTCAGCGAGCCAATGCCATCAACATCGGCCCGGCCGACGAACCAACCGAGATTGATCAAGCAAAGTTAACTGCTTGGCTTGCCGATCAAGGATACGACGCCAAGCGGATATTTGACACGGAGATTTTCGGAGAAGCTCAGGAAGCCTGCCTACGCCTTTGGCTTAAAGAAGAGGCTGGCGAAGACCCCAGCGGTCAATCCTTGGAAGAAATGAAAAATACCGCCCTGCGCGTGCACCGCGAGCATCGCATCGCCCCTCCCACGTTCGGCAAGTTCGAGTTGTTCGACGGTCGGTCCGGCGAATCCTTCGATCAGCTGGTCACCGTGGGTACGATTTACATCTTGAAGCTCATCCACTTGGTGGAGGACAAGATTCACGCGCGGTCCACCGGTCCCTACTCCATGATTACCCAACAGCCACTGGGCGGCAAAGCACAATTCGGCGGCCAGCGGTTCGGCGAGATGGAAGTCTGGGCACTGGAAGCATACAGCGCAGCCTACAATTTGCAGGAGGTCCTGACGGTTAAATCCGACGATGTGGCGGGCCGCGTTAAGACTTACGAGGCAATCGTTAAGGGAGAGACCATCGGGCAGCCCGGCGTGCCGGAGTCCTTCAACGTTCTTCTGAAAGAACTTCAGAGTCTTGGCCTCTCGGTCGAGTTATTGAACGAGGACGTCCGCCCACCGTTGACCCAGGGAATATCAGACGATACCGAGCTTTATCAGCCGATGGAGGCAGATTAATGGTCAGAATGGCGGACAGGGCAGAAACCCGCGGCACCAATTTCAATGCGATTCGAATATCGATAGCCTCTCCGGAGCAGATCATGAACTGGTCTCACGGCGAGGTAACCAAGCCTGAGACCATCAACTACCGCACGCTACGGCCGGAGAAAGATGGTCTGTTCTGCGAGCGGCTTTTCGGCCCCACCAAGGACTGGGAATGCTTCTGCGGTAAGTACAAGCGTATCCGGTACCGTGGCGTGGTCTGTGACCGCTGCGGCGTGGAGGTCACCCGGTCCAAGGTCCGGCGGGAGCGCATGGGCCATATCCGGCTGGCCGCTCCGGCAGCCCATATCTGGTTCAGCAAGACTACCCCCAGCCGGCTGGGTCTACTGTTGGACCTCTCGCCCAGAAATCTGGAGCGGGTCCTGTACTTCGCCCAGCACATAATCGTGTCGGTGGATGAGGACGCCCGCCAGGAAACCATTGAGGAAGAGCGGGCCAGATACGACCTGGAAGTTGAAAAGCGCCAGAAGGCGTCCGAGGCGGAACTGGAAGTCATCCGCCAGAAGATTACTGAGCTGGAAGAAACCCCCGACAGTCCTGAAGTCGAAGTAGAGCGTATGACCGCCATGGTGGAGCTGGACGCTGTCAAAGACCGTCTGGCCACCGAAGAGGGAGCACTCGAGCAACAGCTTCAAGCCAGCATCGACGAACTGGACGACCTTAGGGTTCACAAGTTGATCGCCGAGTCCCGCTATCGCGAACTGAAGGAACACTACGGCAATGTTTTCCAGGCCGGCATGGGCGCCGAAGCAATTCTGGAGATTCTGCGGAGCATCGACCTTGAGGCGCTGCGGGACTTCCTGATCAACGAGATGCAGGCCACCTCCGGTCAACGGAGAAAGAAGGCCATCAAACGGCTGCGGGTGATTGAGTCATTCCGCCGCAGCGGCAACCGGGTTGAGGATATGATTCTTTCGATCCTCCCCGTGCTACCGCCCGAACTGCGCCCCATGGTTCAGCTCGACGGCGGCCGGTTCGCCACCAGCGACCTGAACGATCTCTACCGCCGCGTCATCAACCGGAACAACCGGCTGAAACGGCTCATGGACCTTGGCGCGCCTGAGATTATCATTCGCAACGAGAAGCGGATGCTGCAAGAAGCGGTGGACGCCCTGATAGACAACGGGCGCCGCGGACGGCCCATCCAAGGCAGTCATAACCACAAGCTCAAGTCTCTGTCCGACCTCCTGCGAGGCAAGCAGGGGCGCTTCCGCCAGAACTTGCTGGGCAAGCGCGTCGATTACAGCGGACGCTCGGTGATTGTGGTAGGCCCCGAACTGAAGATGCACGAGTGCGGTCTGCCCAAGCGGATGGCTTTGGAGCTGTTCAAGCCCTTCGTCATGCACCGGTTGGCCGTGTTGGGGATAGCCCCCAACATCAAGAATGCCAAGCGCATGGTGGAGCGGAACCGGGCGGAGGTCTGGGACATTCTGGAAGACGTGATTAAGGACCGTCCGGTCCTGCTGAATCGCGCTCCCACACTGCACCGTTTGGGTATCCAAGCCTTCATGCCGGTGCTGATTGAAGGCAATGCGATCCAGATTCATCCTCTGGTCTGCTCGGCGTTCAATGCTGACTTCGACGGCGACCAGATGGCGGTTCACGTTCCCCTATCCCGAATGGCGGTACTGGAAGCTAAAGAAGCCATGCTCAGCACCCACAACATGCTTTCGCCGGCCTCCGGTGACCCGTTGGTCGCCCCGACGTTGGACATGGTTATGGGCTGCTATTACCTGACGGACATTCGTGAAGACGCCCAAGGCGAAGGCTTGAAGTTCTTCGATTTCGACGAGGCCCGGATCGCTCATGCATCCGAGTTGATTGACTTGCAGGCCCGCATTCAGGTGCGGTATATAGATGGTTCCGATCACGAGGGTTGGTTAGAAACAAGCTTGGGCAGGCTGATATTCAACGAGATTCTGCCTGATTCGCTGGGTTACAAAAACAGCCTGATGGACCGTTACGCACTCAAGGATCTGACCGCTGAGTTGTACCGGACTTCGACGAACGATGAAACATCGGAAGTGCTGGACAAGGTTAAGAGTCTGGGATTCCATTACGCCACTGTTTCCGGCATAACCATCGCCATCAACGACATCCAGGTTTCGAACAGGAAACCCGCGATATTAAAGGAAGCCGCTCAGATGGTCAGCGGCTTCGAGGATCAGTTCCTGTCCGGCCTAATCTCCGAAGAAGAGCGCTACTCCAAAACAGTAGAGGCTTGGACCTGGGCATCAGACCAAACCACCGTCCTAGTGGAAGAGGATCTACCCAACTACGGTGGCATCGCCGTGATGGCCCGTTCCGGAGCCAAAGGTAACATCTCCCAGATCAAACAGATGGCCGGGATGCGCGGGCTGATGAGCAACCCCAAGGGGAAAATCATCGACCTTCCCATCACCTCCAGCTTCCGTGAAGGGCTGACCGCCTTGGAGTACTTCATCTCCACTCACGGAGCCCGGAAGGGCCTAGCCGACACCGCTCTAAGGACCGCCGACAGCGGATACCTGACCCGGCGGTTGATCGACATCGCCCAAGAGGTCATCATTCTGGAAGATGACTGCGGGACGATTGATGCCTACACGATGTGGGCGCGGGAAGAAGACCCGCTCCACTCTTCGCTACAGCAGGGCATATTGGGCCGAATGGCCGCTGGCCCGGTAGTTCACCCGGAAACCGGAGAGATTCTGGTTGACCGCAACGAGCAGATCGACGAGACCATAGCTCAAAACATCGTCGATGCGGGAGTCAACGAAGTATCCGTAAGGTCGGCATTGACCTGTGAATCCCACCGCGGCCTCTGCAAGATGTGCTACGGACGGCTTCCAGCCACGGGATTGACTGTCCAAGAAGGGCAAGCAGTCGGCATCATCGCAGCCCAAAGCATCGGTGAACCGGGCACTCAACTCACCATGCGTACGTTCCACACCGGCGGTGTTGCCGGTCTGGACATCACCAGCGGTCTGCCCCGGGTTGAAGAGCTGTTTGAGGCTCGAGTACCCAAGGGCGCCGCGATTTTGGCGGATATCGACGGCACCGTCTCCGTGGAGATTGAGGAAGAAGGCCGCAGGCTTCGCTTGGTCAGCCGGGAAGAATTCCGCGAAGACTATGCGCTGCCCGAAAACGCCGACCTCCACGTGGAAGACGGCGAATACGTTGAGCCGGGCGAGATTCTCGCCAGCACCACGGCTGCCCTGACCGGTGAAGACGGTGCAGAAGAAGTAACCCCTCCCGAGCCTGCGGAGCAAGTTGTGGCCAACATCGGCGGCCGGGTGGAACTCAGTCCGGGTCTGGTTTCCATCATCTGGGAAGATGTGGAAGAGCGGGAGCACATCATACCCGTCTCCGCCCGCATTCTGGTAAAGGACGACGACTTGGTCAAGGCGGGAGACGCGTTGATCAGCGGACCGCTGAACCCCCACGATATCCTGCATATCCGGGGTAAAGACGAACTGCAACGGTACATGGTGGATGAGGTCCAGCAGGTATACAAGTCCCAGGGGGTGAGCATCCACGACAAGCATATCGAGATTATCCTGCGCCAGATGCTGCGCCGGGTCCAGGTGGAATCCACCGGTGACACGGACTACATCCCAGGCCAGATGGTAGACAAGTTCGAGTTCCAGGAAAAGAACGCCAAGGTCTTGGCCGAAGGTGGCGAACCCGCCACCGCCAAGTCCATGCTTCTAGGTGTAACCAGGGCTTCCCTTCTCACCGATAGCTTCCTGTCGGCGGCCTCCTTCCAGGAGACTACCAGGGTGCTGACGCAAGCAGCGGTAAGCGGAGCGCAAGACTGGCTACAGGGCTTGAAGGAAAATGTTATCATCGGCCGGCTGATCCCGGCGCGGATAACCATCCCCGGGATGGACAAGCTGCTGGAGCCGGAACCCGTTCCGGAACT
Organism: uncultured bacterium; assembly: GCA_963997925.1. Taxonomy (GTDB): domain Bacteria; phylum Chloroflexota; class Dehalococcoidia; order Lucifugimonadales; family UBA3495; genus UBA11650. Next base: position 13,800 of record CAXEOX010000033.1, read on the forward strand.
GGCCGGTGTCGCCCCCGGTGGCTGGTTGGGCATGGGAGGCCAGACCGAAGAGGCTAACGAATTCTCTGCTCCCACGGCAGAACGGAGTAGCGAAGAGGCCGACCTTTTGGCCGACGTAGCCAATTTCTTCGGCACAGCGGAGTCCGATGACGACGCCCCCACAGAGGGTGAAGTGGATGCCGCCCCAGGTGAAGAGGACGAAGATGCCAGCACCGCTGGCCTGGAAACGCCCTCACCCGATGGCGAGCCGCAGGAGTAACGGATTCTCAAACCGGCAGTGCGGCCTGCCATAAAATCTAAATAGCGAGATTGAGAGAAGGGGGGTAATGTGGGCTTATCCGTGGACCTGGCGCCCAATAACCCCCATCATCTCAAACTAGCCAATCCGGTGATGATTGCCTCCGGTACCTTCGGGTACGACGGCTACGGCCGGGGTATCACTCCAGACATGGACCTTGGTCGTCTGGGGGCTGTCATTCCCAAGACTGTTACCCGTCTTCCCCGGGAGGGGAACCCCGAACCCCGTTGGCATCCACCGTCCTTCCGCCAGGCATTGGAGGACGGTGAGACCACATTCCTTAACTCCATAGGCTTAACCAATCCCGGCATCGAAGCCGCCCTCAGCAACCTGGCCCCCGAATGGTCCAAGATGGACGCCACCATGATTCTCAGCCTTTCGGCGGATAGCGTTTCCGAATTTGGCGAGATGACGGCGATGACCAATGGCGTTTCCGGTTTCCAGGCTATCGAGCTCAACCTAAGCTGTCCCAACATAGAGAACGGGGCCCTTTTTAGCCATAGCGCCGAGCTTACGGCCAACGCCGTGGCTGCGGTCAAAGAAAACACCGGCCTGCCGGTTCTGGCCAAGCTGGCCCCCAACGTTCCAGACGTAACTGTAATAGCCCAAGCCGCTGCCAACGCGGGAGCTGACGCCCTCACCATCTCCAACACCCTCCCAGCCATGCAGATCGACATAGAAACCCGCAAGCCGGTGCTGGGAGCCGTTACCGGAGGCCTGTCGGGCCACGGCTTGAGGCCGGTGGCTCTCGCATTGGTGTACCGGGCCGCGCAAGTGGTAGACATACCGATAATAGGCGTAGGGGGCATCTTTAACGCCAACCACGCATTGGAGTATTTCTTAGCAGGAGCGTCCGCTATCCAGATTGGGAGCGCAAATCTGGTGGATCTGTGGTCGCCCTTCCACATCCTGGACGAATTAGAAGTCTATCTTGGCGAAGCTGGCATATCCGACATCAAAGATCTGATCGGCGCCGTCCGGCCTTGAGACCCAAACCAAACTCACGCTTAAGTTCCCCGGTGATGAATTCAGATGCCTCCTGTACCTAAGCATACGTTTGCGATGAGACCCGGTTAGTCCTGTGTGTGCAAGATGGCCTATATTTCGCTAAAATATAGTGAGCAATTTTCTATCTCATAGAACAAAATGACACACCCTCCGGATTCCGGTGGCAATAGCCGAAATCGCAGGGCAATATCAAGCAAGGTGGTAGCTGCATGGTTTCCGTGCTACATAAGTTGATCGGCGACACCCCTGAGAAGGCCATCAAGAAATTCTGGCCCATCGCCAGCAAGATTAACCAACTGGAAGACTCGATCCAGAAACTAAGCGACAGTCAGCTTAGGGACAAGACAGAAGAATTCAAGACTCGATTATCGGGCCGGGAAACTCTGGACGATTTGCTCCCCGAAGCGTTCGCAGTGGTGAGGGAAGCGGCGCGGCGAAACCTGGGACAACGACACTATGACGTCCAATTGATTGGCGGCATGGTCCTTCATAAAGGCCAGATCGCCGAGATGAAAACCGGAGAGGGCAAGACTCTGGTGGCCACCCTGGCCGCCTACCTGAACGCCCTTACCGGCCTTGGCGTCCACGTCGTAACCGTCAACGATTACTTGGCCCGCCGCGACCCTACCTGGATGGGGCCGGTCTTCCATGCGCTGGGATTATCCGTAGCCAGCCTCCAGCATGATTCCGCGTATCTGTTCGACCCTGAAATGAAAGAAACCCCTGCTCCGGCGAGAGGCGGAGCCTCGGAATCGTTCAAGTCCATGCGCCCCATCAGCCGGGGCGAAGCCTATGCTGCCGACATCACCTACGGCACTAACAACGAATTCGGCTTCGATTATTTGAGGGACAACATGGCGTTGGAAGCCGCCCAACGGGTACAGCGAGAACTGAACTTCGCCGTCGTGGACGAAGTCGACAATATCCTCATCGACGAGGCTCGGACCCCCCTCATCATCAGCGGACCGGCGGAAGAGCCGGTGCAGCACTACTACACCTTCGCCAAACTTGCTCCCCGCCTCCACATCGAGGAAGACTACACCATCGACGAGCGGACCCAAGCCATCTCCCTGAGCCAGGAAGGCATCGGCAAGATGGAGCAATGGAGCAAGGTAGGGAACCTGTACGATCCAGAGAACTTCCACTTGGTCCACTACATCGAGAACGCCTTGACCGCCAACATCACCAAGCTGCGTGACAAAGATTACGTGGTGCGGGAAGGCGAGGTCGTTATCGTCGACGAGTTCACCGGACGGCTTCAGTACGGCCGGCGCTGGTCCGACGGTCTCCATCAAGCGGTGGAAGCCAAAGAGAACCTGAAGATTCAGCGGGAAAGCATCACCTACGCCACCATCACGCTGCAGAACTACTTCCGGATGTACGGCAAGCTGTCGGGCATGACCGGTACGGCGGCCACTGAGTCGGACGAATTCATGAAAATATACCGCCTGGACGTGGCCGTGATTCCCACCAACCTTCCCATGGCCCGGGATGAAGCGGCAGACCTAGTATTTCAGAACGAAGAGGCCAAGTGGAAAAGCGTGGCCGAGTCCATAACGGAGTTGCACGAAAAGGGTCAGCCGGTGCTGATAGGCACCACGTCTATCGAAGCGTCGGAGCAACTCAGCGAGCGACTGAAGCGGCGGGGAGTTCCACACCAGATCCTGAACGCCAAGATTCATGAGCAGGAAGCCGGTATCATTGCCCAAGCAGGTCGCTTGGGAGCGGTAACAGTGTCGACCAACATGGCCGGCCGTGGCACCGACATAATTCTCGGCGGCGGCGACATTGACCGGAACGACTGGCAGGACGAGCACGAAAAAGTCATAGCCCTAGGCGGGCTCCATGTGCTGGGCACCGAACACCACGACGCCCGCCGTATCGACAACCAGCTTCGGGGCCGCGCGGGCCGTCAGGGCGACCCCGGCAGTTCCCAATTCTACGTGTCCCTTGAAGACGAGTTGATGGCACGGTTCGGGGGAGAGCGCATCAAAACCGTCATGTCATGGACCGGCCTGGATGAGGACGTTCCCATCGAGAACCGCTTGGTCACCAAGTCCATCGGAAGTGCCCAAGTGAAGGTAGAAGGCTATCACTTCGACATGCGCAAGCATCTGTTGGACTACGACGATGTCCTGAATCAGCAAAGGGAAATCATCTACGCTGACCGGCATGACATCCTGGACGAACGCGACCTGAAGACCAAGATATTGGATATGGTCCGCCACGAGTTCAACGACCTGATGGACGGGCATCTAGCCAGCCGCCACTCCGATGACTGGGACGTGCCGAGCTTCATCAGTGAACTGGGTGCCATCTGCGATCTGCCGGACTCATTCGCCAACGAGGATCTGGTTTACCAACTCAGCCGGGGGGAGGTTCAGCAGGCGCTGTCCGACCATGCCGACCAAACCTATGAGTTGCGGGAAGTAGAACTGGGCGCGGATCAGATGCGCGTCCTGGAACGCCTCTTGCTGCTCCGGGCCATCGACACCCATTGGGTGAGCCACTTGACCTCCATGGAGAACCTGCGTACCGGCATCGGCCTACAAGCCTACGGACAACGTGACCCTCTGGTCGCCTACCGCAGCGAAGGCCGCAAGATGTTTTTGGACCTGATGAAGCGGATGCAGTACGACGTGGTCCATACTCTGTTCCATGTGGCGGTCAATACACAGCCCGCCAGCGGAGGAAACCGGGGGGCCAGAGCAAACGAAAACGCCAGCCCGATGCGGGCGGTCAACAATTCGCAAAGGAACAAGACTCCGGTTGCCACTGAGAAGGTAGGCCGCAATGCCGCCTGTCCTTGCGGCAGCGGCAAGAAGTACAAGAGATGCCACGGGGCCAACGCTTAGGACGCTAGCACGCCCTATCCAGTTAGCGCTGGGTGGCCAGCGCTAACTGGTGCTAACTACTTCCGCCCAAACAACCTACCGAAGAATCCGGGCTTCGGCTTGCTCTCCCCCATGTCCATGGGCAAGCCTTGCCATTGTGGCGCCAGATATTTCTCCGGCTCGGCATCAAAGGCCACTTTGCAACCTGGAGCGCAGAAATAGTAGCTGGTGCCGTTGTATTCGCTGGAGCCTCCGTTCGGGTTGTCGGTGTCAACTTCCATCTTGCAGATCGGATCGATCGCCGTAGCCATTTCGCCACCTCGTTGCCGATTTAATATCTAAGAAATCCAATATCTCTCAACGCGCCTAGGGGTTCAGAAGGTCGCCCTCCTCAGGCGCAGAGAATTGGTCACCACGGTAACCGAGCTGAAAGCCATCGCCAGAGCCGCCAATACGGGATTCAGGAACCCCTGCTCGCCAAAGAAGAATCCCAGCCCGTCAGGAACTCCCCCCATGGCCCCAAAGACCGGGTATAGCACACCAGCCGCTACCGGAATCAGCAGGATATTGTATACGAAGGCCCAGAACAGGTTCTGCTTGATTGTGCGGATGGTAGCTCTACTGAGATTGATCGCACCGATGACGCTGGCCACGTCGGAGCGCATCAGGGTAATGTCGGCCGACTCCATGGCCACGTCGGTGCCAGCGCCCATGGACATTCCCACGTCGGCTTGAACCAGAGCGGGAGCATCGTTGATGCCATCACCCACCATGGCGACCATTTTGCCTTGGGACTGAAGACGCCGCACCACTTCCACCTTGTCGGCGGGCAGCACCTCGGCTTCCACGTTATACACGCCAAGCTGCTTGGCGATGGCTTGGGCGGTCTGGGCGTTATCGCCGGTCAGCATAACCACTTCCAGCCCCATAGCTCGCAACTGGGCCACGCTCTCTCGCGAGTTCTCTTTAAGAGTGTCAGCGACCGCGATTACTCCCACCGCTTTATCGCCGGCGGACAGGTACATGGTAGTCTTCCCCTGGGCGGCCATCGCTTGGGCTTTTTCCACCAGACCGTCCAGGGCGATGCCGTTGGCTTCCATCAAAGCAATGTTGCCCATTCGAAGAACATCGCCGTTGAGTTGGGCTTGCACACCCCTGCCGGGTAATGCCTCAAAACCCCTCGTAGTTTCAAGCTCCAAGTTCCGGGACCTGGCTTCCTGAACGATCGCCTCGCCCAGAGGATGTTCGGACCCTCGCTCCAAGCTTGCCGCCAATCGCAACAGATCGACCTCAGAAACACCTGAGGGAAGCAGATCGGTGACTACCGGCTTACCCGTCGTGAGGGTGCCGGTCTTGTCCAACACCACCACATTGACCCGGTGGGTAATCTCCAAGGCCTGAGCACTACGGATGAGTACCCCTTGCTCCGCGCCTCTTCCAGTGCCGACGATGATGGCTGTCGGAGTGGCCAGACCTAAAGCGCAGGGGCAAGCGATAATCAGGATAGCCACAAACACCAGAACCGCGAAAGTTAGGGCCGGGGCCGGTCCCAAAAGCATCCAGAACAGGAACGCGGCTAGAGCGATAACTATTACCGCCGGGACGAAATAGGCCGCTACTTGGTCTGCCAGCCTCTGTATCGGAGCTTTTGATCCCTGGGCATCCTCCACCAACTGGATAATCTGGGCCAGCACCGTGTCCTTGCCCTCCTTGGTGGCGCGCAGCTTGAACGTCCCAAATTTATTGATAGTCGCACCGAACACCTGCTTCCCTGGGTCCTTGTCCACCGGCATACTTTCACCGGTCAGCATGGACTCATCTACCGTGGAGATACCCTCGGTCACTTCGCCATCAACCGGAATCTTCTCACCCGGCCGGACCAGGATGAAGTCATCCACCTCTACGGTTTCCACCGGCACGTCGATCTCTTGGCCGTCCCGAATGACGCGAGCCGTGTTGGGACGAAGACCGATCAACCTGCGGATAGCTTCCGAGGTGCTGCCTCTGGCTCGAGCTTCCAGGTAACGACCCAGAAGAATCAGAGCGATGATGATTGAGGCAGTGTCGAAGTAGACTTCCCTTCCGATACCTTGCTGCGCCAGAAACTCCGGAGCAAGCGCTCCCAGCAACACCACGGCGGCGCTGAAGAGATAAGCAGTGGTGGTGCCTATGGCAATCAAGGTATGCATGTTGGCCGTGCCATGACGCAGAGCGCCAAAGCCCGAGGTATAGAAGCTCCAACCGGCCCAGAACTGCACCGGCGTCGCCACGGCCCAGAGCAGGAAGGGGTAAAAGCCCAGCTTCATCAGCGGCGGGACCCATGGGAACGGTCCGAATGCGCCCAGTAAGAGAAGTATTCCTCCGGCGGCGCTCAACAAGAACCGTCGGCGCAACGCCTGTATCTCTTTGACCTTGGATAGACGCTCCAGCTCCTCTTTGGCGTCCATCGGGCCGTCGCCGGTCCCGGTTACCTGATAACCGGCCTTGGTTATAGCCTGCCGGAATCCCTCATTGTCGACCGTCCCTGCCGTGTACTCCACGGTCGCCTTTTCCGTGGCCAGGTTTACCGTGGCTTCAACCACGCCGGAAACGCCCTTCAAGGCGTTCTCGACATGAAATACGCAGGCGGCGCAGGTCATCCCGCTAATGTTAAGCGTGGTCTTGGTAGTGGCGACTTTGTATCCCGCGTCGGCCACCGCTTGGCGGAGTTGATCTACCGGAGCATCGCCCGAGCTATACTCCAGCGAGGCTTTTTCCGTGCCCAGGTTCACCGAAACCCCGGACACTCCCGGCACGCCCTGCAAGGCCTTCTCCACGTGAGACACGCAAGAAGCGCAGGTCATCCCCTCAATGGGTAAAGTTATGTGATTGTCTTTCTCTGATGTTTCTTTGGTAACCATTGTCTATTTCCTCTGCCAAACACCAGGCCGTTGTGGCCCATCCGACGATTTACGCTCCCTCCACCATGATGGCTTTGGTAGTAGCGCTGTTGTGGCGCATGGCCATGACTGGGCGGTATTCGTCTGAATCATGCCATGCCTTTAATCGTTCCATACTCTCGAATTCTATAATCACTATCCGACCAGGGGACCAATCTCCTTCCGAGGTCTCCGACGCTCCCCCGCGCACGACATACCTTCCCCCATATTTGTCCACCAACGGTCCCACCAACTTGCGATACTCTTCGAATCCAGCGGGATCCGTGACGTCAACTTCCGCTATAAAGTAGGCTGCCATTGCATTCACTCCCGACTCTTAATGTATCCGGCCCTTACCGGTTCGCCAACAGATAAAGGTCGGTCAACTCACCGACCACCTGATCTTCCCGTCCTTCTTTGATTCCTTCCACCACGCAAGAGTGCAGGTGGCCTTCCAACAAGATGCTTTCCATCTTCTCGATGGCCCGCCTGACTGCGAAGGTCTGCTTGAGCACGTCAACGCAGTATTTGTCCTCTTCCAGCATCTTGCGAATCCCGGAGAGGTGACCTTCGATATAGCTCAACCGTTTTAGGGCATCATCCTTGGCGTCAGACACAGCGGCCCTCGATATTCGTCGATTAACCCATACCCCCTGGGGATGGGTTTATACATATATGTTACGCCCACGTTGGCCGCCGGTCAACAGTAGGGTTTGACAGTCCAGCTACGGTTGCTTATGTTAAGCAACGTCAATTCATATTCGAAGTATCTTTGGGAGGTAAGCCGTGCCATTGGGTTGGGGGATTATCAGCACCGGACAACACCCGGACTTAAAAGTCGCTCCGGCTATGACAGCCGCCGATGACCAGGAAATCGTCGCCGTTTACAGCCGGGACAAGGGAAGAGCGCAAACCTTCGCCAAGAAGCACGGCGCCGCTGCGACCTACGACTCCATAGACGACCTGCTCCAAGACTCCAGAGTGGATGCGGTATTCATCGCGTCCCCTAACTCGTTGCATAGCCAGCATGCTCTCCAAGCGGCGGCGGCGGGAAAGCACGTTCTGTCGGAAAAACCCATGACCACCACTCTGGAGGACGGTGTTGCCATGGTGCGGGGCTGCCGCGAGCACGGCGTCAAGCTGGGCACGGGATACCATCTTCGAACCCACCCCGGACATATCCTGACCCGCCGCCTCATATCCGAGGGCGTTCTAGGTCACATAGCGCTAGCCCAAGGGCAATGGGGCTTCGGCGTCCGTGGAACCGGCGGACCTCCGCCTCGCACCGGTCTCCGGCAGTGGTGGGACGACCCGGATCTGATGGGCGGCGCTTCAACTATGATGGGGACCGGCGTCCACGCCATCGACCTGCTGCGGTTCCTTCTGGACGAGGAGATAACAGAGATTGCCGCCTTCACTGACGGCCAGACCGCCGAACGCCCGCTGGAGCAGGTGGCGGCCATGACACTCCGGTTCGAAAGCGGCATCGTGGCCACGATGTGTTGCGGACGGCTACTTCCTGACTCTCGCAACGACTTCGCGGTCTACGGCAGCGACGGTCGAATAACCGGCCGGGCCACGCTGTGGGAAGCTCGCCAAGGCCGGGTAGAAGTTGTCTCCGAAACCGTGAACCAAACCGAGGTCTACCCCAACGAATACCTGGGTAACTTCATCGCCGAGCTAGAAGACTTCCACCAAGCCATCCAGCAGGACCGGGAGCCGGTGGCCACGGGGATGGACGGATTGCGGGTCGTTCAGATAACTCTAGCGATGATTCAATCAGCCAGGGAAGGGCGGATCATCAAGATTGACCCAATCACTGTTTAGGCTTCAGGTTTCAACCCCGTCGGCCGGACCGGCCCACGGCCAGCAGGAACATGACGCTTTTCCCTTCGGCATGGGGTGAAAAGAATTCGGTGACTTCATCGTCGAAAAATGTCAGACCGGTTGCGCCAAGCTTTTGGGCGTAGGCAGCCAGGTATAATCGTCCCGCCGTGATACTGGCTTCCATCTGGGCCATCCGGTAGCCCCGGTTGCCGTATCGTTGCAGCACGGCGTTCAAATCAGTCAGAAAATATATATTGACGCTGGCGTCGGCGGCCAGTTCTTGTCCCAGATCCAACCTGCCTGCTTGCTCCCTGAAATCTCCTTCACTGAGCTGCTCCAACGCACCTAAATCTCTACGGTAAACATAGCTCCCGGACGGCAGGTCATCCACGCCGTTAGCAATCAGGTAAATCTGATTTAACGTGGCGTCTGATCTTTCAATAAAGTCGGCGGGTATGGGCCGGGCCGCCCGGTCCAGCATGATGGAGAGCTGTTGATAGGATATGGGAGAACGCCGAAAACGGCGGCTGGAGCCACGCCGCAGGATGACTTCCTCAATCGTGTCCTGGGGTAGATCCTCTGCTGGCGGACAGGACAATGGGAAAAGCTTCCCTTGGATTTCAGGCGTGGCTGGCGACGGCGGCATTCCCCACAACTCTCGGACATGTTCAGGGGAAACCAGCGAGGAAGCAGCGTGGGCTTCGGCCATCGCCGGGTACTCCACTTCCCGTCGGGAATACGGCTCCACCACCAGTTCCATCGGTTTCACTTCTGGAACTGGGCCGATGGCCTGCTCTGGGTCCATCCCAACCGGGATAAGTTGCAGCGCTACCTCTTTACCATCGTCGAGATTCAACAATCTGTTCACCGGCTCGTCTATGAAGGAAGAGATTACTCTGATGGCAAGCCGGTAGCCGCTACCCGTGGACAGCAGGTTGGCCAAGACAGTCCCGCTGTCCCAAAACGAGTGACGGTAGGCACGCTCCTGGTACTTCCAAGCATTACGCCAGAACACCGACGTCAAGACGAATACCGCCGGAGCCCCGGCCAACGAGGGTTCCCCGCCGGCCGCTTCCACCAGCAGGCCCCGATAGTCGCCCTCACGCAAACGGCGTAGCGCGAAGTCCTGGGGACCGAAGTGGTATACCCCACCGGGCAGGCCGGGCATATCCCCACAGACCAGGTACACTTCGATGTGATAAAGGGCCCCGGTGCAGGCCGCCGCCCGGAAATACATCTGCCCACCGGGAATTTCTCTAACTTTGGTGATGCCTGCCGCATGATGCAGTAGCCCAGCCAACTCCAGGAGGGTCGGAGTCGCTCGCTCTGGCGCCGTCGTGGCCCCTAGGCAATCCAAGGCCGGCACTCCGCTGGATTCCAGCCCGGAGGGAAGCGGCACGGATTCCAGGTTGCGGTAAATCTTGAAGGGACGTGGCTGGTTGTCGAAGTCCATATAATGAGCGTTGCTATAAACGCTCTGCTGGGTGTGGTTGGTAGAGGTGTGGTAACTCCAAGCTGCGGCTATGTCACGGTTATCGCTGGTCATGACCGCTCCTATCGCATCCCAGAAGTCTGAATGGCATCACTGCCCGGCGGTTCGGCATCGCCGTAGACCCACTGGGTTAATTCATTAGTGCTCGGTAATCCGATCTTAAAAACAATTAAGCGCCCCGAATTGATCGAGGCGCTTAATCTTGGCATAACTCGCTGGTTGGATGCTAACCCAGTCCTGGCATCACGACCCGCCGCCGATGGCCGGTAGGAAGTGAACCTCACTATCCTCGTTGACCTTTTCCAGAAGGCCCAACTGGGTTACATCGCCATCGACGATCGCCGCAACCCCGGGCAGGAGTTCATCCTCTTCCGGATCGTACAGCCTTGCTTTGGTCCCCGGATAAAGCACTTCCAGGTTATTTATTATCTGCCGTACCGTTGAACCTTCTACCTGCACGACCTGGATTCCTCCGGTCAACTTCTGCATGATGGTCGGGATCCATACATCTGGCATCGGGGATTACTTCCCTTCCTTTTCCCAAATAGTATCAAGTATGGTCCCAGGGGTCATGGGAAGCTGGTTCACCCGAACGCCCGTAGCGGCATGGATAGCGTTGGACAGAGCCGCCAAGGGAGGAACGATGCACACTTCTCCGGTGCCTCTAACACCGAACGGATGCGCCGGGTTGGGGACCTCGACGATAACCGTGTCAATCATCGGCAGGTCCAGGCTGGTGGGCATCCGGTAGTCCAAGAAGGACGAGTTCATCATGTGTCCCTGATCGTTGAAGTAGTACTCTTCATTCAGCGCCCAGCCGATGCCCTGTACGGCGCCGCCTTGCAACTGACCCTCAACGTATGCGGGGTGAATCGCTTTACCGGCATCCTGAATCGCAGTGTAACGGAGAACTTCGACTTTTCCGGTCTCTGGGTCCACTTCCACGTCAACGATGTGGGTAGCCAAACAAGGTCCTGCTCCACCGGGGTTAACTCCGGCGCTGCCGGTGATTGGTCCACCGGTGGCGTTCTGGCGCGCCGCCAACTGCCGGAAGGTCAGCTTCAGCTCAGTGTCCATCTTGTGCTGCAAGACACCGCCTTCGTACTCCACATCCTCCACCGGAATCTCCCAAATCTTGGCAGCACGCTCAATCATCTGGCGCTTCACTTCCTGGCCTGCTTCGTAAACCGCCCAGCCCGACTTAAAAGTCGCGCCGCTGCCGCCACTGTTGGAGGTAAACCCGATGGATTCTGTATCACCCACAGTGGGTTTCACGGCTTCCACAGCGATCCCTAAAACCTCAGCTAACTGTTGAGCAAACGCAACCCGGGTGCCGCTTAGATCCATCGACCCTTCTACCAGAGCGACCGTACCGTCGGCGTTCACGATGGCCATAGCGCTGGCGGGGCCAGTGCCGTTGCCCCAGAATCCACTGGCTACCCCCCGGCCCCGGTTGGGTCCGGTGATGGGAGCGCTGTAATGGGGATGGTTTTTGGCTGCCTCAAGGGTTTCTATAAAGCCAACTTTAGGCATCAACGGCCCGGTGGCCCGGCGGGTGCCCTCTTTGGCGCAATTCAGCAATCTCAATTCGATGGGGTCCATCCCCAATGTTTCGGCCAGTTCGTCCATGGCTGTTTCCATCGCAAAGGCAGCCGCTTGTGCTCCAGGGGCCCGGTAGGCCGCAGCCTTGGGCCGGTTCACCAACACGTCGATGCCTTCCAAGTAGGCATTGGGAATGTCATAGGGGGAGAATATGCAGTTGCAGCCACCTGGAACGGGGGAACCGGGGAAACCGCCGGCTTCGTAGATCAGGCGGGCTTCCGCCGCAACCAACTTCCCGTCTTTGGTCGCGCCAATCTTAATCTTGATGTTGGTACCGGAGGTGGGTCCGCTGGATTCAAAAACTTCCGTCCTCGTCATGGTAACCCTTACCGGCTTGCCAGACTTCTTGGCCAGAAGCGCCGCCACCGGCTCGGAGTAGACGATTCCCTTGGCTCCGAACCCGCCGCCTATCTCCATCGGCATGACCTTAATCTTTGATACGGGGAGGTCCAGTAACCTGGACATCAGATCCCTAACGTTGAAGTGTCCTTGAGTGCTGGACCAGATCGTCAAGCTGCCATCGTTCTGCCACTGGGCGGTGCCGGTATGTGGCTCGATGTATCCCTGGTGCACCGGGGAAGTATTGGTTTCCTTCTCGATGATTATATCGGCCTGCTTGAATCCCTCTTCAATATCTCCCAGCTTGAATTCAAACTGGTTGGCTACGTTGGTGCCATCGGACTTGTCGTCATCGGATTTATAGCCGCCAGCGCGCAAGCCAGGGTTAGATAGCGTGTGCAATCTCTCGTGGACGAGGGTGGCTCCGTCTTTCATCGCGTCTCGAAAGCCCAGAACGACCGGAAGAACTTCGTACTCCACGTCGATCAGCGCTAGGGCTTGTTCCGCCACATGGAGATTAGTCGCAGCCACTGCGGCGACGGCGTGTCCTTTATAAACGACCTTCTCATGGGCGAGGATATTGTTGCTGAGGAAGCGAAGATTGTGCATCGCTCCTTCGGCCAGGTCTTCCACTTTGCCGGTGGGCTGGTCCCAATCGGCCGAAGTGACTACAGCGTACACACCGGGCGCTGCCTCGGCCTTGCTGGTGTCGATGGATTTGATCCGCGCATGGGCATGGGGGCTACGGAGAATCCGGCCGTGGAGCATTCCCGGCAGACTTACATCCACGCCGTATTGGGCCCGGCCGGTGACCTTGTCGGCGCCGTCATGACGGATGGGCCGGGACCCGATAACGTTGTACTCCCCGCTGGATAGGACGATATTGGGCTTATAATCAAGCATACTTTATCTCCGAGCAAAGAATCAATCTTTAACTAAGTTACGACTGACCCATATATTACCATAAACGACCCCATAATCCAGAAGATTCAGGCAGCGAGGGGTCCGCGATCTGTGATTACTCCAAGGGGTCTACTCCTCTGTAATCAGGCTCGGTGCTGAAGACTCAAAGGCCATGCCGTTAGCCGCGTCTGTCCCCGAAAATCCGTTGGTGATATACTGCTTGCCAGCAGAGGATCGTGGGGTCAAAACCGTGGGTAAATGACCACGATACTTCGCTCAGTTACATTCGATCAATAAGGAAATTTGAATGAAAATGCCTTCAATTTTCAAGCCCAAGTCGGTAGCCACCGGAGTCGTCCTGGCTGGAGTCATACTCACGCCCCTGCTCAGCCACGGATGCTCGGTCAACGGCTCCAGCCCCGAATCCGGTCAAACAGTCTCCTCTTCGGTCTCTCACCAGTCCAGCTAAGCAGTTATCGCCGGCGCTCTGGACATTAAAGTCCGCCTTGCGCCCATAACTTTTACGATACTTCTTAGAGACAAATCCCAACCAAGGGCGAGAGGAACGTTATGTTCATTGAAACCGTCAGAATCGAAAGTCTGGCCAACAATTCCTATGTGGTAGGCTCGGAACAATCCGGGCAATGCGCAGTCATCGACCCAGCCCGGGACATCGATCAATACGTAAATATCGTCTCCAAGCATGGCGTCCGAATCGCCTACGCTCTGGAAACCCACCTTCACAACGACTTCATATCCGGCGCCCGTGAATTAGCGGCCCAGACCGGGTGTCAGGTAGGTTCAAGCGCATCCGGCGGCCTGCTTTACCCGTCGGTCCGGCTGCAAGACGACGACACTTTCGACCTTGGCGAGTTCCAACTCCGCATCCTTCACACTCCCGGTCACACGCCGGAACACATCTCCTTCATGGTGGAGGAGCAAGGGGAACCCAGAGCAGTATTCACTGGGGGCGCGTTGATGTTGGGTGGAGCCGCGCGGGTTGACCTGCTGGGAAGCCGGGTCGCTCCTTACTTGGCCCGTTGGCTTTATCAGACGATTCACGGAAAGCTGCTTAAATTACCCGACTCAGTCCAGATATACCCCACCCATGGCGGCGGCTCCTTCTGTTCCGCGGCTGCGGTGGGCGGCGGTGAGATTCCAACTTCCATCGGCGCGGAAAAGGAACACAATCCCTTCGCCGCTCACACCGAGGAAGACGCCTTTGTTAACTTCGCGCTGACCGGCTTGGGGTCTTACCCCAGCTATTACCGTTACATGGCCGATATCAACCGCCGCGGCCCTGACGTCCTGGGCGGCGTGCCGCGATTGGCATCCCTGACGCCCCTGTCGGTCCGGAACCAATTGGACGAAAACGCGATCATGGTCGA
>CAXEOX010000034.1:0-27288 GCA_963997925.1 uncultured bacterium
CGCTATTCTTCAAGAACCCGGTTCTAACACCTATCAAGGACAACTACCCGGCCTAGCCCCACTTTCGTAAAGGGGGGTTGGGGGAATTTCCCGGCATTCTAGCTTTCCAAACCGAATTAGTTGAAAATACAACCCAAGAATACAACCCCGCATTCCGCGGGTGAATATAGGTGCAGATATGCCCAACCGATTAATCAACGAGACCAGCCCCTACCTGTTGCAACACGCCAATAATCCCGTGGACTGGTATCCCTGGGGTGAGGAGGCGTTGGAGCGCGCTCGGAGCGAGGACAAACCAATCCTGCTGAGCATCGGTTATTCCGCATGCCATTGGTGCCATGTGATGGAGCGGGAGTCCTTCGAAGACGAAATCATCGCCGGGATGATGAACGAGAACTTCGTCAGCATCAAAGTAGACCGGGAGGAGCGACCCGACCTGGACCAGGTCTACATGCAGGCGGTGCAGATGCTCACCGGCAGCGGCGGTTGGCCCATGACCGTATTTCTTACACCGGAAGGCAAGCCCTTCTATGGCGGCACCTACTTCCCGCCCACCGACCGCCAAGGCATGCCCGGTTTTCCCCGACTGCTCACGTCCATCGCCGAGGCGTACAAGACCAACAAAGGCGAAGTAGACCGGGTCACCCAGCAGTTGACGACCCAGATGACCCAGTCCAATCAGATACCCAAAGGCACCAGCATCCTGACGGTGGACATTCTTCACCAGGCTTACTCCACCCTGGCCACCAACTTCGACTATCAGAACGGCGGTTTCGGCAACGCACCCAAGTTCCCTCAGCCCATGGGTCCGGAATTCCTGCTGCGTTACTACCATCACGGCTACAATCCCCGTGCGCTGGAACTGGTCGAGATTACATTGGAGAAGATGGCCTACGGTGGCATCTACGACCAGATCGGCGGCGGCTTCCACCGCTACTCCACCGACGCTTATTGGCTGGTGCCCCACTTCGAAAAGATGCTTTACGATAACGCCCTGCTGGCCCGCCTCTACCTCCACACCCATCTAATCACTGGCAAACCTTTGTATCGCCGCATAGTAGAGGAGACCCTGGACTATGTTCTAAGGGAGATGACCGACTCTTCCGGCGGCTTCTATTCGGCCCAAGACGCGGACAGCGAAGGTGTGGAAGGGAAATTCTTCGTTTGGACACCGGACGAGATTCGCGCCGTCCTGGGTGACGCCGATAGTGAAGTTTTCAGCAGCTACTACGGAGTGACCCCCAACGGCAACTTCGAGGGCGAGAATATCCTCAACATCCGCCAATATCCGGAAGCCTTCGCGGAAGCGCACGACCTGACACAGGAGCAACTCGACGAGATTATCAGCCGCAGCAGCAAAGCCCTCCTGGACGTAAGGGAACAACGCATCCATCCGATGCGGGACGACAAGGTCCTAGCCTCTTGGAACGGCCTGATGCTGCGTAGTTTCGCCGAAGCGGCGGCGGCTTTGGGCCGGGCCGATTATCTGGAGGCGGCGGTAAAAAATGCCGGATTCCTCGTCGGAACCATGAAATCCCAAGGCCGGTTGCTGCGCACATACCGCGACGGTCAGGCCAAGCTGTTGGGATATCTGGAAGACTATTCCTTTGTGGTTGACGGCTTGTTGGCTCTCTATGAAGCAACCTTCGATATACGCTGGCTCGACGAAGCCGTAACTCTGGCAGATTCAATGATCGAGCTTTTCTGGGACGAAGGTATAGGCGGCTTCTACGACACCGGATCCGACCATGAAACCCTCGTGGTCCGGCCCCGTGACGTGTTCGACAACGCACAGCCCTGCGGCGGATCGGTAGCCAGCGACGCATTGCTCAAGCTGGCCGTATTCACCGGCAACAGCGACTACAACGCCAAAGCCGCCGTACCTTTGCGAAGCCTGCATCAGGCCATGTCCCAATCCCCCGGCGGCACCGGTCACTGGCTGAACGCCTTGGATTTCTACGTCTCACCGCCCAAGGAAATCGCCGTGATTGGGCCGCGAAACGACCCTGCCACCCAAGCATTGTTGGACACCGTGTTCAGTCGGTTCCTCCCCAACAAGGTGGTGATGGGAACCGAGACTCCCCGTAGCGCTGGGGGAATTGAGGGTACGCCGGACTTTCCCCTACTCCAGGACCGCATCATGGTCGGAGGACTGCCGTCGGCTTACGTATGCGAGAACTATACCTGCCAACTGCCGGTGACCGACCCAGATGCTTTGGCGGAGCAACTCTCCCGGTGAAGGGACACCGCTACGCCCCACCGCCGAGGAACCCTTGACCACCGGAATCGGCGGCCGGTTGCCTCTGGTCAACAAGATTCTCTATGCCTCGGACCAGATTGGGTCTCAAGCAATCTCCCAGACCCGGCACCTGTGGCTTCTGTTCTTCTTGGTTCCGCCAAGAGAAGAGGGCTTGTCTTCAGCGGTTCCGTCGCTGACATTGGGGGTCCTCGATCTAGACCCCAGAGTTTTCGTCGCCATCGTGCTTACCGCAGGCCGGCTTATCGAAGCTTTGGACGACCCCATCATCGGCTGGTGGAGCGACCGGACCCGGAGCCGATGGGGGCGAAGGCTGCCCTTCGTGCTGTTTTCCACCCCGTTCTACGCCCTGTTCTTCGGTCTTCTCTGGCTCACGCCCTGGGGCGGCGGCAGCTTTGGCAACGTCATCTACGTTTTCGTCGTTCTGGAGCTATTCTTCCTGAGCAACACCCTTTCGGCGGGTCCGTACGAAGCTCTTTTCCCAGAGATTGCCCGGAGCCATCGGGACCGCATGAGCATCGTGGCGTGGCAGTTCTACTTCGGCGTGCTGGGGGCCGCCCTCGGGCTGATACTCACTGGCGTGGTTATTGACGCCGTGGGATTCAAGGTCATGGCGGTAATAATCGCCGTCTGCGGTCTGGTGTTCCGGTACTCCGGACTATTCGGCGTTTGGCGTCATGCGCCCAGAGAAACTCCGCCAGCCACCATGACGTTCACCGCTGGCTTGATCGCCACCCTAAGGAACAAGCAATTTCTTTACTTTCTACCCACCTTCGTATTTTTTCAGTTGGCCGTAACCATGGTGATAGCGTGGCTGCCCTTCTTTGTGAGTCAGGTGCTCCAGCCAGAGCGCACCGGAGCGACGACATCACTGCTGACGGGCGCGGCCCTGGCGGGAATGGTGGTAGCTGTGTTTTTCCTGTGGAAGCTGAGTTTTATCAGAAGCAAACGGTCCGTCTATTCGTTATGTTTACTCGGCACAGCCCTTTACCTGCCCTGGCTGTTCTTCGCCGGTTTCGTGCCCGGCGTGCCCGGATTGATACAGGGGTTGGTCATAGCTTTCGGGGCCGGGGTCGCGATGGCCGGAGTGAACCTGATGCCCCGGGCCATCACCGCCGATATCGCCGACTACGACGAACTGGTCACCGGCATGCGCCGAGAAGGTATGTTCTTCGCCACCCAGAACCTGTTCGAAAAGTTCGGCTCGTCCTTTTCTGTGGTATTGTTGGCCTTGATCCTACTGTTGGGGGAGACTGCTGACAACCCTATGGGCATACGCATGGTTGGGCCGGTAGCAGGGGTTATCGCATTCTTCGGCTTCTGGTTATTCCGTGGGTACCGGTTGCCCAGCACGGTGACTACCGAGACAGTGCTAGAAGCCGGATTGGAACTACCGGAGGCCCCCGTCGACGGATAAACGTAGCTCCGAGCCTGAATAAGACAGGATGTCTTTCCTCAAGGTCGGACATTCAAAACGCACCATCCTACCCTGAAGGATCTATTGTAGAAATGCCTTTCTACAAACCTGATGATGCCTAGCTGGATCAGCCGCGACGCTGGCTTGATTATCGCCGCCCGTGGCATGCGTACCTTTTCCCAAAGCTACGTGGCCATCCTTATCTTCTTTTACCTCAAGGAACTTGGCTTCGGAATCGGTCACGTTGGGATATTTCTAAGCGTCGGCGTTGCAGGGGTCGCTTTCTTCGCCTTCATCGTCGGCCTTATCTCAGGAAGGATAGGACGACGCCGGCTGATGGTCGCCTTTACCCTTGTCTCAGCCGCCTCCGCAGTAATCTTGATATTTATCGGCGATTACTGGGCTTTGTTGTTATTGGCATTCTTCGGCTCTATGGCCACCGGGGGTGGGGGCGGTGGAGAGAGCGCCGCTCAGCCCCTGGAAATGGCCAGTCTACCCGACACTGCCCCAAGCGAAAAACGCACCGAACTCTTCGCGGTGTATAGCATCGTGGCGCGAACAGGCACTGCCCTGGGCGCTCTGGCTGCGTTGCTTCCTGAAGTCTTTCAAGACCAACTAGGGATAGGAACACTATCCTCTTATAGAGCAATGTTTTTGGGTTTCGCCGCTTTCCAACTTTTAGGAGCACTGCTGTACAGCCTCCTTTCATCCAGAGTTGAAGGGCCGATCGCCCAGCAACGTTGGACCAACCCTCTCAAACTTCCTTCAAGACGGATAATCTTCACCCTCACTGGATTGTTCAGCATCGATACCCTTACAACCTCGATGGTCCATCAAACCATCGTCACTGCTTGGTTCAATACTAAGTTCGGCCTGGATTCAGGGGATATGGGACAAGTGTTTTTCCTTTCCCACGCGCTAACCGCAGCATCGATGTGGATAGCAGCCAAATTGGCCAACAAAATAGGCCTGCTAAACACCATGGTCTTTACCCACATTCCTTCCAGCCTGTTCTTTATCGGGGCAATCTTTGCCCCTACGGCCTGGGTCGCCATCGTTTTCTGGCAGCTCCGAGCATTCATGAGCCAGATGGACGTTCCGACAAAAGACTCCTACACCATGGCCGTTGTAGGCCCAGAGGAAAGAGTTGCCATGGCCAGTATGCACATGGTCAGCCGCAGCGCCACCGGAGCGTTCGGACCTACCATTACCACCCAAGTCTGGACGGTCTTCGCTGCCAGCGTACCCTTCGTCGCCTCCGCCGTCGTCAAGATTGCTTACGACCTTTCGCTGTACGCCCTTTTCCGCAACGTAAAACCGCCTGAGGAAGTTGAGAAGGCGCAACCACAAACGGAGGCTGAAGAGACTGCGCCCTAGTGGTCAATGACAGGCCCGGCCAGCCTCTTCAATCAGATGGGTCCCGAACGATACCTTCAGGCGTGGGACTACCCTCCGGCGAATGGTGGATGTATAATATTCTAGCTTCCACAGGCTGCGGCCCGAGGAACTGCTGAAAGCTGACAGCCACCCCATCAAATTTTTGGAGGAATCAATCTCCCATGCGAAATAAAGTAACCGTGGTCGGCGCTGGCAACGTTGGCGCTACCACTGCCCTGAGAATCCAACAGCTTGGCTACGCCGACGTCGTACTGGTCGACGTGGTTGAAGACCTACCTCAGGGGAAAGGACTGGACATGCTGGAAGCCGGGCCCATCAATGGGACCGACGCCACTGTCACCGGAAGCAATAGCTACGATGCCAGTGCGGACTCAGACATTGTGGTCATCACCGCCGGTATTGCCCGCAGGCCCGGTATGAGCCGGGACGACTTGCTCTTGACCAACATGAGAATCACCTCTTCTGTCACGGAGCAGGTGGTCAAGTTCTCTCCCAACTGCATCATAATCGCGGTTACCAATCCGTTGGACGCCATGGTCCAGAACGTCTTTGAAACCAGCGGTTTTCCCAGGAATCGGGTCTTCGGCATGGCTGGGATCCTAGACACTGCCCGGTACCGCACCTTCATCGCCCAGGAACTAGACGTTTCCGTCGAGGATGTCCAGGCTCTGGTCCTGGGTGGGCACGGCGACGACATGGTTCCCTTGGTCCGCTACACGTCGGTGGGAGGCATTCCCATCACTGAACTGATGGCTGAAGAAAAGATTGACCAACTGGTAGCCCGCACCCGCGCCGGGGGCGGCGAGATTGTCGCTCTCTTGAAAGAGGGCAGCGCCTACTACGCCCCTTCCGCAGCCATCACTCAGATGGTGGAGGCCGTGCTACTGGATAAGAAACGCATCCTACCCGCCTGCGCCTATCTGACCGGCGAGTACGGCATCAATGGTCTGTGCGTCGGCGTTCCGGTGAAGCTGGGATCCGCTGGCGTGGAGCAGGTCATGCAGATCGGGCTTACCGAAGACGAAAGAACCGCTTTGCAGAGTTCGGCCGCCAGCGTTCAGGAATTGGTGGATGTTATGCGCAAATCCAAGGAAGAGTCCGCCTGATAACCAGTCCCAAGCGACCGGTTCGCCGTAGTTCATGCGCCACACCGCAACCCATAAGTTAATAAGGAGGCCGCTGATGCCGGAACGCTCGACCCGGGAACAGGAACTACTGGAGAAGGCGGCCAAATATTTACCGGGTGGCTATACCGGCAACCTGCCCATCCGCAAGGACCTCAACTTCTTAGCCGCAAGGGGAGTGGGCTCCCACATATTCGACGTCAGTGGCAACGAGTACATCGACTGGCTGATGGGCTCGGGTCCCATGCTGTTGGGACACTCCCATCCAGCGGTGGTTGAGGAAGTCATCAAGGCTGTTGAGCAGGGCAGCACCTTCTTCGCCACCAACGAGAAAGCGGTTCTCCTGGCCGAGACTCTGGTCGACGCCGTGGCCTGCGCCGAGCAGGTCCGCTTCACCACCAGCGGCACCGACGCTACCTTCCAGGCGATGCGGGCCGCCCGCTCTTTCACCAAGAAAGAGAAGGTCTTGAAATTCGAGGGCGGGTACCACGGTAGCAGCGATTACGCGGTGATGAGCGTTACACCATCGGGAGCCGAAGAGTTCCCCCAAGCCGAGGCCAATACCGCCGGGGTCCCCAAGGCTCTTCAAGACCTGATGCTAATCGCACCTTTCAACGACCTGGATACGACGACTGCCATCATCGACGCTCATCATGACGAGTTGGCGGCGGTGATTGTGGAGCCTTTGCAACGGGTGATTGCGCCCCAAGCCGGATTCCTCCAGGGATTGCGTGCAATCACCGCCAAATACGAGATTCCATTAATCTTCGACGAGATTGTCACCGGGTTCCGGTTGGCCTACGGCGGCGCTCAAGAATACTACGGGGTCACGCCGGACCTCTGCTGCATGGGAAAGATTATGGGGGGCGGATACCCTCTAGCGGTAGTGATGGGCCGCCGCGACATCCTTTCAGTTTACGACCCTGCCGCTTCGGACTCCGACAGTTTCGTCAACCAGATCGGCACCCTGAATGGCAACCCAGTCGCCTGCGCTGCGGGTTTGGCCACCCTGGCCGAACTGCGCAAACCAGGAGCCTACGATAGGCTTCACGAAACCGGCAGCAAGATTCGCACCGCTATTGTTGATGTCTGCAACCGCAACGGCATCCCGGTTTACCTAGCTGGCGAAGACGCCATCTTCGACATCTACTTCACCAGCCAACCGGTGCTCAACTACCGGGATACCTTGACCGCCGATACTCAGATGATGGGCCTCTTCAATGGGGGTCTGCTGGAAAGAGGAATCTTGAAGGGCGGCCAGAAGTTCTACCCCTCCATGGTCCATACCGAAGAGGACGTGGAGAAGACGATCCAAGCCTTCGAAGAAGTTATTCCCACGCTGAAGCAGTAGAGTACCCGAGAGAATCAAAAGAAATACACTATGCGATCGTGGGAGTCCGGCGGCGTTCACCGCATGGAAGCCTAATAAACAAAAAAGCTGGTGTCTCGACACCAGCTTTTTTCATTTAGCGATTTGACCTTGGCCTGCCTACCCCGCCGGGACTCCCAACTTGGTAATCAAAGGTTTGGTGCTGACTATGTGACGCTGCAGTCCCATATCCTTGGGGCTGATGCCCATGGCTAGGCCGATGGCCTGGGGCATGTGGATGATGGGCAGGTCGATGGAACGCTGGGCTTGGGCTGACGCTCTCGGCTGGAAGGCATCCAGGTTCAGGTGGCAGAGAGGACAGGGCGTTATCATGGCGTCGGCGCCCAGGTCCTTCGCTTCCGCTGTGTGTTTGCCCACCATGGCCATAGAGTTCTTCTCGTTGATGGTCAGGATGGGGAAGCCGCAACATCGGGTCTTACCGGAGAAGTCCACCACAGTGGCCCCCAGTGTCTCTATGAGCCGTTCCAACGAGGTCAGCCGCTCCGGGTTGTCTGCGAAATCCAAGGCTTCCGTCGGGCGGACCAGATAGCAACCATAGAAGGGCGCCAACCGGATTCCGGCCAGTGGTTTGGTAATCAACGTCTCCAGCTTGTCTAGGCCGTAGTCCTCAATGATGATCCATAGCAGGTGCTTGGGATCTGCAGTGCCTTTGTACTCCAGACCCTCTTCAGCCAACTCAACGTTAATCTTAGCCAGATACTCCGGGTCTTTCTTCATACGGCGGTTGGCTTGACTCATCACGCCCTGGCAAGTACTGCAGATGGTCATGATTTGAATGTCCAAAGCCTCGGCCATGGCGAAGGTGCGGGCATTAAGGGCATCACCCAGGAACTCGTTCTTCTCCTGGAGAACCCCTGCGCCGGTGCAGGACGCGCCGGGCATCTCTTGCAGTTCAATATCCAGACGTTCGCAAATCAGTTTGGCTGCCGGATACAACTCCGGGCATCCTCCTCGGGACACGCAGCCGGGAAAAAACGCGTACTTCAACCTGGTCCTCCGGGATAATCAGATTAGATTCTAATCGGGTTACTTCCTGTCCGGGTCTTCCACTCTACGGAAGAGCTTCTTAACCCGGTCAGCGTTTTCAATCTTCTTATGGATGATGGGAGGGAGTTTGCCGTGGGTGAACGCCCTTAGCGCCTCCGGGGCCATGTTCAACAACACCGGTAGGTTCGTCATACCGACCGTGTTAGGTACAAGCCTCAGCTCGTCCAACTGGCCGCTGTGTTCCACCGAATCGGCGAATGCCTCGGCGTGGCGGGCACCGAAGGTGTTATCGAACCCAGAGTTGATGGCCTGCTCTCGCAGGGCCATGATTCGGTCCATCGGAGCCACTCCCTTGGGGCAGGCCTGGACGCACTCGCCACAGCGGGTGCAGTCCCACATCCCAGAGGCTTCGTTCAGAGCTTCCAACCGGTCTCGAGACAAGCCTTTCGCATCGCCATCCCTGGGGTCGGCGGTGAATCGGTAAGCCTTGGCCAGGGCAGCCGGTCCCAAGAAAGTCGGGTCCACTTCCATCACCGTGCAATCGGAGACGCAGGAGCCGCACATGATGCAGGCGGTGACTTCGGATAGGTGAAGCATGGCCTCGTTGGAGGCGATATACTCGGCTTCCGGCTCAGGACCTTCGGGCTTCAGATAGGGGTCCACCGCCATAATCTTGGACCAGAAGATATCGAAGTCCACGACTAGGTCTTTCACCACCGGCATCACACCCGCAGGTTCGAGGATGATTACGTTATTCTCGTCTGTCGCCAGACGGGCTTGAGTCTTACATGCCAATCCGGCATGGCCGTTGATCCGCATGGCGCAGGAGCCGCAGATGGAGCTACGGCACGAGCAGCGAAGGCTCAAAGTGCCGTCCACCTCCTCTCGAATCTTAATCAGACCGTCCAGGATAGTGGCACTGTCATCCAGCGTGACCGTGTAGTCCTGCCAATAGGACTCGGGATTCTCTACTTCCGGGTCGTACCTCTTAATCTTGAAAGTTACATCCATGGGTTAGTACTTCCTCTCTTCGGGAGTCCACTTGGTGACGGAAACCGGCGAGAAGGAAATCTCAGGCCCTTCTTCGCCCTTGGACGCTACGATGTGTTTCATCCAGTTCTCATCGTCCCGGTTCGGGTAGTCGGTCCGGGATTGGGCTCCTCGGCTGTCCTTCCGCTCCAGGGCACTGACGGCAATGGTCTCGGCGCAGTCCAGCATGAAGCCCAATTCCAAAGCAAACACCAAGTCGGTGTTGAACACCTTGTTCTTGTTGTCCACCGGTACCTTGGTGTACTTCTCCTTCAATCCTTGGAGGTCGTGAATCGTCTCACGCATTCCTGCGTCGTTGCGGTATACCGCCAGGTTCCTGTTCATTGAGTCGCCCATACCCAGGCGTACCGAACCTACTTTATCGCCATTCTGCGGCCGGTCGATTACCTCTTGGATACGGCGCTGCTCTTTGCGAACCGTCTCATCCACATTGAATTCGATGTATTCCTCGCCCCGGCAAGCCTGAGCGGCGTGAACGCCAGACCGCTGGCCGAACACGATTGTGTCGAGGAGGGAATTGGCGCCCAGACGGTTGCCGCCGTGCACGCTGACGCAGGCGCACTCACCCGCTGCGTAGACGCCGGGGAGGTTGGTTAGCCCATCAACGTTAGTCTTGATGCCGCCCATCATGTAATGCATCCCAGGGCGTATCGGGATGGGATCGGTAATCATGTCGGTCCCGGCCAGGTCGATACCAATCTCCCGGATCTGGCTGAGCTTTTCCATAATCAGGGCTTCGCCCAGATGGCGGCAGTCCAAGTAGACGCAGTCGTTGACTCCGTTTCCAGCGTTAATCTCCGTCTGCTCGGCCCGGGATACAACGTCCCGGGAGGCCAACTCCATCATGTTGGGCGCGTACTTCTCCATGAAGCGGTTGCCGTCCTTGTCCAGGAGGTAAGCACCTTCACCGCGGGCTGCTTCGGATATCAGAACTCCGCTGCCCGCCAGGGTTGTCGGATGGTACTGGACCATCTCCATGTCCATAAGTTGCGCCCCGGCGTTGTAGGCCAAGGCCATGCCATCGCCTGTTACTATCAGGGCGTTGGTGCTGGGCTCGAACAAGCGTCCCAGGCCGCCGGTGCAGAATATCACCGTCTTGGCGCGGATGGCGTAGATCTGCCCAGTACGAATCTCCAGGGCGGTTACGCCGCAGACCCGGCCGTCTTCTTCGATCAGGGCGGTGACGAACCACTCTTCGTAGCGTCGAACTCCCGACTTTATCAACTGCTCGAACATCACGTGCAGTAGGGCTTGGCCTGTGAAGTCCCCGACGAAGAATGTCCGGGCGCGCCTCTGGCCCCCGAAGGCCCTGGTTCCCAACTTGCCTTCATCGTCCCGGTTGAACGTGACTCCGAAGTGTTCCATGTCAATCAGTGCCTGACCGGCGGACGCGCACATAACTTCAATGGCATCCTGATCACCCAGGAAGTCGCTTCCCTTTACCGTGTCATATGCGTGGTCTTCCCAATCGTCTCCCCGGTCTGTAAGGGCGGCGTTGATTCCGCCCTGGGCCGCGTTAGAGTGGCTTCGCACCGGGTGAACCTTACTGATGATGGCTACGCTGGCACCCTCAGCCCGCGCTGCTATTGCCGCGCGCATCCCCGCCAGGCCAGCTCCAATAACTAGGACATCATGCTCCAACATCGACGGCTATTCCTCCGATCAATCCTGTACGTTCATCTCTATTTGATTCGGCCAATTCGAACTCTCGTCGGCCTTTGCTACTCGCATCAAAAGGACGGTCCAATAGGACCGCCACCTAATATATCAGAAACCCTTTCCCGGTTCTAGAACCGGACAGCCCCAGTGGGCTAATCTGAGTTCAGAACACGCAGGGCTAACAGCAGCGAAGCGATACTTTTACTGTCCTGAATCTCACCGCTTTCAATCAGTCCGGGTATGCTGTCCAAGGGCACCCGCTCCACCGAGATGTATTCGTCGTCGTCGGCGGGCAAGCTGGCAGGCGTCAGGTCCGTCGCCAGATAGGCATGCATGAACTCGGTGGCCCAACCGGGGGAAACCCAGAATCCGGAGAGACGCCGCAGGGATCCAGATGTAACGCTGACCTCTTCCTGTAGCTCTCTGAGCACAGTCTCGTCCGGGGTTTCACCGGCTTCCACCCCGCCAGCGGGCACTTCAAGTAGGTTGAGCTGCGCCGCTTTGCGGTATTGGCGCACCATCAGAACATTGTTGTTTTCATCGATGGGAACCACGCACACGGCGTCTTCATGCTCGACAATCTCTCTGGTGGTGGTACGGCCACTGGGGAGTTGCACCGTATCGACGCGAAGTTTGATGATGCGGCCCTGGTAGATGTCCTTGCTCTCGATCGTGGGTTCCGGGTCAGTGTGTTCCATTGTCTCCCGCGTCTCCCAAAGTCCTACTGACCACGGATGCTAAAGCCGAGACGCCGAGTCAGCGTAGAGTAAAAATAGCTGGGCGGGTTGGCCCGCAAGAACCGGGCCTTATAGGGGCTCTGTTTCAGAACCACCCGGTCCCCCGGAGTCAGGGGGTAATCGACGTAGCCATCTACGCTTAGCGTGGCCTCTTGGTATCCTTCCAATGTAAGGCCGACTTCGGTGGAGCCACTGAGCACCAAACCTGCGGATAGACCCATATGAGCCGCCACGGTTTTTAGCACGAGAGCGTCGGACGCAGGGTCCAATATCGGCCCGCCCACGGCCAGGTTGTATCCGGTGCTCCCGGTGGCGGTGGCAAGTATCACTGCGTCGGCGCGGAAAGTTGTCATCTGAGCGCCGTCGATCATCCCGGCGATGGTCACCACCCGGGAAACGGCTCCCCGCGCCAGAACTACGTCGTTCAGAGCGTGGAAAGGCCCATCATCATGTTCACCGTTGGGCTGATTCCTGATGACCTCCACTTGGAGCATGTACCGTTCTTCCATCCGGCACTCGCCTTCCAGGTAGAGCGGCAGCTTTTCCAGGGCCTCGTGAACTTGAAGCTCGGTCATGAATCCCAGTCGACCCATGTTGATGCCAACCATCGGTATCCCACTGGGAGCGGTAACCTGGGCGGCCCGCAAGATGGTCCCGTCTCCGCCCACGGTAATCACCAACTCGGTCTGCTTCGCCCTTTCCCGCAGAACCTGAAGGTTCTCTGCCGGTGAAACCCAAGTGTCTTCCGGCAAGGCCAGATCGTGCAGAATCGTGGTGCTCAGATCCAGAGCCTCGGGTATTCGGCCGTTGTATATTATCCCGACGTTTTTCATTTTTTCATTCTGAAACCCAGCCTCGCTTGGCCTATCGTCCGTACCTAGCTTTGAGGCAGGGCGAGTCTAGCACCGGCTCTTTATCAGTGTCAATGGCGACTGGATCTATGGGTATCATCAACAAGTATCGCTTACAGCGCCAGAGCGCCAACCGCAATCTCCGCGGCCCGCAGGATGAAGCCGGGAGCGATGCCTATGCCAATCATAGCTATTCCGGACACAGCCAACGCGAACCAGGCCACCGGGGAAATCTTGGACCCTTCCTGTTCCTTGGGCTCCTCCAAGAACATCACCCGAATGATTCTCACGTAGTAGTAGGCCGACACCACACTGTTAATCACCCCCAGAATCGCCAACCACACCAAACCGCTCTTGACCGCCGCCGTGAAGATGACTAACTTGCCAATGAAGATGCTGGTGGGCGGAACGCCGATCAAGGCCACCAGCGCCAGGGTCAGGGCGACTGCCAGGAACGGCGTGCGCCGGACGAGTCCACCGTACCCTTCGATCAGGTCGCTCCCGGTGCGTTGACTGATGGCGATTATAGCGAAGAAAGCGGTCAGGTTGGCTGCCACGTATGCCGCCAAGTAGAACAGGACGCTGTTAAGGCCAATCGAAACGAACTCGGGACCTCCGGAATCTCCTCCGGAGGTTTTCACGGCTGCGGCTATCCCCACCAGGATGTACCCGGCGTGGGCGATGGTGCTATACCCAAACATTCTCCGTATGTTGCTCTGCCCGATGGCCGCCAGGTTTCCGATGGTCATGGAGGCGGCGGCCAGCACCGCTATCAAGCTTGCCCAGTCCAAGGCTATTGGGAAAAATCCGGTAAACAAGACGCGAATCAGGACGGCAACCGCAGCTGCTTTGCTGGCGACGGACAGGAAGGCCACCACCGGAGTCGGCGCGCCTTCGTAGATGTCCGGCACCCACATCTGAAAGGGCACGGTTGAAATCTTGAAGCCGAATCCCACCAACATCAGAACCACGCCGACCAGTAGAGCATAGCCGCCGAAGGGTGTATCCAACACGGCGGCGGACTTGACCACCTCGGCAATCTCATCCAGTTTGGTGGCACCGGTGAACCCGTAGATCAGCGCCATTCCGTAGAGCATGACCGCTGAACTGATGGCCCCGACAATCAGGAACTTCATCCCGGCTTCGCTGGATCTGGACGTCATCAAGAAAGCGGACAGGGCTGCCAGAGGCAGGGTAACCAATTCCAGAGAGATGTAGACGGTGATTAACTCGGTGGCCGACGCCAGCAGCATCATTCCGGTGGCCGAAAAGAGCATCAACCCGAAGTACTCTCCCCGGAAATTCTCCATCCGTTTCACGTAATCCACCGAGGACAACGTCACCAGCCCCAGAGCGGCCAGCACCAGGAAGTTGAAGAACAAGGAGAAACGGTCCACCGACAAGCTACCGGCCAGAACTCCGGTGGCCCGGACATTGCCATCTGTCACCAGATCGTTGGCATCGGCAAGGTCGATAGACTGGACTACCAATAAAGCTGCGGCAACCATCAGCCCGGCAAAGGCGGCGTAGGGCAGGAAGCCCTTGCGCTGGAACACCAGGTCCAACAGAATGACCAGGATACCGGCGCAGGCCACGGCCAATTGGGGGGAGATTAAGTACAGGTCGTATAAGTTCATGGCATCACGGACCGGCCACCGGAATCAGGGCGATTATGGGACGCAAGCCGTATTCAAAAACGTCGGTCAAGATGGCCGGGTATATCCCCACACCCACGATGGTTATCACTAAGATGGCCATGGGCAAAGCCTCGATCAGTGAGGCGTCGGTGATGTCGGCGAACCGCTCCCGCCGCACTCCGAAGAACGCCCGCTCCATCATCCAGAGGATGTATCCAGCGGACAAGACTATCCCCAGCACCGCCAGTGCCGTCATCAAAGGATAGGCACGGAAGGCCCCCAAGAACACCAGCACCTCGGAAACAAAGCCGCTTAGTCCGGGCAGACCCAGCGAAGCGAACCCGGCAATCAAGAGACCGGCGGCTACCAGGGGCATCCTTCCGGCCAGCCCTCCCAGGTCTGGGATGTAGCGGGTATGGGCCTTGTCGTAGACCAGACCTGCTCCCAAGAACATAAGGCCGGTTATGGTCCCGTGGGTGAAAAGCTGCATGGCTGCGCCGTTCAACCCAGCGGAGGTCAAGGTTCCTTGTGTGATGCCGATGGCGCCGATACCAACCAATACCAGACCCATGTGACTGACGCTGGAATAGGCTATAAGCCGCTTCAAGTCGGTCTGGCGAAGGGTGACGATCGCTCCATATAACACGCTGATAACGCCCAATGTCACCAGGGCCCAGGCGAACTGATGCGCTTGGCCGGGAAACATCCCGACGTTTATCCGCAGTAAACCATAGCCACCCATCTTCAACAGAACTCCGGCCAGCATGACGCTGGCGGCAGTGGGGGCGTTGGTATGGGCGTCGGGCAGCCAAGTATGCAGCGGCCACACCGGCAGCTTGATACCAAATCCGATGAAGAACAGCCAGAACAGGGCGCTAAGGGGCAACAATACCCCGGCTCCCAGCATGGTTCCCGAAGTGGAAAGGGCCCTCATGTCGAAGGTACCGACTTCCGGCGTCAGGAAGACGGCCACGATGGCCACCAACATGAAGGCGCTGCCCAGGATGGTGAACATCAGGAACTTCATCGCCGAGTATTCTTTGCGCCCGGTGCCCCAGATGGCGATGAGCATGTACATCGGCACCAGTTCCAGTTCCCAAAAGAGGAAGAACAGAAGCAGGTCCAGGGAGCTGAACACTCCCATCACCGCCGTCTGCAGAATCAAGAGCCAAACGAAATGCTCTCTGACTCTGGTCTTGATGTTCCAAGACGCCAACACGGCGCACAAACCAAGTATTCCGGTCAGAGCCACCAGAGGCGCACTGAGGCCGTCGACACCCAATATGTAATTGGCCCGCAGTGTCTCACCGGGTATCCAGGTGAAGTAGTCGATGAACTGGAATCGCTGCGCCCCGTCATCACGGCTAAAAGTCGTGAACACGACCAGCGTTAACACCAGGTCGGCCAATGCCACCATGGCGGCAACCACACGGATGTTGCGGTCACCCCGCACCAATAGCAGGATGGACACCGCACCCGCGGCCGGCAAGAACACCGCTGCCGTTAATAGCCCTGTAAAACCTGTTTCCAATCGACCAGCCTTCAGTTATTAGCTATTAGCTATCAAATCTTTAGCTGACGGCTGATAGCTGGATGCTCAGAATATCAAGAATCCCAACAGAATCAGTAAACTGCCAAGGGTCAACGCTACGCCGTAGGCCTGGACCTCTCCGGACTGTAACTTGACTAGGAAGTGGGGTCCGACGTTACGGGAAATCAATCCAATGGCATCCACCAATCCGTCCACCAGCACCCGGTCTATCCAATCCATCGCCCTGACTAAGGAACGGTAGAACAGCCGGCGCACGATTACGCCCTCATACAGATCGTCCATGAAATACTTTCTAGATAGCAGAACGTGCACCGGCTTAACCGCTTCCAGCGGGTCTTTCGCCGCTGCCGAACGCCGGAGGTAGAGTAACGAGGCCAAGCCGATACCCACCAACGCTATAACCATAGACGCCGCAGCCATCCACCGGTTGAAAGCGGGGACCTCCAGATGGCCCAGCCCGGATAGATGCGTCGCTTCAAGTCCTTCGATAAGAAATTCAGATATCCAGTGTTTAGGTATTCCGAATTCTTCCACCCATTGAGGGTTGAGCAGATAGCCGGAAACAACTGCGGCGATGCCCAGCAGCACCATTGGTAGCCACATGAAGATCGGAGCCTCCGCCAAATGCACACCACCGTGATGGCCTACATCAGGTTCGCCCGCGGCGGCTAAGTCCGCCTGCTCTTGCTCCGCCCCGCCACGGAACTCGCCATGGAAGGTCATGTATATCATGCGGAAGGTGTAAAAAGCGGTGAGCAGAACACCGGTCAGCAAGAATATCAGGGTCAGCTTTCCAGCCCACAGGGCCGCCGGTCCTCCGCCCTGCCATCCGTCGCTCCAGGCAGCGGACAGTATCTCGTCCTTGCTCCAGAAGCCAGCTAGAGGAATGATTCCGACAAGACTAAGCCCCCCGATCAAGACCAGGATGTAAGTCAGCGGCATGGTTCGCCGAAGCCCGCCCATATATCGCATGTTGAACGTTCCGGTGGCGTGGTTCACATTACCGGCCACCATGAACAGTAGGGCCTTGAACGACGCATGTGTTACCAGGTGGAATATCGCCGCCGGAAAAGCCCCCAAACCCAGAGCCGCCATCATGTAACCCAACTGGCTCACCGTGGAATAGGCCATGACCCGCTTGATGTCGTTCATCACCAGACCCATTGTCGCCGCGAACAGGGCGGTAAAGCCTCCGATCAGCGCCACGACGGTCAAGGCGTGTTGGGCTGCGAGGAACACCGGGTAGAACCGGGCCACTAGGAAGACCCCGGCCGCCACCATCGTAGCAGCGTGAATCAAGGCGCTGACCGGAGTCGGGCCTTCCATGGCATCGGGCAGCCAGGTGTGAAGCGGGAACTGGCCGGACTTTCCCATCGCCCCGGAGAATATTCCTAGGGTCAGCCAGGTCAACCCGACTCCGCCCAAGACGGCGCCACCAGCGGCCAACGGCTGGGCGGCTTGCCAGATATCAGGGATGTGGAAGGGATTGAGTCCCGCCGCTGCGAATCTGTCTCCTTGAAAGAAGAGGTAGAGAATCGCCAGCAGGAGCCCCACGTCTCCGATACGGGTGATTAAGAACGCTTTCTTGGCCGCTGCCGCCGCTGCGGGACGTTCGTGCCAGAACCCGATGAGCAGGTAGGACGACACGCCCACCAACTCCCAGAATGCGTAGAGAACTATGATGTTGGCCGACAGTATCAGCCCTAACATGGAAGCCGTGAACAATGCCATGTAGGCGAAATACCGGGCGTAGCTGGGATCGCCCTTCATGTATCCCAAAGAATAGATCTGCACCATCAGGCTTACAGCGGTGACGACAACCAGCATCAAGGCAGTCAGCGGGTCAATAAGCAGAGCGAACTCTATCGCAGCCCCATCCACTACTAGCCATTTGTGCCCTTCAAAATGCAACTCTTCCCCACCGATCACCGCTTGGAGCGTCAAAAGAGACAGAGCCAACGCCGCCGCCATCGCGCCGATCAACAAGATCCCGCTGATTCCGGCAAAGCGATTAAAGAAGGGGCGGATGACCATCCCGATGACTGCAAAGGTGCCCAGTGGCAGCAGCAGGATGGCCCATATGAAGGCTTCGCTAACCATTCACAGTTTCCTCAGAATCTCTTCGGCGACATGTTCCCGTCCCTTGGGCACATAAATGTTGAAAGGAACCCTTTCCCCCCAATCCAATATGTCGCCTTCGGGCAGGATGCGCGTAGGCAAGCCTTCTCCTTCCAAGACTTCCTTCCACATCTCGGCCATCATCAGGTTGGGCGCCTTTTTGAATTCGATCCACATGTTAGCTTTTGAGCAAATCCCCCGGCCCCCTTTACGAAAGGGGGAGAGAGTGTACGGTTCTTTAGTTTCGTAGTTCGGTTGCGTTTGCTAGGTCCACAGATTCGGTGTTGCGGTACATGGCGAAGACTATGCCCAGGCCCAGAGCTACTTCGGCGGCAGCCACCGTAATGATGAAGACGGCGAATACTTGGCCGGTCAGCACGGCGGCGATGTTTTCTTCTATGCCCGCCGGGACGACGTACTTAGCCAGGGCAACCAGAGTCAGATTGACGCCGTTGAACATCAGCTCTATGGACATCAATACCATCAAGACGTTGCGGCGAGCCAACGAGCCATACAACCCAATACAAAACAGGATCGCGGCCACAATCATCATTGATTCAAGAGTCATGCGGCGTTACCTCGGCCTTACCAGCGCCAACGCGCCGATGACTGAGGCCAGCAACAGCAAGGAAACTGCCTCGAAAGGCAGGACGAAATCGCCGATCAGCAGGTCGGCCAGACCGGCCTGTTGAGCCGCCGTCCTCTCGCCTTCCGTGGCGAACCCAGCCCGTTCCAATCCGGCCAGTTCTCCCGGCGAGTCCAGAGTGCGGATGGCACTGGTCTGCACCGCTTGAGCCTTGATCTGATCCTGGCCGCCAAGCAGGTCCCACTTGGTGTCGACCGCTACCGATATCAAGACGGCAAGCAGCACGGCGGCAAGAGTCGCCGCCGGGATGTGGTAACGGTTGGGCAGGTTCCCGTGCTGGACGTCCCGGGTCAGCATGATGGCGAAGATTATCAGGATGGCGATGGCTCCGGCATAGATGAGCACTTGAACGACTGCCAGGAACTCGGCGCTCAGCAGGACGAAGAAGCCCGCCACTGCGATGAAGACCACCACCAAGAGAAGGGCGGCTCGGAACAGGTCTTTGACCAATACCACACCAAGCGCCGCCACGATGGCCAGCACTGACAACATCCAGAATACGATGTCCTGAAATATCATCTACGAGGCTTGCTCTGTGGAGGCGTCGCCTGCATCTGCGTCGGCCTCATCATGTTCGGTTGGTTCAGAGTCTCCCTCATCTGGTCTGGAAACGAGGCGCATACCAGCCTTTTCCTCTTGGTGCCAGCGCCAGGACTCGCGGCCCACTTCCTGCCAGTGGAGCGGTCTTGCCTTATGAGGGTCGTAACCGGTGGACTCCAACTGGGGCCGAAAGAATGTGCTGGGGTGCTTTTCGGCCTGACGCAATTGGTCGATGCCGATAACCATCTCTTTTCGTGAGTATCGGCCCTGCTCGAATCCACTGCCCATGAACAGAGCGTCGTAGGGGCAAGCTTCCACGCACAGGCCGCAGAACATGCACCGGGCTAACTCGATGTCAAAGACTTCCAGCCGGTATTTGTCACCTTGCGCCACGGCGGTCTCGCTGGGGTCGGTGACAATCTTGATAATCCCCAGCGGGCAATACTTGGCGCAAGACGCGCAACCGGTGCAGCGTTCCTCGTACCAGGCGAACTCTTCGCCCCGGAACCGGGGATGCTGCTTCAGCCGCTCTTCCGGATACTGAACGGTGAAGGGGCGCTTAGTCATGTTTTTCAACGTGACCATCAGTCCTTTGGCCATGCCCATGCCGTACATTATGTAACCTCACCCACGGTCATACCCGCGGTTCGAGTAGTCGATTCCCACGTTACAGGCCGAATCTTTTCCCGGATCATCATGCCGAACAAGGCGATACATACGGCGCCCAGCGCCAGGTTTATACCGGTCATGATCCACAGGTCGTTGGTGGTCAGCACTCCCATGGAGTCTCGCAGGAAGAAGACTTCCAGGGCCGTGGCGAACAGGTTTATCAGGCTCAACGGAAGTAGGAACTTCCAGGCGAAAGCCAACAATTGGTCGATGCGCAATCTGGGGTAGGTGGCCCGCACCCAGATGAAAAGGAAGGCTATCACGCCAACTTTCAAGAGGAACCAGAGCCAACCCAGGTAGTCGGACAAAGGCCCGGCCCATCCACCCAGGAACAGTGTAACCACTACCATCGAGGCAGTCACCACTCCACCGAACTCGGCCGCTTGAATCAAGGCGAATTTTACACCGCTGTACTCGGTGTGGTAACCGGCGACCAGTTCTGATTCCGCCTCAGCGACATCGAAGGGCGTGCGGTTCAACTCGGCAGAGACACCGGCCAGGAAGACGAACATGGGCAGCGGCTGCACCAGCAAGAAGGGAAGGGCCTGGCTTTTGACGATGTCAGACAGCGACATGGAACCGGCGACCAATACCACACCCAACAAGCACAGAACAACCGGCACTTCGTAGCTGATTAGCACGGCCACGCCCCGGGCCGCTCCGAACATGGCGTAGCGGTTGTTGGAGGACCAGCCAGCCATCAGGATGGCCACGGAACTCAGCGAGGTCACCGCCAGGACATAGAGTATCCCCACGTTCAGGTCGGCCAGGGCCGTGTTCTTGGCGAAGGGCACCACTGCCAGCATCAAGATTACCGGGGACAACATGGCGATGGGCGCTGCAAGGAACACAATCTTGTCGGCGTTGGCCGGGGTCAGATCTTCTTTGAATATCAGCTTCAACACATCGGCGAAGGGCTGGAAGGTACCGAAGGGTCCCCACCGGTTGGGGCCTATCCTGTTGTGGAACCGGCCGATGAGCCGTCTTTCGGCGAAGACGAACACCGCCGCGCCCAACAGGACAGCGTTCACCAGGATGAACATGATGGCCAATCCGGCCGCGAGATAAGACACCCAGCAGGGCAGGAATCCCCCGGTCAGCTCGTAGACCAAGCTGTATAGAGGGTTGTCGGAAGTAAGCGCGCAGCTCATCGGTCGACTTCCCCCATATTTATGTCCAAACTTCCCAGGGTCACAATCATGTCCGCCAGTTTCCAGCCCACCAAAAGATATTCGGTCACCGTTAGATTAATCAGCGAAGGGGCGCGTATCTTGCAGCGATACGGACTCACCCCACCGTCGCTCAACATATAGAAAGCCAGTTCCCCTTTGGAGGCTTCAACCCTGCCGTAAGCCTCAGCTCCGGCCTCAGGCCGAACCACCAAGGGCAGGTCCAGCCTGACCGGGCCCGGCTCGATGTGCTCCATACATTGGCGGATTATCCGTTCGCTCTGGCGCATCTCCTGCATCCTGACCCAGAACCGGTCGTAGTTGTCGCCGTTAGCCCCCACCGGAACGTCAAAGTCCACCCATTCGTAGGCGTCGTAGGGCTCTTCCTTACGCCAGTCCCAAGCCAGGCCGCTGGCCCGTAGGATCGGCCCACTGACTGAACAGTTGATGGCCAAGTCCAGGGGCAGAGGACTCACGCCCTTGGTCCGCACGAGAACAATCTCATTCTCCAGCACCAGTTGCTCAATCTCCTCAAACTCGGACGGGAGTTCATCCATGAAGTGTTCCAGGGCCGGCCAGAAATCCGGTGGAGTGTCGGAAAACACACCGCCCGGCCTCATATAGGACAGAGTGATTCTAGCGCCGCAAAGCATCTCGAACAGGTCCAGAATCTTCTCCCTGATGCGAAAGCCGTACATAAGGGGGGTTCCCAATGTCCCCAGATCCTGTAGGAAGAAACCTATCCCCATCAGATGGCTGGCGATGCGCTGTAGCTCGGCCACCATGGTCCGCAGCCACTTGGCCCTTAGCGGCGGCTCTACCCCCAACAACTGCTCAACCGCCAGACAGTAGGCCTGGTTGTTAATCATGGAGGAAACGTAGTCCAACCGGTCGGTCAGAGTAACGATCTGGACGTAATTCCGCTCCTCGGCTAGCTTCTCCGTCCCCCGGTGCAGGTAGCCGAATATCGGCTCAACTTCCAATATCTCTTCGCCGTCAAAGGTCACACGCAATCGAAACACCCCATGAGTGCTGGGGTGCTGCGGACCGACGTTGATGGTCATTGGTTCGGTGCGTATCGGCATGGCTAAGGACGAGATCTCCCCAACCCCGTTTTCGATATGGCAGTCCGATATCGCCCCCCTTTCGTAACGGGGGGATGGTGGGATTTACTCGCTTCTGAAGACACCCTTCCACTTATGGCCAAAATCTCGGAGTCAATCACAAAAAATCCTTCCGCAGGGGATGGCCTTCATAGCCTTCCCACAGCATTATTCGCTTCATATTCGGGTGTCCTTCGAACTGGACGCCCATCAAGTCCCAGACTTCCCGTTCCTGGAAATCGGCCCCCTGCCACACGTGATAGACCGATGGCACGGATAGCGACTCCCGTCCGTGCACTCTGGTTTTGATGACGGCGGAGTGCTTGAGCCGGAACGAGGTCAGGTGATAAACGACATCGAAATATTCGATGAAATCGATGGCGCTGATCGCGTTCAGGAACTGGAAGTCAAGAGAAGAGTCGTCACGCAGGAACCGGGCAACGTCCTCCACTTTTGAGGATTCGACCCACACGACATCGTCTTCCCACCGCTCCACCGAAGCCGGAACGGCCTCACTCAACCGCTGGGCCAAATCTTCTCCAGTCAAGGCCTGAACCGGCATCAGGGATTCCCTTGGGAGTTGGTTGAGGAAGTGGGGACTCCATCGTCCACCTGGGTAATCTGCCTGGTTACCTGCTCGGAGATGGGCGGACGGGCGTTCTTCCCCATGTTGCGGTACTTCTTGATTTTCTCGTGTAGCTCCATGATGCCGAACAACAGGGCATCGGGGCGGGGCGGGCATCCCGGAACGTATACATCGACCGGGATGATGTGGTCCACGCCGGGCACCACGCTGTAGGAACCGTAGTAGGGGCCGCCGCTGGTAGCGCAAACGCCCATGGCTATAACCCACTTGGGGTCGGCCATCTGGTCGTAGATCCGCTGGATAGCCGGGGCCATCTTCCAGGTCACCGTACCCGCGACAATCATCAGGTCTGCCTGGCGGGGCGATGCCCTGAAGGCTTCCATGCCGAAGCGGGCGATGTCGAAGCGGCCCATGGCGGTGGCAATCATCTCAAAAGCGCAGCAGGCCAGGCCGAAGGTCACCGGCCACAGAGCAGCCTTCCTGCTCCAGTTGATCAGGGCATCCACTGAGGTAACCACCAGGTTTCCCTGTAGGTCATCGGGGACTTGAATGAACGGCTCGGCGAGGGGTTCGATCGAAGCGTCTTTCAGTCCTTGGACTGTCCGGCCTTCTTCCCGGTCGATCTCCCAGGTCCGGCTGTTGAGGGGTCCGTCTGTGTTGGATATCTCAGCGCTCAAACTGCTCTACCCCCACTCCAGGTCTCTTTTACGCCAGGCGTAAGCGAAACCCACTAACAAAATAAGCACGAATACCAGCATTTCGATCAGGGCGAATAGCTCAAGATGAAGGAACTTGGCCGCCCAGGGATAGAGGAACACGACTTCAACGTCGAAGATGACGAAGAGGATGGCGTACATGTAGTAGCGGAAATTAAAGAGGTTCCACCGTCCCCCGATGGCCTCCATCCCGCACTCGTAAGTCTCAGATTTCACGGGGGTTGGGTTGGTGGGACGAAGCCCCAATCGAGACATCATCCAAGAGGCAGTCACCATGCTGATGGGCACGATAAGAGCAACGCCAAAGAATATGGCAATCAAGCCATATTGGCGGAAATAATCGTCTAGCATAAGCCTCTTCTCAGGCTGGGTCCGCTTCGGCTGGAATTATATCATGTTGCCTTGAGGGCCGATAGTGAAATACTGCACAAAGTATTTCTTAGTTGTGGCTTGTTGGGTTGGGTATTGGGATTTTCACTACTTAGCTAGGGCTGTTAACATGTTGGCAGGGCCATCACCCTCGGTCCCTTCCCTTGGAAAGAGGGACGCCCTGATGAAATTGGGGCGCGGTGAGGGTAAGTTTCACTGGAGATAAGTTTATTTTCTATGGCTCAACCCAAGCTACTGATAGCCACTGGCAATCCCGGCAAGATGCGGGAATACCGCGAACTATTGTCAGGCATCCCTTTCCAGTTGGTCTCCCTCTTTGACGTGGGCATCACCGACGAGGTTGAGGAGACCGGCACCACTTTTCACGAAAATGCTGCGCTGAAGACCAACGGTTACGCCGCTCTCAGCGGGTTGCTAACCCTGGCCGATGATTCAGGCCTGGAAGTAGATGCCCTAGACGGTGCGCCCGGCGTCTACTCCGCAAGATACGGAGAACTCCCGTCTCTCAGCCCCCCTTACGAAGGGGCGGCTGGGGGGGTCGTCCCGACCGGAACAGGGCCGGATGGCAAGATGACTGACGAAGATCGCGTAAGCCTTCTCCTACGCAACATGGAGGAAGTTCCCTGGGAGCGCCGCACCGCCCGGTTCCTCTGCGTGATTGCAGTGGGGAGACCGGGTCAAGGAGAAACGGAGGAAATATCCCCAACCCCCCTTTACGAAAGGGGGGCGATGGATGGGTTGGCTTTTATGGTGGGGTCGGTGGCGGGAATGATACAATATGAGCCAGTGGGAGATGATGGATTCGGCTACGATCCGGTGTTTTACCTGCCCTCATACGGCCAGACCCTTTCCCAGATCTCCCTGGCCGAAAAGAACCGTATCAGCCATCGCGCAGACGCCGCCCGCAAGGCGGTTGCATTCTTGAGCAGTCAGCTTTAAAGCTTCAGCCGTTAGGACTTAGCTGACCGCTGAAAGCTATTAGCTCGAAAGGACAACATCTTCGGATGATAACCGATACCCTGGGAAGACCCGTCAGGGACCTCCGCATCTCCGTAACCGACCGCTGCAATTTCCGCTGCACCTACTGCATGCCGGCGGAGATTTTTGGCGAAAGCTATCAGTTCCTACCCCGAGAGGAGATTCTCAGCTTTGAGGAAATCTCCCGCTTGGCCCGCATCTTCGTCGAGTTCGGCGTTAACAAGATTCGCATCACCGGTGGCGAACCCCTGCTGCGGACCGATCTACCCGTGCTGATTGCCATGTTGTCCGGCCTGACCGGCGTCGATGACTTGACCCTCACCACCAACGCTTACCTGTTACCTCAGCAGGCCCAGCAACTCAAGTATGCCGGGCTGAAGAGGATCACGGTAAGCCTGGATACTATGGACGAAGAAGTCTTCAAAGTGATGAACGGCCGGGGCATCAGCATCGACAGGGTGCTGCAGGGCATCGATGCCGCCGATGCTGTTGGACTATCTCCCATCAAAATCAACGCCGTGGTACAGAAGGGAGTCAACGACCATACGGTGGTCGAGCTGGCCCGCTACTTCAAGGACTCCGGACGCATCGTTCGGTTCATCGAATACATGGACGTGGGCAACCGCAACGGTTGGAAATGGGACCAAGTAGTCCCCTCGGCGGAGGTCATCCAGCGCATCGACGCCGAGATGCCCTTGGAGCCCATCGACAGCAACTATACAGGTGAAGTAGCCAGCCGCTACCGCTACCGGGACGGCCAAGGCGAGATTGGCGTCATCTCATCGGTGTCCCAGCCTTTCTGCTCCAACTGCACCCGCGCCCGGCTGTCCACCGACGGCAAGCTCTACACCTGCCTGTTCGCCGCCAACGGCGTGAGCCTGCGGGACGAGATTCGGGCCGGAGCCAGCGACGACGACCTCCGAACCCTCATCTCAAAGATATGGACACAACGCACCGACCGATATTCGGAAGAACGAACCGAGCTAGCGCCCGAGCAAAACACCCCCTCAAAGGTCGAGATGTACCAGATCGGCGGCTGATACCTGATCGCTGAAAGCTAAGGGCTTACTTATTGACAACAACAAACGCCATAACCATCTACACCGACGGCTCCTGCCTGGGCAATCCCGGTCCCGGCGGCTGGGGGGCGATTGTCTTCGGAGAGTCGGAAGAACCCCAGCGGCTCTCTGGACATGAAGCCCAGACCACCAACAACCGCATGGAGCTTATGGCGGCCATCCAGGGACTGGAGGCCGTTCCCGCCGGTTCGAAAGTCATACTCCACAGCGACAGCAGCTACCTGATCAACACCATGACCAAGAATTGGAAAAGGCGGGTGAATCATGATTTGTGGGAACGCCTTGATTCCCTATCCGGCTCCCACCGCGTGGATTGGCGGTGGGTCCGGGGCCATAACGGTGATTTGTGGAACGAAGCGGCGGACCGATTGGCGGTGTCTGCCATGAATATCGCCGCCGGCCGGGATTCCGGCGCGACTCCCGAGCCAACCCAACCAACCGAACCAGCCAAGCCCGCCGATACTTTGACTCATATAGACGATGAAGGCCGAGCCCACATGGTGGATGTGGGGGACAAGCCCGTCACCGACCGGGAAGCCACCGCCAAGGGTCACGTGTCAGTGCAGCCGGAAACCCTCAGGTTGATTAAAGAAGGGCTGATGAAAAAGGGCGACGTCCTTACCATCGCCCAACTGGCCGGTATCATGGGGGCCAAGCGCACCTCCGAACTGATACCTCTCTGCCACCCCTTGCCCCTTAACCAAGTGAGCGTCGACCTGGAACTGGACGAGTCCAACAGCCGGATAGAGGTCACCGCCAGCGCTCGCACGTCG
This sequence comes from uncultured bacterium, assembly GCA_963997925.1. Classification (GTDB taxonomy): domain Bacteria; phylum Chloroflexota; class Dehalococcoidia; order Lucifugimonadales; family UBA3495; genus UBA11650. The sequence goes on from CAXEOX010000034.1 coordinate 26,827, forward strand.
TCGAAAACCGGAGTGGAGATGGAAGCGCTTACCGCCGTGTCTGTTGCCGCCCTCACCGTCTACGACATGTGCAAGGCAGTGGACCGGGGCATCCGCATCGAGAATATCCGTCTAGTGCGCAAGCGGGGAGGCCAGAGCGGGGACATCACCATGGAGGAATAGTCCCGCTGCGGTAACGCCATGGAGATTCGCCCCGGCATCCACCAGATTCCCGGACTGAAGTGGAGCAATGCCTTCCTACTGGTGGAAGACAGTGGCCTGACCCTGATCGACGGCGGTCTTCCCGGCGACGGGTCCAAGGTTCTCAACTACATCAGCCGCCTGGGTCACGCCCCCCAAGACCTGCAGCGCATCATCCTCACCCACAGCCATCCGGACCATTCCGGACCAATGAAAGAGCTATCCCGGTTAAGTGGAGCCTCCATAACCATCCACTGGAGCGACACCCGGTACCGGGCGAAA
>CAXEOX010000035.1:0-26948 GCA_963997925.1 uncultured bacterium
GGTGGTTCGACAGGCTCACCACGAACGTAGAAGGCAGACTCCTCCGTTCTTGGTAAAAGTTACCTAGACTATGTACTTGCCGCCCACGACGTTCAACCGGTCGCCGGTGATGTAGCCTGACTCGTCCGAGGCGAAGAACAGCACGGCGTTGGCGATGTCCTCTACCGTTCCCTGTCGGCGCATGGGAATCTCCTTAAAGCGATCTTCCGCGCTATTAGACTCATCACCGTGTTCCGGGTACCATTCCGGTGACCGCCGCTCGGTGTCGGTGGAGCCGGGATTGACGATGTTGGCCCGAACGTTGTGCTCGGCCGTCTCGGCGGCGATGGCCCGTATTAGTCCCAGCAAACCGGTCTTGGCCGAGGTGACAGTCGCGGTTCCGGGACGTCCGGTGATGGCTGCCTGTCCGCCCAGGGCGACGATGCTGCCTGACCGCCGCTCTATCATTCCAGGCAACACTGCCTTACAAAGGTAGAAAGCCGAATCTAGATTCACGCTCATCACTTGATGCCACTCTTCATCGGTGACTTCAAGGATGGGTCGGTGGGGCCGGATGGCTACGTTGCTGACCAGGATGTCTATCTGGCCCAGGGCTTCGATTCCTTCCTTAACCATGGCAGAGACCCGGGGAGAGTCTGAAACGTCTCCCAGAACGGTGTGGGTCCTGACTCCCAACTCCCGGCACTGGGCGGCAACAGCCTCCAATTCCTGTTCGTTGGTGCGTGTGTTTAAGATTACGTCGGCGCCCTCCCTGGCAAAGGTCAAAGCAATCTCTTTTCCAATGTTGCGGCTGGCTCCTGTGATGAGCGCAGTTTTATTTTCCAGTCTCACTAGTCTTCCTCCAGATGAATGGGTTATGCCTAGCAGAGGCTAGCACAGACGAGGGGTTCGGGCAAACAACGATATCTGCTCAATGCGAGACACATGCTGCTTGTATGCATCAGCTCGTAAGATTTTCCCGGTAGACCATTTGGGTGACTCGAAATCATTAATTTGGACGATGCATCGTCACATCGGTTCCCCTAGAATCTCAAAGTATGCTGGTCAATCAGGCTACATTCGGCGCCGGCCAGTCAGCATTTGGAGCCGATATGCAATCATTATCGAACGAAAGCTCACAGGCACAGCATGAACTGGACCTGACGCAATGTGAATTTATGCTAAGCACATGCGCCTGTCTAAACCTGCGCAAAGCCTCCCGGGCGGTCACCCAGATATTTGATCAAGCCCTACTGGCGTCGGGACTGCGGTCAACGCAACTTCCGGTTCTCGTGACCTTCGCATCGTCGGGGACCACGACGATTGCACAGTTGGCTGAAGAGTTAATCATGGACCGCACTTCTTTAGCGAGACTGCTTCGGCCGCTCGCCAGCGCTGGACTCATAAAGATAGAGCCAGGTGAGGACCGGCGGACTAGGGACGTGTCTCTCATGGCTGATGGCCGGGAAGCTGTCTTAGGGTCGATACCCCTATGGGAGAAGGCACAGGCAATGGTTCTGGGACGGATGGGGCAAAGACGGTGGGATGAGATGCGGGGGAATCTGTCGGTGGCCATGAGTTTATCCCAGTAGAAGGCAATTGCCGAAAAGGTGTGTACACACTTAATTCTGCCCAATATCGGGTCACCCGTAGAACAGGAGGTCATTCTAAGTTCCAACTTCTACATGGAAACGCGGAGGCTGCCGGTCCAGCCGGTAACCATCGCTGTGCACAAGGAGATTAGCATGGAAGCTAATGAGGAAAGTACCCGGGAGCGGCTGTCGAAGATGTCAGATCTTGTAGCGGAGTGCGAGAATATCTTATTCGACGAAGCTCCGGTTATGGTTTATTCGATCGACGAAAGTTGTAGCTTGCTGAAGGTGAATCGCCGGTGGTTGGCGGAGATGGGCTATCAAGCCGAAGAAGTTTTAGGTCATGAATGCAGCGAATTCCTCACTGAGGAATGCAGTATTCAGGTCCGTGCTGAGGTACTTACTCTTCTATGGGAAGTGAGGCGGGCTCATAGCATTGGATTTAGCCTACTGCGAAGTAACGGCAGGGTTCTTGATGTCTCGCTGGATGCGGTGGTCGAACCTCAACCGCTGGGTCAGCGCCATGTTTTAGGAGCCTTCCATGATAGGGACGACTTGGTCCAGTGGCGGCAGGCAGCCTTAACCATCAAGGCCCTCAAGGGACTCCATCTTGCCCACAATGGGCTTGACCGTCTCCTTGTGGATGTTGGGGTTTCTGGCATATCGGCGCCTGATCAGAAAGACGATGCCCTAGACGAAGAGGAAAACGACGGAGCGCCGTTGCTACCCTGGGAACTCATAGCGGTCACCCAAGACATCGTTTCAAGTGCAAGAGCATTGGCGGACCTGGAAGAACTGCAACTGCACAAAATCCAGTACGACAGTCGAAAGCTGGCGGTTCTGGCGGAAACGATAGAGGCGACCCTGTCGGAACTGACCTCCAGAATGGAATCGCCACAACTTTAATCCTAATGGCCGTGACGCCGGGAATACGAGTCTTGGTTACGCTGCGAGAGCGGACTGAAAGGCTTCCGACAGGGTTACCAGGGAATGGGGCTGGCTATTGGGATCGGCAGTGTCGTCCGCTGCCAAATCGGCCAGTACCTTCAAGCTATCGGCGATGTCTTGAATGATGGCCAATAGCTTCCACGGCAACTCCTCAGCAGGTTGGGGCGGGTCAGAAAGGCCTTGTGGGTTAACCGAGGGATGAAGCTCGGCTTGATCTGCAGGGAAAGGCCATTCGTTCGCCAAGAAGATTCTCGCGATTCCGTGTTGCGCCAGCACCAGGCTTTGGAGGGCCTTGATGGCATTTTTCGCCCATTGCCATTGAACCAAGTCGTCCGCTTTGCGAAACACACCCAGGGCGCGCCGGCCGCCCACCGCTTCCGGAGTAACAACCGCATCCATGGCCACGTACAACACCCGGCCATTCTTACGCGAAAGCCGGTGAACTGATGGCCTCCTACCTCTTCTGTTTGGTGGCCCATGGCTGACAGCCACTTGGGGTTCACTTTGAGGAATATCCCGTCTTCGTCGATGCTGTGCATCATTACCGGCACGGCGTCGAAGATAACATCGGCACATTCGTTGACCAGGATGAACATCTTTTCGGTGCGGGTTGACCCGCTCTGGATATTTGGGTTCATCAACTAACCCCATGTGTTCAGGATAATAGGCCGACGGTGCATGGCCGACGGCCTGCCGCCACAGTCCCATCGCCGAGGTATATGAGACGTGTGTGGAGCAGGACGCCGGATCCCTTCAACATCACGTGACCTTTGTCGCCAAGATCCAGCCCCTCCCATGCCGCCCCAACTATTCCATTCAGACTGAGACATTCTCAGTGCCCCGGAGACCGTATTGCATGGCCCAGTTGGACCGCTGACATGGCCCGGCCAGACCGTGCGTAAGCGACAGCTGAGAAAATCCTGGTGGCCACGAGTGTTGGTTTCCTGTCCGGAAGCTTGACCGGTGGGGCCTAGGGTGTGAGAATTGTGACAACTGACGTATTCAAACCAAAGGTTGAGGAGCTTCGATCATGAAATGGTGTAGATTCAGCTCTGGAAATGGAATCTCCTACGGAATCATTGAAGGCGACAACGTGGTTGAAGTTGATGGCAATCCCTTCGACGGTTATACCAAGACGTCTAAGAGCCAGCCTCTGGCGTCGGTCAAGCTGGAAGTGCCGGTCATCCCGCCGACCTTCTACGCCGCTGGTATCAACTATCCGGAGCACGTGACTTGGGCCGCCAAGATGCGCGGCGAAGAGCCCGTGCTTCCGGAAAAAGCGGATATCGGCTACCGTGCTATAAACGCTCTGGTTCCTAATGAGCATCCCATCATCGTCCCCAGTGATGCCACCGAACTGCTCCAATACGAGGGCGAGTTGGTAGTAGTCATCGGCAAAGAGTGCAAGAACGTCACCCAGGACCAGGCGCTGGACTACGTCTTGGGTTACACCATCGGCAACGACGTTAGCGAGCGCACCTGGCAGCGCGGCGACCGGACCATGTGGCGGGCCAAGAACACGGATACCTTCAAGCCCATGGGCCCCTGGATCGTCACCGACTTGGAGCCCGACGACCTGCATGTAACCATCACCCTCAGCGATCGCGTGGTGGGCGAGTACGACATAAAGACGGCAATCTTCGGGGTGCGGGAGTACATCAGCGATATGAGCAAGTATCTTACGTTGGTGCCCGGAGATATCATCTGGATGGGAACCGACGGCGCTACTGAGAACATGGTGGATGGCGATGTGGTCGAGATTGAGATTAGCGACATCGGCGTGCTGCGGAATAAGGTGGTCTGGAAGAAGTAGCCTGGAGCCGTCAAAGTTCAGTTGGATAGACTGATGGAATCAATACGTAGAGGCGGCTGTAAGCCGCCTCTACGCTGTTTATAGACACCTGCCGGTCAGGATGAAGACCGGGAGAGATGCGGTCTAGGCTTCCCCTGGATCCTTGAAGCCGGTTTCCGCCGCCCATGCTTGGAGTCCACGGCGGAAGGCCAGGGCTCCCATGGGGGCGATGACCGCCTGCAGTGCCTCCAGTATCTCGCGGGGCGTGGCCCCTACTTCCAGCGCTACCTTTACATGCGCTTGGATCTGCTCAACGTCGGCTCTTAGGGCTGCCTCTACGACGATCTGGAGCAGTTCTTTGGTCTTGCGGTCCAGCAGCCGCTGGCCGGTGTATGTGGCCTCGATAAAATCGTTGTATTTCGTGGCCCATTCCCGGTCGGTTTCGGCCATGATTCGGTGCATCTCCAGGGTGTATCCTCGAGTCTGCTCGGCGTTTGCAAGAAAGGCTTGGTTGTCATCGTTGGACATTGTTGGTTCTCCTGATTTAGAACGTTTAGCTTTTAGCTGTCAGCCGTCAGCGGTGGGGCCGAAATCCCGCTGCGGCGAATTAGGGCGAGTTAGATTGTAGACCAGGGCTGGATACGCGTAAACAAGGGGATGGTTGCCTGCGTGATACAATCTAGCAAACCTGGGTGGGGGTCTAAATACGCAGCCCGGGACCTGGATCTCCGAGAGGTGCGACACGTCGATTCCCTATCCTGAACAATCTTTCCAGCGAGAGGACGATAGCGACGACCGGTTGTTTTACACCAATCCCAGGTTGGTCGTGCATATCGACGAAGAGGCCATCGCCACGGTGAGCCGGATCTTTCAGTCTTTCGTTCCGGCGGGCTCCACTGTGCTGGATCTGATGAGCAGTTGGCGGTCCCACTGGCCCCAGGGACATCCCAAGGAAAGACTGGTGGGCCTGGGTATGAACGCCCAGGAGATGGCCGACAATCCGGACCTGGACGAGTACGTGGTCCGCGACGTGAACCTCGACCCGACGCTTCCCTTTGAGGACGAGAGTTTCGACGCCGTGGTGATCACGGTGTCGGCCCAATACTTGACCAGTCCGGTGGAGATTTTTCGGGAGGTCAACCGGACTCTCAGACCCGGCGGCGTATTCATCGTGACCTTCTCCAACCGGATGTTTCCCACCAAAGCCGTCCGCATCTGGCGTTTGGCCAGCGACCAAGGCCGGATGGACATCGTCTCTTCTTATATGGAGTCTGCGGGCAACTTCGACAACATCCGTGGCGGGCTGGCCAACTCGGAGGAGAGTCCCCCATCCGACCCGCTTTTCGCGGTAGTCAGCAACAAGACTGGCGGCGCAGAATGATTTCCCTTACTGGTTTAAGGATGCCCGTCCAAGGACTATCGCGGAAATCATGACACGCATCTTCCGGTTATCCATGGCCCAGATGAACCCCACTGTAGGGGACATAAAGGGCAATACCGCCAAGATTATCCAGTACCTGGAACAAGCACGGGAACTGGAAGCGGACATGGTTGCCTTTCCGGAGTTGGCAATCACAGGATACCCCCCGGAAGACCTCCTGTTCAAGACCTCCTTTTTGAAGGACAATGTGGCCGCCATGGAGCATGTCGTGGCTGCGTCGAAGGGTATCGCTGTCGTGGTGGGCTACGTCAAGATGGGAACTGACATCTCCAACGCCGCCGCTCTGGGCTATGACGGCAAGCTGATCGATGTTTACGAGAAGATGTACCTGCCCAACTATGGAGTGTTTGACGAGGACCGGTATTTCCGTTCTGGAACCGTTTGCCCGGTGTATGTCGTGAACGGTGTTTCGGTAGGACTGGGAATCTGTGAGGATATCTGGGCGCCGGTGGGACCCATCACTGTCCAGAAGAAAGCGGGCGCTGAATTGATTGTCAATATCAACGCTTCGCCCTTCCATGCAGGCAAGGGGGCGGAACGAGCGGAGTTAATCTCCACCCGGGCTGCGGATAACGGGTTGATTGTCGCTTACCTGAACTGTATCGGCGGACAAGACGAGTTGGTTTTTGACGGCGACAGCATGGTGTCCGACGCTGGCAGGAAGATGGTGGCGCGGGGACCGGCCTTCGAAGAGTCGCTGATGACCGTGGATCTGGACATTGATGAACTGCTTCGGTCTCGTTCGGGTGAGCCCAGCCCCGTGGTGGAAACGCCAACTAACCTCCAAGAGATCGGGGAGTCCAAAACGGTTCACGTTTCCGATTATCTTCCGCAAGACCGCAAGCCTCTTGAACATGTCCGTTCGGATGGGAGCTTGGACCCGGTGGAGGAAGTGTATCGGGCGCTTGTTATGGGCACCAGAGATTATCTGGTCAAAACAGGTTTCTCCAAGGCTTTGATCGGGCTGTCAGGGGGGATCGATTCGGCCCTGACAGCAACCGTCGCCGTGGATGCCCTGGGTCCGGAGAACGTGGTGGGTGTGGCGATGCCCTCGCGGTTTTCATCGGAGGGCAGCATCAGCGATTCCCAGGAGTTGGCTGATAATCTTGGTATGGAACTGTGGGAAGTTCCCATAGAACCGGCCCACACGGCTTTCGCCGACATGCTGGAGTCCCACTTCCAGGGCACCCAGCCCAATGTCGCGGAAGAAAACGTTCAGGCCAGGATACGGGGCAACATCCTGATGACCATCTCCAACAAGTTCGGTTGGATGGTCTTGACCACCGGCAACAAGAGCGAGATGGCCATGGGCTACGCCACGCTCTATGGGGACATGGCAGGGGGCTTCGCCGTCATCAAAGACGTGCCCAAGACCCTGGTCTACCAACTCTGCGAATGGCGCAATCAGCACGGCGAACCGTCATCGGTCATACCTCAGGCCGTCATTAACAAGCCACCCAGCGCCGAGTTGAGAGAGGACCAGTTGGACCAGGACACGCTGCCGGCCTACGAAGTTCTGGATCCGGTGATTAAAGCCTACGTGGAGGACGACTATAGCTACCAGGACATGGTGGCGATGGGGTTCGATTCCGCAGTCGTGAGCCAGGTCATCGCCTTCGTGGACCGCAACGAATACAAACGGCGCCAGGCCCCACCCGGGGTAAAGATTACCCACAGAGCATTCGGCAAGGACCGACGGCTGCCGATAGTGAACCGCTACAAGCAGCAGGAATGATAGCTGTCGGCGTTCAGCTATCAGCTATCAGGGGTTATCCGGTCCGATCTCCCACCTAGCCCATCTCCGCAACAATCTTGCCCATGTCTTCGGTGTGGTAGCCGCCCATGGATTCAACTTCCTGCTGAAACTCGGGGTTGTGGAGCAGGGATAGCAGGGGTTGTAGCAGGCGACTGTCGTAATGGATGCGGGGGATGACTAATTCGTAGCGTTCCTCCATCAACGGCACAAAGTCTAGGTCTAGGGCACGGGCTGCGCTTAGGATGCCCAGTCCGGTGTCGGCCGAACCAGCCTTCACCGCCGCTGCCACCGCAAGATGGCTGTATTCCTCACGTTGGTAACCCGACACCTGTTCCGGGTTGATGTTTAGTCCCTTGAGTTTGTAATCCAGCAGCACTCTGGTCCCTGAGCCTCTTTGCCGGTTGACGAAGGTGATGCAGGGGCGGGCTAGGTCTTCCAGCTTGTGGACGGCTTTGGGGTTTCCCGGCGGGACCATGAGGCCTTGTACCCGGCCTACCAGATTGATTAGCACCACCGACACTCCGGGCAGGTGTTGGCGTATATAGGAGAGGTTGTATTCGCCGGTTTCCTCGTCCAGCAAGTGGGAACCGGCCAGGTGGGCCTCGCCCCGCTGTAGGGCGATGAGTCCGCCCAAGCTGCCGATGTGGGAGGAGGCCAAGCGCAGGCCGGGGTTTGCCTTCCCCAGGTGGCTTGCCAGGAGGTCCAGAGTGAGGTCGTGGCTGCCGATTGCCACGATGGTGTTCTCCACTTTTTCCAGGGGTTGCAGAAGCTGTACCTGCACGTTGGAGCCGGCGTCCAACCCCTCCGAGAACCGGGGGATGACCACCATGCCGTCGGCACGGACCAGGGACATGATTATCCCGGCGCCCCGCTGCAACGGAGTCGCCACCATCTTTTCGCCAACCCGTCCCAATTTCACCCGCAGGTACTCATCCTCCCCTGATGGAGACAGGACCTTCCGGGTGATGCTGGCTTCGATAGTTGGACGCACTTGCGGGGCCTGTCCTAGCCATCGTTCCAACAATGGTTTGACGAACAACTCGGCGGTCAGGACGGCCGACACCGGGTAGCCAGGCAAACCGATGACCGGTTTGTCTTGGACCAGTCCCAATACCACGGGATGCCCCGGCCTAACCGCGACACCGTGGACCAGTAGCTGTCCCAATTCCTCCACCACGGCGGCGGTATAGTCTTCCGACCCGGCGGATGACCCGGCGTTGACTAATACCAGGTCATGGCCTTCCAGAGCTTCTAGGACCGTAGCCCGGATGGTTGGTAAGTCGTCAGGGACCGGGGGGAACCTTTGGGCATCGCCGCCCCAGTCCTGTATCAACCCGGCCAGCATTAGGGAGTTGAACTCCACGATGTCGCCGGGTTTGAGAGGGGTTGTGCCCGGAGAAACGAGTTCGTTGCCGGTGGGGATGATGGCTACTTTTGGACGCCGTCTGACCGGAATCTCAGTGACCCCGGCGGCGGCGCAGGCACCCAGGTCTATCGGAGAAAGTCGGTGGTTCTCGGGCAGCACCAGTTCAGTGGCGACCAGGTCTTCTCCCAGGGTTCGAACGTGCTGCCATGGGGCCACCGGGGCCATGATTTGCACGGTTCCTTCGTCGATGCGGTGGACATGCTCTACCATGACGACGGCGTTGTAACCCGATGGCATCGGGTCGCCCGTGTCGAGCCATACGGCTTGCGACCTCACTGTCAGGTCGACGGGAGAAGTCTCAGTGGCCCCGTTGGTTTCTTCCGCTCGGACAGCTATCCCGTCCATGGCGGCGGCGTCGTAATGGGGAGAGGACTCGGAGGCCCAGACGGGGCTGGCAGTGACTCGGCCCTGGGCCCGGTCCAAGGTGACTATCTCTTCCGGCATGACCGGCAAGCAACCGGCTTGTTCCATAGCGTCGTGAAAGCGCTGGCGAGCTCCATCCAATGGGATGTCGCTGAGGAAGTACCTCCGTTGGCCCTTCCCGGATGCCGGAGTGTTGCCGCTTGAGTTGGGTGTGCTCAATACAGCCTGACCAGAACGTCTTCCCCTGCGTACAGCCCGCCCCGGTCCAATGGAACGCGGATCAGGCCGTCGGAACGTATCAGGGTGTAGATGAGATTGGATTTTCCGAACACTGGTTGGGCGGTGCGATGCCCATCCTCTCCTTTCAAGCGGACGGGAACGAAGTCTTCCCTGCCCGACGTGGAGGCGATGTCTTGGGACAAGGTGGCGGCGACGGTGGTCGGCTGGGGAGGATTGGCGCAGCCGGAAAGATGGTAAAGGGTGGGGCGCACCACTAGGTCGAAAACGACCATGGCGGAAACCGGGTTGCCCGGCAATCCGAAGGCCGGTTTGCCGTTAACCAGTCCGATGACGGTGGGCTTGCCGGGCCTTATCGCCAGACCGTGGATTAGGACGCCGGGTTGACCCAGGTTGCCGATTATCTGGGCGGTCATGTCCCGGGAACTGACGGAGCTTCCGGCGGAAAAGACCAATGCGTCAGCCATCTCCAGTCCCCGGATGGCGGCGGCGGTTTGTTCTTCAATATCGTCCCGCACTATTCCCAAAGGCAACGGGATGCCGCCGGCCTGCTCTACCAGGGCGGCGATGGTGTAGGTGTTTATGTCCCGGATCTGGCCTTCGGCGGGGGCGGTGTCGGGGGACACAACCTCATCGCCTAGAGACAATATGGCAACTCTTGGCTTGGCGGCCACTGAGAGATCTGTGATGCCCATGGCCGTCAAGCCGCCAAGGTCCTGGGGCCGGAGATAATGGCCTGCTGGCAGAATGACCTCGCCTCGCTTGATGTCCTCGCCAGGTTGGACAACGTTCTCGCCAACGGCCACCGGGCGGACCACCTCGATGGTTTTGGCGTCGACCCGCTGGGTGTTTTCCACCATGATTACAGCGTCGGCTCCGTCGGCCAGCATACCTCCGGTATAGGCGTCGGCGGCGTCGCCTGTGCTGACGGAAACTTCGGCCTGTCGGCCCATGGGAACCTCGCCTACTATATTGAAGTAGGCGGGCAATCCCTCGGACGCGCCGAAGGTGTCAACGGCCCGTAGGGAATAGCCGTCCATGGCTGATCGGGGGAAGGAAGGGAGGTCTTCGGGGGCATGGGTTTCTTGGGCGGTGACGCGGCCTAATGCCTCATCGATGGGGACTTCCGTAGCCGGAAGGGCAGGCCGGGTCTCCAACCGGTCCAATAGGACTTGTAGCGCCTCTGCAGGGGGGAGGACGTTAAAAAACTCGGGCATAATAAAGTGGGCCTAGTGGTTAAATCAACAGCGCTCGGATAGAGCGGCATAAATTCGCTGGGTTTGCCAGGGCGAGTTACATTATAACCGGTTGGATCCGGCGTGATATCGCTGGAGCCGGTATGCGGCGTGTCAGATTCCACAACTAGAGCAAGACCACGTTCGATGCGTAACACAGGAGTTCTCTGGCATTGGGGAGCGCCGAGTGGGCGAAGCTTCCGGTATCGCCGGAATGACGATAGGTTTGCTGATGAATTTGGGGGTTGGTGGGTATTGAGGATGAAAAGTATGTATAACGAATATATGATTGAGAACCGGTTGACAATATTATGTCATCAACGGAGAATTACCTCTGGACTCTCGGGGCTAGCCAACCCCGTTTCTTTCCGGTAATGAAGAGTTTGATTCACCGTGAATCCCATTTAGAAGTTGGCGGAATAGTATTGGTCGATAACTCACTTTCTCCCCACGGTGGGGTCTTGGTAGATCGGGTTGCTTCTCCAGAGGAAGCTGCGCGGATGATTAAAGGCCTGCCCCGGTTGGCGGTGAGGGAACAGATCGCCAGAGAGTGCGTGAACATCGCCTACGGATTTTTCTCTCCGCTGGAAGGATTCATGGGGCAAGCTGATGTGGATTCAGTGGTTCGGAACATGACCCTGGCGAGTGGCTACGTTTGGAGTATTCCCATCGTTATGGATGTCTCAAACGACGAGTTGACCTCCCTTGGTGTAGGGGTTGGCGACTCGGTGTTGCTCACCAATCAGGACCAGCCCCTGGCGGTTTTAGAGGTAGATGAGATTTTCTCCTACGATAAAGAATTGATGGCCGGTCATGTCTACGGAACCAACGACCTGGCGCATCCAGGGGTTATGAGGACCAATTCCTTGGAAGACACTTTCGTCTCCGGACCTATAACCCTGGTCAATCCTCCAGTGATTAATCCACCGTTCGACGAATTCTGGAAGACTCCCCGCCAGATGAGGGAACTCTTTGCCGATCGGGGTTGGACCAAGGTCGTAGCCCACCAGAGCCGTAACGTTCCCCATTCCGGCCACGAGTGGCTGATGAAGGGCGCGTACTTGGCGGCGGAGGCCGACGGGATACTGGTCAGCGCCGTCGTAGGGGAGAAGAAGCCGGGGGACTACATCGACGAAGCGATAGTTCTAGGGCATAACCGTTTGCGGGAAGGCGGGTTCTTCCGAGAGGACGTGCACCAGACTTCCACGCTGATGTGGGACATGCGCTACGCCGGACCGCGGGAGGCTGTGTTCCATGCCTTGGTTCGGAAGAACCTGGGCTGCACCCACCATATGTTCGGCCGGGACCATGCCGGCGTTGGCGATTACTACGATACCTACGCCGCCCACAACATCTTTAGCGAATTACCTGACTTGGGTATCAAGTCGGTTTTGACGCTGGAGTGGTGGTACTGTCCGGTATGCGCCGGAGTTGCCTACGAGGGTCTCTGCGGTCACCGGGACCAGAAGCAGGACCTTTCAGGTACCTTCATTCGCAGCATCATCCAAGGCGGGACGGAACCTGAGCCTCTGACCTTAAGAGCGGAAGTTCTGGAGGTAACCGGCCAGTGCGCGGAAAAGTATGGCTTCGGGTCTCCATTCGTTACCGAAGAATACCTGGAAAACCGTACACCGGTCATGTCCCTGGCAGCCATGGACTGTACTTGTTCCTGTGAAACTTGATATGTGATGTCGCCAAGGCCCCCGTACGAACAATGCGGGGGCTTTTTATTTAATCGGGTTACTTGTACCTGGCCATCCAAAATCGAACGGTAAATAGCGGGAGGAAAAATGCCTACATTCGTGGAACCCAATGCCTGCAACGCGTGCGAAGGCGAGCACCTGGGACCCCTTTGCGTGTACATCTGTCCCAACGACCTAATGGTGCTGGACCCCGGCATGAACAAAGGCGCCAACCAAGAGCCGGAGCTGTGCTCAGAATGTTATGCCTGCGTCAAGCTCTGCCCTCAGGAGGCGATATTTGTCCGGGGGTATTCGGACTTCGTGCCATTGGGGGCCTCGGTCCAACCGAAGCGAGTAGAAGGGGGTTTCACCTGGACGGTGAAATTCAGGGACGGCAGAGAGTTGCAGTTCACCTATCCTTCCAGGAGCACTCCTGTAGGGTCGTCCGATCCATATAAAGATTTCACTGAAGACAAGGTCAATGACCTGGAAGGCCAGGGGTTGGCGGGAGAATCCAAATGGCTTGGCGTGGACAGATTGCCCACGTTACAAGCTGGTAGTTAGGAGGAATTTCGATGGCTTTACCTACTGTTGAGACGGTTGAATGCGACATTCTAGTCGTTGGTGGAGGAATGTCCGGATGTGGTGCCGCATTCGAATCAAAATATTGGGGCGAAGATCTCAAAGTTGTGATTGTTGAGAAAGCAGTCATAGAACGTAGCGGGGCAACCGGTGAGGGACTCTCTGCCATCAACTGCTACATGGGGCAGCGGTACGGATGGAACACTCCAGAAGACTTCGTTAAGTATGTCGTCAATGACATGATGGGCTTGGCCCGGGAAGACCTGGTTTACGATGTAGGCCGTCATGTCGACTCGTCAGTCCATCTGCTGGAAGAGTGGGGCCTGCCAATTTGGAAGAAGGAAAACGGAGAATATGAGCGGATCGGACGCTGGCAGATCCCCATACACGGCGAGTCGATCAAGCCGGTAACTGCGGAGCCGGCTAGGAAAGCAGTAGGAACTGAAAATATCTACGAGCGGATAGCCATCACGCATCTTTTGACCGATGCTAACGATCCGAATCGTATCGCCGGCGCTATCGGGTTTGGGGTTCGAGAGAACAAGATTTGGGTGTTTAAAGCCAACGCCGTAATCATCACCAGCGGCGGCGCTTCAAACGTTTTCCGGCCAAGGTCGGTGAACGAGGGCATGGGGCGGACTTGGTATTCAGTGTTCGCTACCGGTTCGGCCTACGGATTGATGATTCCCATCGGTACGGAAATGACCCAGATGGAACACCGTTTCGTGCCCACCCGGTTCAAGGACGGATACGGCCCGGTCGGCATGTGGTTCCAATATTTCCACGCCCACGTAGAGAATTCGTTGGGCGAAGACTATACGGTTACCCGGGAAAGCGAGCTTAGGAAATACGAGCCGTATGGGTCGGCGATACCAACGCCGACTCCTCTTCGAAACCACCAGATGTTCTTGGACATCAAGGAAGGCAAAGGTCCGATGTACATGCGGACCGATCTGGCGATGCAGGAACTTGCCGCTGGTGATCCGGCGAAAATGGATAAGGTGAGGGAAGAAGCCTGGGAAGATTTCTTGGATATGACTATCGCACAGGCGTTGACGTGGGCATCCCAGAATATCGCTCCTGAGGATACGCCTTCGGAAGTTGTTTTGGCCGAACCTTACATAATGGGTTCCCACTCCGGGGAAGCCGGAGCTTGGGTCAGTGGACCTGAGGATCTAGCTCCCCCTGAGTACTACTGGGGTTATAACAAGATGACCACGGTTCTTGGACTGTTTGCGGCTGGTGACGGAGTTGGCGCTGCGCCGCATAAATTCTCTTCGGGTTCCTTTACTGAGGGTAGGTTAGCTGCTAAATCAGCCGTTAAGTTCGTTAGAGACAACCCTGGAGCGACCACAGTGAGCGACGCACAAGTTAAAAAATTGTCCGAAGAGATCTGGGCTCCTATGGAGACTTTTGAAAAGCATAAAGGCGCCTCCACTGCTGAGGAAATCAATCCCAACTACATCACTCCTAAACAGGCCTTGGTTCGACTGCAGAAGATAATGGATGAATATGGCGGCGGCACTTCTACTTGGTACACGGTCAACGAGGCCACCTTGCTGAGAGGTATCACCCTCATCGAGATGTTACGGGAAGACCTAGCGCAACAAGCGGCTCGTAACCGGCATGAGTTGATGCGATCTTGGGAAGTGGTGCATCGGACGTGGACCGGCGAAGCCCACTTACGTCATCTGCTTCACCGCAAGGAGACTAGGTGGCCGGGTTATTACTACCGGTCCGATTATCCGGACCTGGATGATCAGAACTGGAGAGTCTTTGTAAACTCGCGCTACGACGCAGTGAACAATCAATGGAGCCTGACCACCAAGCCATACGTTAATATCATCAAGTAAATCGGTTGTCGGCCCGAGGCAAGCATTGCCCCGGGCCGACGGCCAAAAGTTCGGATTCAGCTTGCTCAAGTCCCACGGTTTGTTGCTTCGGCATCTACAATGTCTAGTCCCGGCTTCTCTTCGTTACTTCCCAGTATTTTCCTTTGCTGCGATTTATACCGGTTGAGCGTCTTTGGGTACAGCAGTACAATTGAGGCGGATATCCCCTGATAGAAAACCTCTACAGATCTTACCCAATCAGACTAGGAGGCAATGATGCCCAGCGGCAGTAAAGAGGAATGGACCAGGGAAACGCTGGGTCCGGCCATCGACCGATTTCCCGAACGCCAGCCCAAGTTCGTAACCGATAGCGGGCTGGATATCGAGCCGTTGTATGTCCCTGAAGACCTAGCGGGAGACGGACGGGAATACAGCAGGGATGTCGGCTATCCTGGCGAATATCCGTACACCCGCGGAGTCCAGCCCAACAGCTATCGGGGCCGGATGTGGACCATGCGGCAATACTCCGGATACTCCACCGCCGAGGAAACGAACCAGCGCTTTAGATATCTTCTGGACCAGGGACAGACCGGGCTTTCAGTAGCGTTTGATCTGCCTACCCAGATCGGTTACGACTCGGACCACCCGCGGGCCTTGGGTGAGACGGGCAAGGTTGGAGTGCCCATATGTAGCCTTGAAGATATGGAAGTCCTGATGCAAGGCCTTCCCATGGACCGGGTTAGTACTTCCATGACAATCAACGCCACCGCCTCCATATTGCTGTGTCTTTATATCGCGGCGGCCAAGAAGCAGGGAGTCCCCCAGGACAAGATAAGCGGAACGATTCAGAACGATATATTGAAGGAATACATCGCTCGGGGGACGTATGCCTATCCGCCGAGGCCGTCCATGCGGCTGGTGGTCGATGTGTTCAAGTATTGCGCCGAAAGCGTCCCCCGCTGGAACACCATCAGCGTCAGCGGATACCACATGCGAGAGGCCGGAGCCACGGCGGTGCAGGAGTTGGCCTTCACCTTTGCCAACGCCATCGCTTATGTGGAGGCGGCGATAGGAGCCGGGTTGCCGGTGGATGAATTCGCCCCCAGGGTTTCATTCTTTTTCGTCGCTCAAAACAACCTCTTTGAAGAGGTAGCCAAGTTCCGGGCGGCCCGGCGCATGTGGGCAAAAATTATGAAGGAGCAGTTTGGAGCAAAGGATCCACGGTCGATGATGCTCCGGTTCCACACCCAGACGGCCGGCGTGTCCCTCACAGCCCAGCAACCGGACAACAACCTGATTCGGTGCACCGTTCAGGCCCTGGCGGCGGTCTTGGGTGGCTCCCAGTCGCTGCACGTCAACTCCCGGGATGAAGCCCTGGCGCTGCCCACCGAGGAGTCGGCCCAGCTCTCATTGCGCACCCAACAGATATTGGCTTTCGAGAGCGGCGCCGCCGACGTGGTAGACCCGTTGGGCGGCTCCTACTACGTGGAGAGTTTGACCAACCAGTTGGAAGAAGGCGCCTTCAATTACCTGGACCGCATCAAAGAATTTGGAGGCACGGTAGACGCCATCGAGCAGGGCTTCCAGATGCGGGAGATTGGGGAGTCGGCCTATCAGCACCGCCGGGAAGTGGAGACCGGGGACCGGACCATAGTCGGCGTAAATAAATACGTGACCGACGAGCCGCCGCTGGAAGGACTGTTGCGGATCTACCCGGAAGCGGCCCGGCAGCAGATACAGCGGGTGCAGCGGCTCCGCAAAGAGCGGGACGATTCGCAAGTTCAGGCCGCCCTGAAACGTCTGACAGTTGTGGCTCAGGGCACTGACAATACTGTTCCGGCAATCCTAGAATGCGTGGAAAGCTACTGTACTCTTGGCGAGATTAGCCAGGTCTTTCGGGACGTGTTCGGCGAGCAAGATCAGATGGCGAGTTTCTGAAGAGTAACCTTTCGACAGATCCGAGGCATGAACAAGACCTTAGGAGAATGTGATGCCAGACCTGATACTTAATGAAGAAGAGCAGATGCTTCAAACCCTGGTCCGGGATTTCGCGGACCGGGAGTTGATTCCCAGGGCCAAAGAGGCGGATGAAAAGCAGGAGTTCTCCTGGGAGAATTGGCGTGGGATGGCCGGCCTTGGACTGACGGGCGTGGGCATCGACACGGAGTATGGCGGCAGCGGCCCGGCCGGATATCGGAAGGTATCCATCGTTGCTGAAGAGGTGGCCAGGGGCGACGCCGGGGCAAGCGTTAGCGTGCTGGCCCATCTGTCGCTCGGTACTACCACCATATACCGGTTTGGCAACGAAGAGCAGAAAAAACGGTTGGTGCCTTCGCTGGCATCCGGAAAGGGCATCGCAGCATGGGCGCTAACGGAGCCGGGCGGCGGTTCCGACGCAGCGGCCCTACAGACCACCGCCACCGAACGGGATGGGATGTACTTCCTGAACGGCAGCAAGATGTTCATCACCAACGCTTCGGTGGCCGAGTCCATCGTGGTGTTTGCCACCCATGACCGGTCCTTGGGGTACAAAGGAATCAGTGCGTTTGTGGTTCACCGGGACTCGCCGGGGCTAACCGTCAACCCGCTCCACGGAAAGATGGGTATGCGTAGCTCCACCACCGACGAGGTCGTCTTCCAAGACACTCCGGTGCCCATGGAGAACCGCTTGGGTGAAGAAGGCCGGGGCTTCAATTACGCCATGGACATACTGGACTCCAGCCGGATAATCATCGCCGCCCAGTGTGTGGGCATCGGGCAGTCGGCTTTGGAAGCGGCGGTCCGATACGCACAGCAACGGGAGACTTTCGGCAAGCCCATCGCCCAGCATCAAGCCATTCAGTTCATGCTGGCGGAGATGGCCACCGCAGTACATGGAGCCAGGATAGCCACCATGAATGCTGCGACATTGAAGGACGAAGGATTGCCATTCGTCAACGAGGCCTCCATGGCCAAGTTGATTGCTTCGGAGATGTGCGTAGACGTTTCCTCCAAGGCGATGCAGGTCCACGGCGGCATCGGATATTTCCAAGACGCCGGAGTAGAAAGAATCTTCCGGGACGCCAGAGTTACGACCATCTACGAAGGAACGTCGGAAGTGCAGAAGCTAATCATTGCACGGCAGATTCTTGCCCAGTATCCTTTGTAGATGTCTGGTATCTGGGGATCGATCTAAGAGGCTAGCGTTGGGAAGTACCATAAAATCTTGGTTCCTGGGAGGGGCTTAACCGGTGGCTACTGAATCCGTTTGCAGCGTTAGTTACATCGACCATGTGGGCGTGGCGGTTAAAGACATAAACGCTGCCCTGAAGTTTTTCCAAGAGGTGTTCGGGGCTCCGCCGGCAGAGATAGAGTCCCTGCCTGATCAAGGGGTTCGAGCGACTCTTATACAAGTTGGGCAGACCAGGCTTGAACTACTTGAGCCGTTGTCGGATGATTCTCCGGTCGGTCGTTTCGTTGAGCGGCGGGGAGAAGGTCTGCACCATCTGGCGCTGAATGTGCCGGGACTGGCCGCAACCCTGATCAAGTTGGAAGAGCATGGTGTGGACTTAGTGGACCGGGAGCCACGGGAAGGCTTGTCGGGTATGATTGCTTTCCTGCACCCGCGATCGACGTTCGGGATTCTAACCGAGTTGGTGGAGAACTGACGCGGGTCATGAGCCAAGTCAATGGGTATGCGAGTTGATTATTTATGACGCAATCTAGCCATCCTATCCGCGTACTCGTCGCCAAACCGGGCCTGGACGGGCATGATCGAGGCGCCAAGGTGATTGCCCGGGCTCTTCGTGATTCCGGGATGGAAGTTATCTACACCGGCATCCGGCAGACACCGCAGATGATTGTCCAAGCGGCGATCCAAGAGGACGTTGACGTCCTGGGCATGAGCATCTTGTCAGGAGCGCACCTGGAGATATTGCCGGGGATAATGGACCTTCTAAAGGAAGAAGGGCTGGGCGACGTATTAGTGATTGTAGGCGGCATAATCCCAGAGTCGGACCGCCAGCCCCTGTTGGACTTGGGCATCAGCGGCGTTTTTGGCCCAGGAACATCCACGGGAGCTATATCGGAATTTATAGAAGCCAAGATAGAAGAGAGGGGCGTTCGCTAGCATGGGGAATCGATGTGGAGGTCCTTACTCCCAGGTTCAAAACCGGGAGTCTCGCCGAGCCTATCCCCTTGACATCCGCGCAGGCAGGGCGATTATAATTGCCACCGGCTCTAAAAGGCAGGTTCTTTAAGTTTTATGCAATACAATGTTGCACAGTTGCTAAAGGGACCGATCGGCGAGTCAAGTTACCACAATATCGAAGAGATTTTTACTGAGGAAGAACGAATCACCGACAGGGTTAGCGGGCCGGTACAAATGGTTCGGACCCATCAAGGTGTGTTGGTCAATGCTGAATTAGACATCCAAACCACACTCATGTGTGGCCGATGTCTCGGGGAATTTTCCTGGCCTTCTACCCTCTATATAGAAGAGGAATTTTTCCCGATTCTGGACCTTCATACCGGGTGGCATCTGCCACCCCCCTCCGATGATGAAGACAACCAAAGAATTGATACTGATAATGTGTTAGACTTGACCGAAATCATGCGGCAATACGTGATTGCCGATACGCCAATGAAGCCATTATGCCAGGCGAATTGCCTTGGTCTTTGCCTGGTATGTGGGAACAACTTGAACCTGGGGGAATGTAATTGCAGCGATGCTGAGGTGGACCCGAGATGGGGCGCCTTGGCCGATTTGCTGAAATCACAGAAGGGGTAGTAATGGGTGGTGGAAGAAGAAGACGTATTCCCCTCACGCGCGAGCGGCCGTCGGAAAACGCCATATCCCAGTCTACTTGAGGGTTGATACTTGGATCGCGGACCAATCGCCAGGCCGGTCCGATGATTGGAGATCAACGGGAAA
This sequence comes from uncultured bacterium, assembly GCA_963997925.1. Lineage (GTDB taxonomy): Bacteria > Chloroflexota > Dehalococcoidia > Lucifugimonadales > UBA3495 > UBA11650. The sequence continues at coordinate 19,778 of CAXEOX010000035.1, forward strand.
GTAGAGAAGAGAAAGGAATGACCGGTTGTCGGCGACCGAATGACCGGTTTTAGTAGTGATAATCAATGGGTGCAGTACCAAACAAGAAAATAACTAGGGCGCAGCGGGGGCGGCGCTTCACTTCACAAAAGTTGAAGCCCCTTAATCCCTCCGTGTGCACCAGGTGCCGAAGCGCCAAAATGCCTCATACCGTTTGCCCCCAATGCGGTTTCTATAAAGGGAGGCAAATGGTAGGAACCGAAGGATAACCGGAGCAGGCCTGAAGATGTGTGTGCAGAATACACCGCAACGATGGCACCACGAGTTTCGGTTACTAGAAGGTTTCGGGCTATCCTCTACCTTTCCCGGTCGCGCGTTTCTCAGGCCCGGCGTCATATAACCTGATTAAGACGTTGAGATTGGGGCTAAACGCATGCAGATAACTGCCGACAATCAGAACGGAATAAAAAGGGCTTTTGTTTTCCCTGGCCAGGGTTCTCAGAGCGTTGGCATGGGGCAAGAGCTTTTCGATTCTTCCCGGGCGGCGCGTGCGGTCTTTCAAGAGGCTGACGATACGCTGGGGATCAAACTTTCAAAGCTGATATTCCAAGGTCCTTCCCGCAAACTTCAGGACACGATCAACTCTCAACCGGCTATCATGACGGTGAGCATCGCTGCCTTGAAGGCGTGGGAAGAGTTCACTGGCTCCGAGTTGGAGACGCCAGCCGCTCTCGCCGGGCACAGCCTGGGAGAATACACTTCGATGGTAGCGGCCGGGGTCGTGAGCTTTGCGGACGGCGTGAGCCTGGTGCGGCAACGAGGCCGATTGATGCAACAAGCGGCTAAAGGGCGGCCGGGGGGCATGGCGGCAATCTTGGGACTTGATGAGTTAGCAACAGCTCAGATCTGCGCGGAAACCGGCGTCGAATTGGCTAATATCAACGCCGACGACCAGATCGTGATTAGCGGAGATAAAGTAGCGGTGGCCCAAGCCATGGACTTGGCTTCGGCTCGCGGCGCTAGGAAGACCATCCCGCTAACCGTTAGCGGCGCTTTCCATTCTTCGCTGATGCAAGAGGCTAAAGAAGGCCTTGCGGAAGCGATGGTGGCGATGGAGTTCAAAGACCCCCAAAGCCCAATCATCGCAAACTCCGATTGCGCTGAGTTGAGAACCGGTGAACAGGTCCGTGAGGAGTTGGTCCGGGGGCTCTGCCAGTGCGTGCAGTGGCGAAATACAGTCCGATGCATGGTTGATTCTGGGATTTCCCAGTTCGTAGAATTGGGGCCGGCCAGCGTACTGGCCAGTTTGATTAGACGGATCGACCGGGGTGTTGAGGCTGTGGCATTATTCAATCCGGATTCTATTAGAAAATTGGCCGGCGCGACCGCTTAAACCGGTTCTCGCCAGCGTGATGGTGTTCCATGCCCAGGGAGAGATTTACAGACCTGAGAAGAAAGGGAAGGGTGGCGGCCCTCCAGAGCCTCTACGCAGCCGACGTTCGCGGTAACTTTGCGGAGTCTTCCCTTGAATGGTTGGCAGAAGACGAACAACTGCCGGAACGAGCGATGTCTTTCGCTCAAGAATTGGTCGAGGGAGTATTGGCCAGAAGCCAGGCTCTCGATCAAGTGATTCAGCAATTCGCACCAGCGTGGCCTGTAGCTCAGCTAGCGCCGGTGGACCGGAATATCTTACGGATAGCACTGCTGGAGTTGTTACATAATCCTGATACGCCGGACAAGACGGCGATTAACGAGGCCGTTGAGTTGGCCAAAGTATTTGGCAGTGATAATTCCAGCAAATTTGTGAATGGTGTTCTGGGATCGGTGATTGGTAACCGGGAGGTTGCCTACATGGCTACGGTTGGATCCCAAATCTAGGGAGATGACCTATTGGCGACCGTTTATGATCGCGTAAAAACCATAGTGGTTGATAAGTTAGGGGTGGACGAGGCAGAGGTGGAAGAAGGGTCATCCTTCGTGGATAACCTCAATGCGGACTCCCTGGACCTAGTTGAATTAATCATGGCCTTCGAAGAAGAGTTCTCCACTGGCGATGAGCAGTTGGAGATTTCCGACGACGAGGCTGGGGCGCTTGGCACCATCAAGGATGCCGTCGACTACCTGAAAAGCCACGGGATTCAAGACGCCTAGTATCGCGCTGACTCGGGCAAACGGGCCTGTTTCAGCGAGTGGATTCCGGTGCCGCTTCTCTCTTGGACGCCGCCCGGTGGGGTGTCCTACGGTAGGAATTCGGTCTGTGCCGAGAGATCTGTTTCCGTGGCGATAATCAGCTCGGGAAATCCCGTTGCCGGTACTTCGCCTTCCCCTCTGATTAAGTCAATTATAGATTCGGTTAGGGTTGGTGTTTGGAATTTTTTAGCGGCGTGACCAAGGGGCTATAGCCGTTACATTATGGTAAGTACACTATTGCATTTATACTGTAATAACGGCTGATTCGTATCTAGCTTGCGGGTTGAACCCTTATGAATAGCTTGGATGAAATCGCTCGACTGGTTAGACAATGCTCGGATTGTGAACTTGGCCGAACCCGGAAAAATGCCGTTCCCGGTGAGGGTTCTCCCACCGCCGAACTGATGATAATCGGCGAAGGACCGGGTTCTCAAGAAGACCTTACTGGCCGTCCATTTGTGGGCCGGGCCGGACAGTTTCTGGATGAGTTATTGGGTTACATCGGACTGAAGCGTGGAGATGTATTCATCGCCAACATGGTTAAGTGCCGGCCTCCGGGAAACCGGGACCCACTGCCCGCCGAAGTCTTGGCATGCGACAAGTATCTGGAGCGGCAGATAGAGTTGCTCAACCCGGCGTTGATAGTTACTTTGGGGAGAGTTTCTCTGGCCCGGTTCTTCCCTGGAGAAAGTATGACCCAGGCCCGGGGTAAGGTCCGGAACAAGGACGGCCGGCACATATATCCGGTGATGCATCCAGCCGCCGCTTTGTATCGTCAGGAAGTTAGACCGGGAATCATTGAAGACTTCAAAGCCATCCCTGGGGTTTTGACTGGTATCCGGAATGCCGAGGCGGCTCCAACGTCAGTGGCGGTAGCACCGTCACCAGCGGACGAACCGTCAGGTGAACAGCAGCTAGGTCTGGACGGAATCAGCAACACCGTTCCCGGACCAATCACCGAATCAGCGGTTCCGGGTTTGACGTCCGAACCGCCGGAAGAAAAACAACTTAGTCTATTTGAATAAACATCTTGAGTAATGTAACTACACCTTTGCGAATCATTCCCCTGGGTGGACTGGGGGAGATCGGTAAGAACATGATGGCCGTGGAGTACGGCGACGACATCGTCGTCGTTGACTGCGGGGTCCAATTTCCGGAAGGGGATATGCCGGGTGTTGATCTAATCGTCCCCGATGTTTCTTACTTGGTGGAACGGGCCGACAAGGTCAGGGCAATCTTAATCACCCACGGGCATGAGGACCACATCGGCGCCCTTCCATTCGTTTTGCCCCAGGTGAATGCCCCGGTGTATGCGCCGAGATTGGCTCATGGCCTTATATCAGTGAAGTTGAACGAGCGCCGTCCCACCAGGGGCGCGGTTTTGGAAGCTATCGAACCGGGCATCGGTTACCAATTCGGCGACAACTTGCGAGCCACTTGGTTCCGGGTATGCCATAGCATTCCCGATGCCATGGGTATCGCCATCGAGACCCCCCGGGGTTTGGTGGTTCACACCGGAGACTTCAAGATTGATCACACCCCGGTTGACGGCCGAACCATGGATCTTGCGACACTGGCTCGGTATGGATCAGGGGGCGTTCTGCTGCTGTGCTCCGATTCCACCTATGCCGAAATGCCCGGTTACACCACATCGGAGCGGGTAGTTGGCGAGGCCTTGGATCGCGCCATCGCTGACGCTCCAGGGCGGGTTATGATAGCCACTTTCGCTTCCCTTATCGCTAGGATGCAGCAGGTTGTGGACGCAGCGGAGCATTCCGGCCGCAAGGTTGGTTTAGTGGGCCGTAGCATGGAAGCCAATGTAGCCGTGTCGATGGAGATGGGGTATCTGAAGATGCCGCCGGGAATGCTCCAACCTCTAAGCGAACTCCGTCAATTGCCTCCCAATGAAGTGGTGCTTTTAACCACCGGGAGCCAGGGCGAGCCAACCTCTGCGCTGGTGCGGATCGCCAACAAAGACCACCGGGACATCAGCGTTATAGAGGGCGACACGGTGATAATCTCCGCAACCCCGATCCCGGGCAACGAATTGGGGGTCGGCCGGACTATAGACAACCTGATGCGACAGGGAGCCACCGTGCTCTACGATCGCATCTCCACGGTCCACGTACACGGACATGCTAGCCAGGAAGAACTCAAGTTGGTGCTTAACCTGGTCCGGCCCCGGTACTTCGTTCCGGTGCACGGCGAGTACCGGCACCTGATGGCCCATGCCCAACTGGCTTGGGACGTGGGGGTGGCGGAGTCCGGGATATTCGTGTTGGAAGACGGGGATGTACTGGAGCTATCCGATGATGGGGCGCGGGTGGAGGAGAAGGTTTCCGCACGGCGAATCTTCATCGACGGATTGAACCGGCGCGATCATCGCAGCCAGGTATTCCGCCAACGCCGATCGCTGTCCAAGGACGGCGTTGTCGTCGTGGTGGTCTCCACCGACAAAGAGTCCGGCCGGCTGGTGGGAGACCCCAAGGCCGTGGCCAGCGGGTTCATGGAAGATTCGGAGACGGAAGAACTGTTCCAGGATCTGTCCCTTGCGTTGGGCCGGACCCTGGAGGGAGAGTCCGGTTTGGCTGAACAACCGGACCGCCTGAAGTCAAAACTGCGCGAAACTGCCCGCGCGTTCCTATCTAACGAAACCAACAGACGTCCTATCATTATTCCGGTGGTGTTGGAAGTCTGACCGTTTTCCTGACCACCTATTTTCGTTAGTGGTCAGTAATGGGAGGACTCGATGGCACGATCCGCTGCCAAAGGCAGACGAACGCCCCCGCCATCTGTTGGAGACATCATACGGACTAGGCCCACTGCCGCCATCGACGTCTTGGTTGTGCTGGTAGGTGGCCTAGCTGCCGGATTGGTTTTCTGGTTCAATGAAGATCTCCGCAACGGAACTCTACGAACCCTTGGCTACGGCTTGGTCCCGGCCGGTCTGTGGTTCGGGGCTGCCCTCATCACTCTGAGATACCGTCACCGGTCGCTAGCCAGATTTTGGCGGCGATGGGTTTCCGCAGCTGCTCTGGTGGTCATTTCTATCGGAGCCCTTTCCCTGTTCGATCCCGGCGATGGAGTTTTGTCCGGGTTCGGTCTCAGCGGAAGTTGGGGCGACGCCGTGGGCGGAGTTCCCATCGGCCTGGCCTTGATGAAATTGGGCGCTATCGCCATATTCGTCCCTCTGTTGCTCTACCCCTGGCGGATAGGCGGGATCTATCTGACGGGGCTTAAGAAGTCCGGCATGGGTCTGCAATACGGGATATCTTACCTGTACATGGGCTTCTCTTGTGTCTCCGGTTTCTTGGGCCGTTGGCTGGGTGCGGCGGTATACGCGGTCCGGTCGACTGGATTGCTGAGCCGGTTCAGTGCCCTTCTACAGAGTTCAAAGTCCGCACCGCCCGAAACCCGCGCTGAAGTTATCAGCTTTGACGAATCGCCGGACGATTTTGACGAACTCCTCGATGACTCCGAATCATTCCCGGACGAACACCCCGGCGCCCTTCCTAAATGGGCGTCTGATGAGCGGCCTAAGTCCGACCGTTCCCGGGTTGAAGTGTCTGGCGTAAAAAAGGCGGGGTCCAAGTGGTCCATACCATCGATGGATAGTCTTACCCCTGCCACGCCGCGGGAACAGTCAGAGGGGCCATTGCAGGAGATGGCCCGTCAGGTAGAGGTCGCTCTTGCCGAGCACGGCGTGATGGTGGAGGTCAAAGACATAAAAGCCGGACCTAGGATAGTACGGTTCGGGTTGGTCCCCGGCTGGACGAATAGAAGAGGCGATGGGGGCAAAGAAGACGGGAGCCAAGGCAAGATGGAAAGCCGGGTGAAGGTGCAGAGCATCTTGACCCGCGAGAAGGACCTAGCGTTGGCTTTAAAGACGCCCTATCTACGCATCGAAGCTCCGGTGCCCGGCGAGGCTTTGGTGGGTCTGGAAGTGCCCGCCCCGACCCCCAACAAGGTCCACTTGCGAGAGGTTATGGAGTCGCCTGATTTCCGAAAGATATCGGGGAAGGGAGGACTCCCCGTTGCTTTGGGACAGGACACCGGCGGTACCTCAGTGGTTACCGATCTGGCCGGTTTGCCCCATCTATTGATAGCCGGGGCCACTGGCAGCGGCAAAAGTGTTTGTCTCAATTCGGTGGTCGCCTCCCTGATTCTGACCAAGCCGCCGGACCAGTTGCGCATGGTCATGGTTGACCCCAAGCGGGTGGAGTTGACCCCATTCAACGGCATCCCCCATCTGGCCATACCGGTCATCGTGGATGTCGACGAGGTAAACTCCGCTCTCCGGGGCATGATGCGGGAGATGTTCCGCCGCTACAAGCTGATGGAAGAGATCGGGGTTCGCAACATCGCTGGATACAATGAAAAATCCAAGGAACGCATGCCCTTCTTGGTTCTGATTGTCGACGAGTTGGCCGACCTGATGATTACCGGCGGGTTCGAGGTGGAACAGAATCTGGTGCGCTTGGCCCAGCTGGGACGGGCCACCGGGATACACCTGGTGTTGGCGACCCAAAGACCGTCGGTGAACGTTGTCACCGGTCTACTCAAGGCCAACATTCCGGGCCGGATCGCCTTCGCCGTGGCATCTCAGGTGGATTCCAGAGTCATCTTGGACGTCGTCGGCGCAGAACGTTTGTTGGGCAAGGGCGACATGCTGATTCTCAATTCAGATTCTCCCAAACCCCGACGCGTTCAGGGGACCCTGGTTTACGACAATGAGATTGAGGAAATGGTGAAGTTCTGGTCCAACCAGAAGGGCGGCCCGTTGCCGGATATCATGTTGGACGATGAGATAGATGAAGACGATGAGAACGAAGAAGCCAACGAAAGAATGCTGGCCCAGGCCAGGGAGTTGGCTCTCCGCAGTCCTCGTATGTCCACATCGTTCTTGGAGCGGCGATTCAAAGTCGGTCAGCAAAAGGCCGAACAGATAATGGAGCACTTGGAGGAAGAAGGTCTGGTCATACCAAGGTAGGCCGCCCGGTAG